>DADI01000078.1:0-222 GCA_002494975.1 Euryarchaeota archaeon UBA556
CTTTTCAATCCTAACTCCTTTGCTGCATTAACTATTGATTCTGTTTCTTCAAGATTAAACCATCCAGGTTCACAAAATACATCAACCCATTTCGCTAAATTATTCTCGCAAACAATTGGTAATTGAACGTTAATTAGTTCTTCCATATACTCTTGCTTAGATTTATCTTTCGGAAAATCATGAGCACCTAGCCAAGTCGGTAACACATTACAAATGTTATTT
>DADI01000078.1:289-5357 GCA_002494975.1 Euryarchaeota archaeon UBA556
CCTAATGATATTAATTCTTGTTTCGAAGCTTTTCTTGTGGAGGTTACAGTTCGATTAATCCCGCCTCCTTGGGCAGAAATTTCTTGGTAAGTACTTCCATTCTGACGGAGGTTCATTTCATTAGATCTGTCTCCAGTCCAGAGCAGGTGCGTATGACAATCAACTAGACCGGGTATTATTGCATTGCCATTAACATCTAATAAATCAATTACATCTGATTTTCCATTTGAGAAATCTGGTGCATATTCTCCAATAATTTCTTCTTCCGGTGCCACTTTACTAATTAGGCCCTTGTCAATCAATATAGCATATCCAGGCTCTAAAACTAGATTTTCTCTGTCTGACATGGATATTCCAGAGAGTGGTTTGGAAACATCTCCTGAATCCAAATTAGCAAGTTCTCCAATGTTGAATAATAGGAGTCCCATGACACCCGACAGGCGTGATGCTTGAAAGGCCTCTCCTTCTCGGGTATAGTAATGGGCGTCATTTTGGGTATTGAAAGCACCGCTCATACATTTTCAATTGGTGGTGTTTTACAAGATGGGAAGACTATTTCATCGTCCTCTGCGTTATTTCGTCCAGAAAAAGGTGGAATACATCCCCGCGAAGCTGCGGACCATCATTCGGTTATTTCAGGGGAGAAATTTAGAGAATTTATTTCGCACAATAATCTAGATACTAAGGAGATTGATGCCATTGCTTTCAGTCAAGGGCCTGGATTAGGACCTTGTCTAAGAGTCGGCGCATCCGTAGCCAGATCGTTATCTGAAAAATTAGAAGTCCCTCTAATAGGAGTAAATCATTGCGTAGCACACATAGAAATTGGTAGATTACAAACAGGTTGTGAAGATCCTGTGCTACTATATGTTAGTGGGGGGAATACTCAAGTAATTGCCAGAAAAGGTGGTAGATATCGAGTCATTGGTGAAACTCTAGATATTGGTATTGGAAATATGCTAGATAAGTTTGCTAGGACACAAGGAATCCCATTCCCAGGGGGTCCTAAAATTGAAAAATTAGCTCTAGAATGGGAGAAAAAAAATCCAGTCACTAGCCTTGATAACATAATTCTACCTTATTCAGTACAAGGGATGGACTTATCATTTTCAGGCATATTAACTGCAGCAGTACAAAAGATATCAGATGGACATTCTTTAGAAGAAGTATGCTGGTCACTACAAGAACACGTGTTCTCAAGTTGCATAGAAGTTGCTGAAAGAGCACTTGCACATACAGGGAAAAAGGAGCTGTTACTTGGAGGAGGAGTTGCATGTAACGAAAGGATACGAAAAATGTCTGAATTAATGTGCAATGACCGTGGAGCTGTGGCTTATTGGCCAGAAAAACAATATTGTGTAGATAATGGAACTATGATCGCTGAACTTGGAAGAAAGATGCTGAAACATAATTTAGTGACAAAATTAGAAGACAGTGCCATCGATCCATCTATGAGAACAGACCATGCAGAAGTAGTTTGGAATTGATTTGTCTATTGAGAAGCCTTATCTAAGGCACTCGAAGGCCATGTGATGGAGATTGAGTATCTTGAGAGGGCAACGAAGGAGAGGGCCGCCGAGAAGGGCACCAAAAAACGTCTTCAGTCCTGGTGCAAAAACTGAACCGAAAAAGGCTCAAAAAGCACCAATTACTAATCCTTCACCTCCTAAAGTAGTCTCGGCACCACCAAAAGCCGTAGGTAGTATACCTAAGCCTATACAAAAAAAGAAAGTGGAGCCGAAGGTAGCGGAAAAAATTACGAAGAAAATTGTCGAGAAGGCAGTTATTAAAGAAACAATAGTTGAAGAAACAGTAACGCCAGAAATAGTTACTGAAGAAATAAACAATAAAGAAATTATCGCAGAACAAATTTTAGGCACTAAACCAAAGAAAAGTAGAGGTTTAAAGCAAATTAAGAAAAAGGAAACTGTAGTTAAAGGAAATAATGTCCAAAGTGATAGGGCCGCTGCTCTCATAGAACAGAGTCGAAAAAGAGCGATGGTACCTAAACCGAAAGAAGTAGTTAAAGAAAAGGTAGTAAAACCTGCTCCTAGAAGGAGAAGAGCGCCTAAGTCTAGTTATCAGCCGGCGAATAGAGCTAAGAGATTGAATAGAAGCAGGCATATGGAATATAAGTATGAAATGCGTAAATTATTACAGGACATCAATGTCGCAGATGAACATAGATCAAATCTTTTGGGGACAATTTGGGCTAAAGGAGAAAGACAAACTTCTTCAGATGCCAAAGTATTCTTAGAAGAAAAATTCAATGAAGGCGCGATTAATGAAGAACAAAAATCAAGACTTGAAAAAGTAATAGATGATTATACAATTAGAAGGTGAGAAAATAGTAGTAGAAAGTAATACAGTAGTTGATGTGCATTATCATGGATATTTTCATGGTACTGATGAAGTTTTTGATAGTTCATTAGAACGTGAGCCATTGACATTCCTAGTAGGTCATGGACAAATGATTCCTGGTTTTGAGGCAGAAATATTAGGTGCAGTTGTAGGTGAGAAAAGAACCTTCACTCTTGAACCAGATAGAGCATATGGTCCAAGACAAGAAGAGGCAGTCATGCAAAGATCCAAAGCAGAGTTCCCAGAAAATGTAGATTTGGAAGTAGGTATGAGATTTCAAGCAGAAGTTGGAGGTATGCCGACACCTGTAGAAATTACGGGTATCGAAGGAGATGTAGTAACAGTAGATTTCAATCATCCTATGGCCGGAAAAACATTGACTTTTGATATAGAAATTATGTCAATTAGACCCGCTCAGGATGAAGAAATAAGTCATGGACATGTACATGGACATGGCGGACATCATCACTAATCAAATCACATAATTCATTTGCTGTGATACATTCCCAGACACGTGGTAGCACGTAAGAGCAGATCAACTACTCGTAGTGGTTTATCTAGAAATGATATTTCCACATACAAAACCTCCTTGGAATCTGACGTCCCTTTGGAGGGCAGAAGTATACCAGGAAAACCTCCATACACTAGAGGTATACATAGTAAAATGTACAAAGATAGATTATGGACAATGAGGCAATATGCAGGTTTTTCTACAGCAAATGAAACAAATCAGCGTTTCAAGCTACTACTCGAATCAGGGCAAACAGGATTATCAGTGGCATTTGATTTGCCTACGCAATTAGGAATGGACTCAGATGATGAAGATTCTCTAGGAGAAGTAGGGAAAGTAGGTGTACCTATTGATTCTCTAGAAGATATGGAAACTTTGTTTGCTGATATAAATTTAGGAGAAGTTTCTACTTCAATGACAATTAATGCCCCAGCTACTACATTACTAGCGCTGTATGTTGCAACCGCTGATAATCAAGGAATTCCTAGAGAAAAATTGAGGGGGACAGTTCAAAATGATATACTCAAGGAGTATATTGCTAGAGGTTTGTATGTTTATCCCCCTAAAGAATCAATAAGGCTGACGACTGATTTGTTCGAGTGGTGTAATATTAATACACCAAAATGGAATACAATTTCGGTTAGTGGATATCATATCAGAGAAGCCGGTTCAACAGCTGTAGAAGAAGTAGCATTGACCTTAGCAAATGGAATCTTCTATGCAGAAGAGGCAGTAAAAGCAGGTTTAGACATTGACGATTTTGCTCCTCGTATGTCATTCTTCTTTGGTTGCCATAACGATTTCTTTGAAGAAATAGCAAAATTTAGAGCCGCTAGAGAGTTATGGTATGAACTTGTAAATGAACGATTTAACCCTAAAAACCCCAAATCATCTCAGCTTCGATTCCATACCCAGACAGCAGGAGTTACATTAACAGCACAACAACCTATCAATAATGCGGTCAGAGTATCCTACCAAGCACTTTCAGCAGTATTAGGTGGCACTCAGTCCCTCCATACAAATAGTTACGATGAAGCCATTGGATTACCGACCAATGAGTCTGTCAAAATTGCACTTAGAACTCAACAAATTATCGCTCTAGAAACTGGAGTTGCAGACGTAGTTGACCCTCTAGCAGGTTCTTATCTAGTAGAAGAATTAACTACTAAGATAAAGAATAAATCTTATGAAATGATTCTTGAATTAGAAGATAAAGGTGGTGTTTTAAATTGTTTAAAGTCTGGCATCCAACAAAGAATGATTCATGAAAGTGCTTGGAAGGAAATTAAGGACACTGAAGCTAAAGACTTACTTGTTGTTGGAGTAAATACGAATATAGAAGAGTCGGATAATATGAATCTTGGATTAAAAATTGATTCAAATAATGAGAGCATGCAGATCTCAAAACTAAATTCATATCGTACTTCTAGAGATAACACCTTAGTATCTGAAAAATTAGATAAACTAAAAATTGTTTGTCAAGGAGACGATAATGTCATGCCACCATTGATTGATGCTCTGAAATCAGGAGCTACAGTTGGCGAAGTAAATGGTATCATGAGAGAAGTATTTGGAACATGGATTTCTCCGAGTGGTGTTTAGATGAGTAGAATAGATCATATTGGTATTGCAACTGAAGATATTGAACAAGCCTCTAAGTTTTGGAAGTTAATTGGAATGAAACCAGGGGACGATGAAATTAATTTGGAACAAGATGTGAAAATTAGAATGTTTTATGGTAATAATGAAAATGGTGGAAACACTCATTCTAAAGTAGAACTCATAGAAGCCTTATCTGAGAATTCACCCATTGCAAAGTTCATTTCCAAAAGAGGAGAGGGGATTCAGCAGTTAGCAATCTCGGTAGTAGATATAGATGAATTAATAAAAAAATTAATCGGAAAAGGTGTACGTATGATAAATAAAAAATCCATGGAAGGTGCCGGAGGGCACAAAATCGCTTTTGTCCATCCAGAATCCACGGGTGGAGTTCTTGTGGAACTTGTACAAAGGGTGGATATATAGCCATAATGAGGGTGCGAAGATTATGCTTGACTTGATATCTAGATTAATCACAATGAGCTCTAATAAAGAGAGTATTACAAGTGATATTGTGAATGAAGAAGTAAAATATATCTCCAACACATTAGAATTAATGAGAGATGCACATAGAATCTCAAACGACGCCTACTTAGA
>DADI01000055.1:0-1328 GCA_002494975.1 Euryarchaeota archaeon UBA556
ACAAATCCAGAATGGATCAAAAAAGGAGGGCTTTATCACAAATTAGAGGCCAATAACAAAGAAGAAAAATCTGATCAGAAAAATAATTCGAATAATCCACTTCTTGTTGGTATAATTTCTGTGATTTTTGGAATGTTATTATTTCTTAGTGGTACTTCAGGAAGATTTGATTCTTCTGATGCAATTGACGACATATTATGTGGTTGTTGTTGTATGAGCCTAGGCATTATTGTGATCATAATTACCATAGTTAGAAATGGTATCCAAAAGATGAACTAGGCATCTGTAATCAAAAATCTAGAGAACGATTTAGTATCTGAGATACCCAACTTAACATCATTATTATCATGAACCAACCCAGTGCTATTTTCCCCCAAGGTTTAGATTCTTTTATTGGAGGAAAAGGATCAATACCTGCATCTATAGCTGCTGCAATAATTTCTAATTCTTCTTCAATAGTTTCGGGCTTTTTCATATCATCACACTCAAGGTTCAGTAGTAGGGTCCCAGCCCGAAATATAGAATTCTTCAAGCAAATTAAATTCTTTTTCAAAACCAGATATATCAAAATTCAATGATTGCAAATTTTCTATTATTCTATCTGGATTACTCGATTTAGGAATTGTTATTGCACCCGTGTCATAAACCCACTTTATTGCGGCTTGAGCAGAAGTACAGCCTATCGAATTGGCTATTTTCTCTATATTAACATCATTTACTTTTTGCCCTCTTGCTAATGGAGAATATCCCATTGGAATCGCACCAATATCGATTGTGGCTTTTCTCAACTCAGGCCTTTGTAACCAAGGGTGGATTTCTATTTGATTAACTGAAGGTAAAATTGTCGCGTAATCACGCATATCTCGAAGATGCGCTGCCCCATAGTTAGAGACGCCGATTGCACGCGTTAAGCCAATTTTCATGCATTCTTCCATTGCATTCCATACATCTTCTCGAGCAGAAATATCTTCAGGGGGCGCATGAACAAGATAAAGATCAATATAATCGAGACCTAAAAGTGCTAAACTCTCGCGACATCTCTGCAGTGTTTCATCATATCCAGTTGCATGTACTCTTCGTAATTTAGTAACTATAAATATCTCTTCTCGAGGAATGCTAGATTCACGTATAGCTTCACCAACCGCTTCTTCGTTACCATAAGCAGTTGCAGTATCAATTAATCTATATCCTTGATTAAGTGCATGTATGATAGATGACTTACATTCATTTTTATCCATCTGCCAGACACCTAAACCGAATCTTGGCATTACTATTTCAAAAAGTTTCGAACCATCTTCAGCATCGGTATGACCTATCGTCACACTATC
>DADI01000055.1:1354-3940 GCA_002494975.1 Euryarchaeota archaeon UBA556
CATGGGCGAGTTACCGGAAGGCGTGGAATTACCACTGGCTAGTGTGGCAATACCAAGACCCTCTGCATCTCTAATTATTAGTAGAAATAATTCTGGAAAGGAAGAAATATTATTGTGCCATCGTGTATCAGAAGTTCCTGCTTTCCCTGATTTCTGGGCATTTCCTGGAGGAGGAGTTAGCAGAGTTGATAGACAAGTAGCAGAGGAAAATCCTGATTGGTTATCTCATACTGAAGACCCAGTTTCGACTATTACTTTACTAAGAGAATTAGTTGAAGAAGTTGGTTTCGCACCTGATGGTGAGGGGTCACTAGAATTAGTAGATGAAAACATACAAAATAGTATTTGTGAAGATAAAAATGCATGGAGTAGTTTCGTTAAACAAAATTTACTCAAAATTGAAAATTTTAACTCGCAAATCGTTGCTGAACGTACTATGCCTCCTTTGGCTCCTGTTCGATTCACAAATACTTTTCATCATTTATCTATAGGTGACTCTAAGATTGAGCCACGATTTCCCGAGGGATTATCTGAATTTGATGAATATAGATGGTGGCAACCTAAAGAATTACTAGATTTTTGGTTAAAAAATGAAGTAAGATTACCCCCCCCACAAGTTACTCTAACAAGAGACATTGTTCAAGCAATTAATGAACGAGGAGATTTAATCTCAGCATTTGAAAAGTTACATGAGAATCCATCAAAAGGGTACCATATCTTAGAATTTGCACCAGGAGTTGAATGTTTACCCTTACCAACTCAAACATTACCTCCTGCAACACACACTAATTGTTACGTTTTAGGAGTCTCTGGAGGAGAGAGAATAATTGTAGATCCTGCTGCAAAAAGTAAAGAGGCACTAGATATATTGAGGAATAAGGTCAGAGAAATTGAAAGTACAGGAAGTAAAATTGTTGCAACAATATTTACTCATAAACATCCTGACCATATTGGAGACTTGGAGAACATATCAGAGATATATCAAGCACCCATATGGACGAGTAAAGAGACATTAGAAATAATTCCTAAAAGTGAATCGGATAAAATCCTGAAAGAAGGAGATGATTTCAAATTAATCGGAAAGGGGGAGTCGATATCTTGGAGCGTAATAGAGACTCATGGGCATTGCCCCGGGCATATCTGTTTGGTAGGAGATGCAGGTATTATTAGTGGAGATAATGTGACTGTAATTGGGACTATTCTAGTACCATCAAGTGATGGAGATATGAATCAATACTTAGAAGGATTAGAAAGAATCAAAAATCTGAATCCTCCATTATTATTCCCAGGACATGGTCCGTTCTCAGCAAACCCTCAGAGATTACTAAACAGATATATTACTCACAGAAATGAAAGGCATATGTTAGTGTATAATGCTGTGAAAAATAATTATAAAGAGCTAGAATCGATTGCTAAAAAATCGTATGAAGATACTCCAGATGCACATCCAGCCTTACTAATCGATCAAACATTATCGCACCTTAAAGGGCATATTAAATCAGAGAATATTAGAGAAGAAGACGGGAGATATTACATAAATTAATCACGTATGCCTAAATTTCAGGTCAATATTGAATAAGTAAGCATTACTAGAAGGGGTATAAAATAGGAGATTTTACAATGCCAGACGACAGATGGTGGGACAAGGGAAAATCGGAAAAGGAAGAACTTGGTTCTAAAGAAGAAGTAGAAGAAATGATGAACCATACTGAAATGATGAAAATCAAAAGAGAAGAAGAAATGGCGCAAGCACAGCATGAATTCAATATGAATAAGATAAATCAAGAAATGCTTGAAACAAAAGCTGGAAACCCTACTCCTGCAACGATAAATCAAGGCGCTGTGATGAATCAATCAAAGAAAGAAGGCCCATTTAGTTGGATGACTGATGACCCAGGATATCTTTTTGTAGCAATTATTGTTTCTTTAGGACTTGTAGGATCAATTGTTGCTTCAATATTGATACCAGATGTTGATGAAATTTGGGGGACGGCTGATGGTACCGTCTTAGAAGGTACTGAATGGTGGGAGTGGGAAATAGAGGAAGAAGATTGTCTATACGATGAGTATTACGATGAATACTACGACTGCATATACTATTACACATATGATTGTGGAGCAAATGTCATCTATAATTACTCCATATTAGGAACGGAATACATTGGCGAAGAATTTGATTGGTTCCTAGGAAATTGGGACGATTATTGTTTAGAAATTGTTGAGAATGAGACATTACCATTGGGTCACCCGGTCACGGTTTGGTACAAGCTTGATGATAATGGAATTAGTCAAATGGAAACACCCAGTGATAGTGGTGCATTTTTGGCATTCTTTGGACTGTGTTGCTTACTCCCTATTTTGCTAAGTTTACTGTTCTTTATGTATTTTGAAGGGAATAATGACCAATATGAAAGTTCGGAATCTAACGGCAGTAATGAGGTACATCATTACCACCATGGTGGAGGAATAATGGGAGGAGTGTATTATGGAAGCCCATGGTATAGGAGACCATGGTTCCATCGTCGGAGAAGTAGAAGGAGGGTACGAATCTCAAGCGGTAGTCGTCGCTCAAGTGGTGGCAGTCGT
>DADI01000071.1 GCA_002494975.1 Euryarchaeota archaeon UBA556
GGCCAGATGGGTCAAGTTGACGCAATCAGGACCGCTATTGCCCGAGGATTAGTGAAATGGAACCGTGGTAAAGCAGGCGAAGATGATGAATTACGTGAAGAATACTTGAGATTTGACCGTAGCCTTCTTGTTAACGATCCAAGACGCAAAGAACCCAAGCATCAAATGGGCCGCGGTGCTCGTGCCAAATGGCAAAAATCTTACAGATGAGGTGAAAAGATATGTTGATACCAGTCCGTTGTTGGAGTTGTGGCAAAGTTATTGCACACAAGTACGAAGAATACAAAGAAGCAGTAGTAAATGGTGAAGATCCCCAGATTACATTAGATAATCTTGGTATTGAAAGGTATTGCTGCCGTCGAATGTTCGTTGCTCATATCGATTTGATCGATGAGATAGCACCGTTCAGCATTGCTCGAGAGAACTGAGTTTACAGTTAAGTTAGGGTTTTGAACAAATAAGTACCCCCGTAGAACACTTGGGGCCTGTAGGTTAGCTTGGTCTATACTTCGCGGCTGGGGGTCGCGCGACCCAGGTTCAAATCCTGGCTGGCCCACCAGTAAAGTGTCAGCTTATGCAATGTGATTCTAATGTCTCAATACGCATGTTCAAGGCGTCTGCCTCTCCTCAATAGGTATGGTCGATGAGCGCCCAACAGGTATGGACAAGCAGGAGCTTGTTTCTTGGTTAGTAGGCCAAATATCATACCATTCTGACCTCTATTATAATCAGGCCGAGCCAATTATTTCAGACGCACAATTCGATTTATTATGGTCGGAATTAAAGAATCTAGATCCTCTAAATCCTCAACTAGATAGAGTTGGTTCAGATTCCACACCGGGGTCCAAGAAAGTAGACCATTTATTTCCAATGAGAAGTTTAGATAAAGCAACTGGAATTGATGAGATTAGGCATTTTGTCAGTGAAACTACTTCACAAGGGCGACAATTTGTGTGTCAACCGAAACTTGACGGCTCAGCACTTTCCTTAGAATACAGAAGAGGCAGATTAGTCAGAGCGGCAACAAGAGGGAATGGGACTAGAGGAGAAGATGTCACAGCAAATGCACGACGGATATCTAATGTCCCGGAATCAATTAGTTGGAAAGGTGATTGCCATATACGTGGCGAGGTAATTATGCCATTACTGACTTTTAGAGAAAAATATTCCTCTATCGCCCCTAATCCTCGTAATTTGGCCGCAGGATGTCTGCGTCAAAAAACTCTTCAATCGGGTAAAGCTAGTGCAGAAGATCTAAAATTTCTAGCTTATGATGTCAAATTTCCTGATAATAATAACCGTCACCCAGACAGCCCCCCACCTCCAAAATTTATTTTTGATTCTGAATCTAATGATTGGCTTTCAAAAATAGGTATAGGAATAGCTGGAAATACGGTTGCCTCTGCAAATGATGATGATTTAACTACTCAGAAGATAATCTCAATAACAGAACATTGGACTAATCAAAGAAAAGATGCCGAATGGGAAATAGATGGGGTAGTAATAAAGTTAGATTTACTATCTAAAAGAGAATTACTAGGGATGACGGCACATCATCCAAGATGGGCCCTGGCTTGGAAGTTCCCTCCTGAAGAAGCGACTACTGTTCTGATGAATGTTGATTGGCAAGTTGGAAGAACAGGTACTGTAACGCCCGTTGCCCGAGTAGCCCCTGTTGCAGTTTCAGGAGTGACAGTTGAAAATGTGACGTTACATAATGCGGGTGAATTAAGTCGATTGATGATTTCTATTGGTGACAAGGTCAGAATTGTTAGAAGAGGAGATGTAATCCCTAAAATAATCGAGGTAATCGATAAGGCCGAACCATCCGACTTAGAAAATAGAACGCATTCTAATGGTGACATTTTCAATGAGAATTTACCACCTCATACGTCTATTTTAATCCCTTCATTATGTCCACGCTGTTCCACTAAATTAATAGAAGAAGGCGCATTTATTCGTTGTACTAATCTAAATTGTCCATCTCGTTTAGAGAGAACAATATTGTATTGGTGTAGGGCACTAGAGTTGGATGGGATAGGTGAGAAATTAGCAGAACAATTATGTTCTCAAGGTCTAGTAAAATCTCTTCCCGATCTTTACCGCCTCAATATTAGAGACGTATCCAGTCTTGAACGAATGGCTACTAAGTCCGCAACTAATGTAATCAAAGAACTTGAATCTAGTAAAAATTTAACTCTTGGAAAATTTCTTTCTGCTTTTGGATTACCGGGAATAGGTCCTGAAATAGCTACTTCTGTAGCAACTAAGGTTGAAACTATTGAAAATCTATTAGAATTAGTGAGTTTAAGAAATGAAGAAATTGGTCGAGATAACGAAGGCATATTGTACAAACATAATCGCGCAGTAAGGGAATTAACCGAAATTGATGGCGTGGGTGAAACGGTAGCAAGGCAGATACTGGATGGTCTGGCATTAAGAATAGATTCAGTATTAGAACTTTCTAACCAATTATATATTTCTCCAGAATTGAAATCAAAATCTGTCGGACATCTCAATGGAAGCACTTTTTGCATAACCGGGACTCTGACACTTCCTCGAAAAGAAATAGTACTTTTGATCAAATCAAATGGAGGTAAAGTAGTCTCGTCGGTTTCTAATAATCTAACTTATTTAATTTCAGGAGAATCTTCGGGTTCCAAATTAGAAAATGCTAAAAATTTAGGTGTTACAATACTTACTGAAGATGAATTTAGTAAACTATTACAATCAGAAAAACCTAATGAAGGCTCTTCTACTAATATTCAAAAATCTTTGATGGATTTTTAATTATCCATACATATTCGAACTTTCACCTGCTACACTTTCAGCACCAGGATTCAATTGTGCTGCCATCATTTCTCTAATCTGTTCTTCGATTCTCTGCGCCTCTTCTAACAATGGTTCTGAGTCTAATTGTATTGCAGGGAGTAACTTATCTAAGCAATTAATTATTCTAGCTGCAGCTCTTGAATCCGGTATCGAACCGTTCCCAAATTCTCCGGAGGCTTCTGCTAACATAGCTACAGTATTAATTCGCCTTCTCCTACTTTCGCCCATCATTACTCCCGTCATCCCTCCAACAATTCCTTGTTTTAGGAGAGGGACTTTTAGATCATTTAGTATTTTATGAGATTCTTCAATGGCCCCTATACCTAGTAAAGACCCATCTGAATCATCTTCATCAAAGATAGTATGTTTATTTTCAATTCCAGGTGAATAAGCATCTATCATTATTGCAGCACTCGCATTTGATTCTTTTATCCAGTCAATTAGAGACCCTGCAAGTGGTAAGCATAATTCAGGCGCGACTTGTATTTCAGAAGCGATTAGAACCACTTTATTACATTCTTCCATGTTGCATATTGGTTCACCTGCGTAGAACCTCAATGGAGGCAATGGCATTCCATCTTGAACTAAACAAACAGCAGGTAATGATGGATGTCTCACGCCTCCTACTAATTTTAATTCCAACTTATCTACTAAGTAATGCGCAACAATACTGCTGACAAAACCCAGCGATGGAAAACAATTGACCACGAGGGCTCCTGTTACATCAATCTCGGAATCAACTTGAACCTCAGGTTGCGACGTCATTGTTAGACAGTAACCGGCCGATGGTGTTAATCCTTATGTCATCCCGAGCATAACATCGAGTAATCAGGCGGGTTGAAAAAAAAATGGAAAGAATTCCTATTTCACACCAGTTGTCACCTTCTTCTTGGAATCGTTTTGAAGAATGTCCACGAAAATATTGGCTATCTAGACAGCGTTTACCGCGCAGAGCAAGTATGCCTGCTTCGTTAGGAAATGCCATACATAATTCAATGGAAGAAATATGTAATCTTGATGTTACAGACAGAGATGATCTAGAGACAGAGTGGTTATCAAAATCTATGAAAGAGATTTTAGATAAGCACTGGAAAATCGAAAAAAAGTTATTTTTAGAAACTCCACGAAAGCCTCAATGGAAACCTCATCTAATTAGTAAAGCCCGAGAAGGATTTATTGGCGCATTAAATATTCTTTTTACAAGGATTTCTCTCGACAAAAAAAAGTTTTCCGAAGTTTCAATTCGTGATTGGAAAAATCTACAATCTATTTTATTGCTAAATGAAGGTAGTTTGGCTTCAGAGGATGGAAAATTAATTGGAAGGTTGGACTTATTAGTCGATGATTTAGATGTAAATGGTAAATCTAAAGGCTGGATAGTTGCAGATTTAAAAACGGGAAAACCTCCTAAAAAAGATCTCAACGAACGAGTGGTAAGGCAACTGTTGTTTTATCGAGATTTGTTAAAAGAAACAACACCGAAACATCCCCTAGTTACTGCTGAAGGGTGGTATTCTGCTAATACTGAAGTATACTCTGCTGATGGTGAATCGGTATTGGACGATGCTCGAACAGCATGGGAAATGATGAAACTCACAAAATCTCCTTTTCTTGGAACACCAGGGCCAAATGTATGTGGTTTTTGTGAATTCAAAGCGTGGTGTCCTGATTGGTGGGTGGCTCGAAACAATGGTCAACTTTCCGATTCTACTATGTTCCGTGATGAAGTTGTTAAATTAATTCGATTCGATGAAACATCAGGTGCAGCCCTATTTGAAAGACAAATTGCAGCTGGAGATGAAGGAGAGGTTACCGAATCCGAAATAAGATTTGGAGGATTTCTCAAAGATAGTGCATTCGAGCAAATTTCTGACTTAATATCTTCAGAATATGATGGCCCAATATACCTTGGTAGTGCACGTGCAGAAGGTAAAATCATACATTTAGGATATTGGAGTGAAGTTCTCAAATGGTCTCCCCTATTAGAATCAATAAGAGTGAATTAATCTAGATATTTCCTACTATATTCTTCTGAAACTGATTTTGGTATAGGGCTAGATGGCGAAAATAACCATTTCAAATACCGAGAATCCTTCTTTTTTATCTCTTCTAAGGTTCTACCTTTATATTTCCCAAAAGCAATCACAATATTTGAGTTATTGATTCTCAAATTACCTCCTGAACCACTGACTGGTTCTAGATCCACTAAACTTGGACCGAGAATATCTTGATTTCTAATCCCTGCAAGAGAGTCTTGTAAATCATCAATAGTTCCTCTGAAAAATCTAGGATACGATTTCATAATTTCCCATAACAGATATAGTGTAGCGCCTGCATCAGCATCAGCTCTGTGGGCGTTCTCTAGATTTATTCCATATTTATCACAAAGTATGCCAAGTGTATGTCTCCCCGGTATTTTTAATTTTCTTGCAATCACATATGTGTCAATTATTGCACGTGGCCTTGGGACTTCAACTCCAGCTCTTAGGCATTCCATTTCAAGAAATTTCCAATCAAATTTGATTACATTATGCCCAACAATTATCGCACCCTCAATCATTCTAGAGATACTCGTAATATGTTCCGAAAAATCACCTGAATTTTTAACATCAACATCTTTAATTCCATGCACATTAGTTGAATCGATTGGTATTCTTTTTCCAGGGTTTACTAATGACTGTAAATTTATGCGACTGCCATCTATTTCACTTCCTACAAGCGCATATTCGACAATGCGTTCCCTTCTCACATCGAATCCGGTTGTCTCCAGATCAAACCCCAAGACTCTAAAGCCAGCAAAAATCTCTCCAGACACAACTAGTCGAAAGAGGCACCATCCATGAACTCATCTATCCGCATTTTTTCAATCATACTGTTTTCTTAATAATTAGGTGCAATAATCCAACATTGCTATGAATGGCTTATTACGCACAGATGTCCGATGACACCGATTAAGATTGCTACCTTCTCTGTATGTTGTATGATATTGTTGGTTTCAATTTCTGGATGTACCGGCCTTTCATCAACGACTCCGACTGCTGAAATAACATCTGATGCGAATTCGTCGTTAACTGGAGTACCTGAAATTAATGCAGGTGAAGTAATAAATTTTGATGCTAGAGAATCAACAACTCCTTCTCCTTCAATAATCACAGATTATACTTGGGACTTTGGAGATGGAGAAACCAGAATGACCAAAGCCGGAATTATTAGTCATCGTTTTCTAACCCCTGGAAGTTTTGAAGTTGAATTAACTGTGACCAACGACAATGGAGAATCAGATTCGATATCAATTAGCGTATTTGTGAATGCTCCTCCTACAATTCAGATTGAGATCCCAGGATATGTAAAAACAGGTGAAATTGCAATTATAGATGCATCTAGTTCTTTCGATCCAGACGGGGGGTCACTTGAATATATGTGGGATTTTGATAAAACGATTGATAGTGATGGAGATGGTAATCCAGCAGGAGATGCTGATGCTAACGATGCGATTATAGAAGTTGAATTTTCAGAGCCGGGAAATCATACTGGAATCTTAACCGTCATTGACGATAAAGGCGGGATTTCATCGCAAGAATGGACAATTATGGTTATTTCAAGAAATTATTATGTAAGTTGGGAAGAGAAAACTATTGATTTTTCTTGGTCCGGATATCTCGAACAAGGAGACACAGTATCTTTTGATCATAATCCTGGATTAGGTGCCCGAATAATTCACTTTAATGCAACATTAACTCTAGCTAGAGATATTATTCCAATAATGTGGCCAGAAGATAATTTTTCACTATATCTCGATATACCATTGACCGGTTGGTCGACTTTCACTTCCACGACCCATGATAATATTACTGAAAATGCGACTGCATATATTTCTCTTGATAACATGAATGAAAGACCTGCAAGCGATTATACGACACAATCCGATTCATCAGCAACCATAGTTAGTAATTTGTTAAACCAACCAGGGCAGAGGTTTGGTCAAGGAGATTGGATATGGGAAATATCTGCTGACCAATGTGATCCTGATTTACCAATTGACGGAGTTGATCCAGATACGGGTAATGATTGGGATTTGTTAGTAGAATTTGTAATTCTTATACCAATAGTCATGGAAACTGGAGTCTAAATTCTTACCCACTAGTGGGAAGGCCTTTCAACTAATTCTCTGTGGCCCTACTATGGTCAAAGAGATGGAGATAACTAAAGTCTCAATTCGAGATCGACTTATTGCCGATTTGAAGGTCATTATGGAAAATCCTAGAGATTATGATTTCTCTCCACGAGCAGAGATTGATAATACGACTCTTCTAATCAAGAATAATGATGATGATGATTCTACTACCTCATTCGAACTTGACTCTGAGATGATGCAGATAGTAGAAAGAGATCGAATGGTCGAGTTAAGAGTTAAATTCAATGTTGAAGGTATGCATGGTGTTCTTTTACATAGACATCCTAATCCAAGAGATGGTCCTAAATCAAAGAAACTAGCGCAGCCAAGTTGGAAAACAATCCTTCCTTTGGATTTATGAATCCATATAACTTTCAACCGTCGGAATTAAACAGGGGTCTTCTTTCGAACGCTCATTGGACCCATAGTGTAGCCTGGATATCACTGGGGCTTGCGGAGCCTTAAACCCGTGTTCAAATCGCGGTGGGTCCGCCATTATTACGCATTAGTGTTAACTTTGTATTTTTATATTGCAATAGTTGAAAGGGCGACTCTAAACGCCCGCTTTTATGAGTATGCGAGAAGCTTGGGGTGAACCCTACCTTCGTCGCTTTCTTATTGCAAAAGGAATTAATACATGGGGGAATTCTATATTCTTTATTTCAATTGCATGGGTAGTTTCTCAATCCGGAGGACCAACTGCCTATGGTTATTTACTGACAGCATATTTTCTCGGCCATTTACCATTGTTATTATATGCCGGAATGGTGGTGGACAAATTACCTCGAAGAACTGTCGCATTGGTGGCAGATTTAGTTGAAGCGGGAATAGTCTTTATTGCAATATTTTGTCTTCTCTTTTCATTTCCTTTAGTTCCTACATTATTATTACTGGCTTTTTCAGTGGGTGCAATATCTGCTTTTTCAATTCCTGCAGAAAATGCCTTATTACCGGATTTAATTGACGAAAATTTACTATCCGAAGCGAATTCAATTCATGGCATAATAATGACAATTGCATGGATGATTGGCCCTTTAGTTGGTACTAGTTTATTGTTCTATTTCAATCTCGAAGCTTGTTTATTATTTGATGTATTTACATTCCTAGTTAGCGCAGGAATCCTTTGGACCATTCCTGAAATTCCTGTAGAAAGAGAGGACACATCAGGTAATCTTCGTGAAGAGATATCCGAAGCGATATCATTTGTCAGAACCCAGCCTTGGTTATTTGCGGGTATCTTAATGTTCATGTTTTGGCATTTTTGGGACTCAATGATAGAGATAGGCGTTCCTTTCTTGATTGAATCGAAAGATTTGGGTGCTCGGTCATATGGCATTTTTGGAGCAGTCGGCGCAGCGGGTGCAATGATTGGTTCTGCTTTTGCAGGTATTAGACCAGTTCCCAAAGAAAAAAGAGGTTTGGTATTCTATATTTTCATAGGGGCTATTGCATGGTGTATGCTATTTTGGGCTATGCCAATTCCATTTTGGGCAGTATTAATATTCGTATTACTAGAAGGTATTCTAGGAGGCTCTTTGATGGTAATCTGGAGGACAGCAATGTCCGATAGCGTAGATCAACATCTCCGAGGTCGAGTAAATTCTTTAGATGCAGTAGGTTCTCTAATCTTTCTTCCCATTGCGCCACTTCTTGGAGGTTGGTTAATATCGCTCACAAATGTCTTGACAACTTATTCCATTGCTGTTTCATTCATGGTTTTGACTACTACTATAGGTTTACTTATCCCCTCCTTTAGAAATTTTCAAAGAAATCCTTCTGAAAAATTCCCAAGAGTCGAACAAAAGTAAATCTTCTTCCATAGATTTCAAGGCTTTGACATATTACGGTAGAGCATGGCTTTTGCCACATCCAGACGAATTGATTTCCCCATGGTAGATTTAGCAGGCATTGTATATTACCCTAGATTTTGGGATTTAGCCCATCGTTTTTACGAGGAGTCTTGGGAATATACTTGTAATATTCATTACAACGAATTATTGCAAAAACACCGAATAGGATTCCCCTTGGTCCATAGCGAAGCAAATTTCCTTCACCCTCTTAGTTATGGCGATACAGCCGTTTGTAATATTTCTGTAAAAAATATTGGCAATACATCAATTACTTGGTTTATTGAGATTTTTAACCAGGATGAGATATTGTGTTGGAGCGCAACACAAACTACCGTTTGTACAAATATGGATTCAATTAAAGATAAAATATTAGTTCCAGAATGGGTTCGAACAGGCCTTTCTAAAATAATTGTAAAATAATTAAAGTTATTCTTTAGGCCATTTTTTCGATAAAGCACCACGGAGATCATCATTCATTTTAGCATCCCACCAGTTGGCATTTCTCCAAATTGCATACCTTCCTCTTATACCACGTAAATCTGCCCGATCTAACTTAGTTCCTTGAAAATTTGATAGATTCATCCTAGCTTTAATAAAAATAGCATCTCGCATGTCCGCATTATCAAAGGCTGCTTTCATTAAATTTGCTTGTTTGAAAGAGGCTTTTCTAAGGTCTGCTCCCGAAAGATCTGCTCCTTCTAAATCAGCACCATCAAATACCGCTCTTCTCAAATCTGCTCCTGACAAATCTATGCCTCGTAAATCCTCACCTATGTGAGATGTATATGACCAATCTTTTCTTTTAGTATTATTTTCAGTCACGAGATAATCTCTCCAGATAATTCCGTCCAGCATCTGTCAAAACAACATACCTATT
>DADI01000093.1 GCA_002494975.1 Euryarchaeota archaeon UBA556
TATGCATGCTTTCGAAGAAGATGGAACTCTAATCAAAGGGTTCCTTGTTGATGACTTACAAGATATTTGTTGGGGTAGACAAGATATCCTTGAAGGACTTAAAGGAATTAGGAAAACTAGAGACCTTGTAGTACCCCCATCAGATCCATTAATACATTATTTTGGTAGTCTTCTGAGAGAAAGGTTTGGTTTTGGTTCAGCATATATGGTATTCCATAAAGAAGAACCTATTGCGGCATTCAAAGCTAATACCAAGGATGGTGTTATTGAAGTTACGGATTTCGTAGGAGACTCCGAATTAGAAAAAGAAGCACTCAGGGTTATGAAAGAATTTGCTTGGGAGCATGATATGCCATTAACTGGTAAATTATATGAACAACTGCGTTCAAGATGATTTCTCGACCCCTCTCATTTTGTCAACTACATCAAACATCGGATCCAAAATTTTCATGATATGTTTGTGCAATTCTGGCAATAAATCGAATAGTGCTATAGCCATTAAGAACATTGCAAATAGTGAAATTGCCTTTGCGGCGTAGCTATGTGTGAAGTCAAACATCTCTACCCCCATCAGTGACCATTCTGGATAAGTCTCAGTTAACCACACTATTCCTGCGTTTCTAAACATGTTTAGGACATAGATTGTAGGTAATGCAATCAAAAGCCCTCTTGCTCTTCTTTTCCAAGATACAGAACTTAGAGCCCCTATTGCTCCTACAAAGATAATCATTGATTGTAAACCCGAACAAGCCATTATGAATTGAACAATTACTTTATTATCAGAATCAAAGAATTGAACATAAAATCCTTCTTCTGCTAGTGACTCTGTAAGTATCCACTTATTCCCCTCCCATTCTGATACGGGTATGTCTGTTCCATCATCCAAGGCCACCATCATTTCTCCAATGTGATAATTCCCTAATCCTGAGAACTCCAGCATTAATTCAGTACTTTCTGCCGTCAATTGAATTAATGCCATATTCAGATACGGAATGCTGAATATAACAAAATAGGGTATTATCGCCCAAGTGAAACAACCTCTCAACCACTGTAAAGCATCTGGCGTATTTTCAGTTTTAATTTCCCATATGGCTAGTGCGATTCCTCCTGGAAGAGCACTGGCTGTCATCAGGATCAAAACAGGGTCGGAAATTTCAACGTAATGATCAGATTGTAAGTAAAAGTAGATTCCGACAAAAATCCATCCTGAAGCAGCGAAATAATTAGATTTTTTATCCTCAGGTCGATAAAAACTGAGACCTAAAAAGAGTGCACCAATAATTATTATTAATAATTCCAAAGCCATTTTATTCACTCCTATTACCTCTCCAAAACTAGAGACGATAAGTCCGATAGGCTCCTCCATTGATACTCCTACTACGCTCAACTCGTAAATAGGATGCCCTCATCCGTACACTCGGGGTTTCACCATGGGATTCGACTTTTCTGACTTTGCTGACTCATATATTAGTGATTTAAAGCAGGCTCTTGATGATATTTCTATGGATTCATTGAAGCAATTTTGGGAGTTAGTAGAGTTGACTAAAAAAGAAGGCGGGAGTATCCATTTCATAGGTAATGGAGGAAGTGCGGCGACTCCCTCTCATAGTGCAGGAGACTGGTCGAAAGAGTTGAGAGTCAGAACAATTGCTCATACTGATAATATTTCTTCATTTACTGCTTGGGCTAATGATACAGAATATTCTAATGTATTTGTTGGACAACTTTCAACTTTTATCAGAAGTGGAGATTTGGTTGTAGCTTATACGGGTTCAGGTAATTCCTCTAATGTGATTAATGGCATTAATTTCGCTAAAGAAAATGATTGTAGGACTGCCGCGATAACTGGTAACTACAAAGGAATGGCTGGTGGTAAAATAGTTGCTTTAGTAGATGTTGCAGTAATAGCTCCAACTCAGTCGATGGAAAGAATCGAAGATATTCAATTGATAGTTAATCATATCGTTAAGGAGGCAATAAAGTCTCACCATGGCTTGTGATTGTATGCTTCTTCCTCATAGAGATGGTGACGATTTAGATGCTCCTTTGGAATTAAAACCTCTCCCTAATGGTCATTGGGAGGGTAAAATAGCCTATTTGGATCGCGACGGAGTTTTGAATAAGGGTTCTGAAAATTATATTAATTCACCTGATGAACTAGTAATTTTACCTGGAGTGTCTAATTCCATAGCGGCTCTAAGGGAAGCAGGTTTTCGTATTTGTATTGTAACGAATCAATCACCAATCGGGAGAGGGATATGGTCCTCTGAGAACCTTCATTCTATACATGAAAGAATGAGAGAATTGCTTCTCAATGAAAATTCTAATGCACATCTTGACTTAATTTTGTATAGTCCATACCCTCCTTGGGATGGTTCTTGGGCACGTAAACCAAATCCTGGTATGCTTGAGGCAGGGCGGCAAATTATTGATGCGTCAGAGAGTAACTCTAGAATGAATCTTCAATTTGATATCAACTGGAAAGACAGGCCTGATGAATCTAGTTCAGTCATGGTTGGAGATAGAGGAGTCGATATGGAAGCGGCAACGAATTTTGGTGTTCGAGGTTTGAGATGTGATCCTGATATTGGACTTTCTCAAGTTATCTCTATGATATTAGGTGATTAGATTTGGCTGCTCATGCAGATTCATGCCGAGTTTGGATTGGTCTTGATGACACAGATAATCCTGATTCTGGTTGTACAACTGCCACATTTGATGATTTATTGAAAGAAATATCTCAAATAGAGAATGTAGAAATCATTGAAAGACGTCTTGTTCGATTATGGCCTTTCGCAGAACGAAGAACACGCGGAAATGGTGCATTAGCATGTGTGATAGATTGCCCTAAAAAATCTCTCTTATTTCTCGAAGAGTTACTTTCTAATTTTTTCAATCAACTTTTGTCCGAACTAGAAATCGATGAAAATAGTCTTACCTCACCCGCTTTAATCTTCTCGTTCAAAGAACTTGATGAGAATTTTTATTGGGAAGCAGTAAGACAAAAAGTCGATTTAGACATTCGTCGAGAAAGTCTTAGAGGAGTCAAAGTCCTAAGTCTTGAAAATTCAGATTGGGGTTTGATTGGTGCTTCTTCAGCAATGGCTTGGCAACCTTCTGAAAATTCTACTTGGGAGCTTATTGCTTGGAGATTCTCTGATAATATAGGGACTAAAAGAAATATTACTTCTTCAGTGGTTAAAAAGATGGAATCTCTTCATCCCGAAACTTTTGTCAATCGTGACCCTACTGCTGATAAAGGCCTAATTGCACCAAGAACTCCTTGTCCTGTTCTCTA
>DADI01000015.1 GCA_002494975.1 Euryarchaeota archaeon UBA556
CCTTACTTGGTATGGGATATATTCAGCAAAAATGGAATATACGTGCTGTGATTTTAGGAGGATTCCTTTCAATTTTACCTGGGGGCCCTATTTGGTTAGAGCGACGAATCCAAAATGAAGAGTATCTCCCCTTAATTACATAAAAATCAATTAAGTAACCGGTGTATTCTCAACCAGATACTAATTCGAAGGTATGTGACGGACTCTAGCAGTGCCCCCGAAATTCTTCCAGAATTATCCGCGGCTGCGCATAATTTCAATCGGAAAAAGTTAGAAAAAGCCCCACATAGTCTTGATGGCAGTCATCCTGGAAATTACTTTTTTGGACAAATATTTCGAATAATGATTTCATCAGGCACTTCGATAATATTCCGTACTTTCGAATCTGATAAGATCCCTCCAAATTCTGGGGGAAGAATTTCAGTGGCAACTCATATCAATGGATTAGTAGATGCCGGTGTAATGATTAAGACACAAAAAAAGCGTATAATATCTCTCGGCCGGCACGATTTAATCACGGGCCCGATTATTGGATGGTGGTCACGTAGAAATGGTGCACAACCCGTTCTAAGAAAAGCAGAGATAGAGGCTGGATTAACGGACCCCGAATTCGCCAGAAAAATTAACGATAGAAGCATGTTAACAATTGCTAATTGTTTGGCAGGAGGCCATGGGTCGGTAATAATGCCCGAAGGCAAATCTCACCAAGATTCAAAATTACATGCACTAAGAACAGGGGCGGCTCGCGCGGCTTTAGTCGCAGCAGCAATAGCTAATGAGAGAGGGAATCCTCCACCGGTAATCCAACCAACGGGCCTTCATTGGAGGACGCATTACTGGTTCAGAACCGGTTGTTTTGTAGAATATCCCAAACCGATTAAAATAAATTTGGTTTTTGATAAGGCAGAATCTACCAGATTAGCGTCAGGGGAATGGATTGAACCCTCCTCTTCAGCAGTTCATGATTTGAAAGATCAAATGTTTAACGCTATTTCGCCTTTGACTCCCGATTCTCCGAATTGGGAAACATTTAGAGCATTGAAATTAATTGCCAATCTTAAGGCCATAAATAATCAACAACCCTTTACTACTCTCCGCGAAGAAGTGCTTTCGACAAGAAATATAAGAGCCAATAATAAGGATAATTCTAATCTTGAAAAGATTCTTCCCGAAGCCATTGAAGCCGCCGAAATACTTCACTCGCATAATCTTGATTGTAGTTCAATAGGAGCAAACCATAATCTGAAAAAATTAAATTTAAAATCTCGAATCAAGGCGATAATAGGCCTATTATTGATGACCTTCACATTAATTCCCAGTATTCTGGGGTCTGGAATTCAATCAATTCTTGCCCGTTACATGGCGGAAAAAAGCGATGAAGGCCAAGATGCAAGGACTACATATTTCTTTTTGGCAGGAATTTTTTCTCCAATCTTCTTTTGGCCATTAATATCTATTTTAGTAATAGCTATATCTGATTTAACTTTACTTTCAATTTCAGGTATCGTTGCTGTTATAACTATTATTTTTAGCTTCTACTTTTCATCATTAATATTTTTGCGAGGATATGACCTTTGGTCGGATTATAGTACTGCACTAATTAGGGCAGAATTATCTAAATCCGAAGACGGTGCAAGGTTTGAATTATTGATAAAGAATTTGAATTCACAATTAGGACTTCTCATATAGGGTGGTGGTAATCAGTGACTATGGACGAGACGGGGGCCGCTGACGCTATTAGGAAATGGCTCAGTAGTGAAAAACTAGAAACAAGAGAGGTAAAAGACCCTCAAAACTTCCTTCATTTACATGTTCGTTATCCACCTACAAAGGCAGCGCATGTATTCAATATCGTTATACCTAAAAATAGAAATTTAGTATTGATATATTCCATAACTCGCGTAGATGACGGACAACAATCAGAGATGAAAGATCATTATTCTACTGATCAACATGGTTGGGAAACTTGGTTGCATGACACTCGAATTCTTTTAACTCAAGCAGATTTAGACTGGGTTCT
Organism: Euryarchaeota archaeon UBA556; assembly: GCA_002494975.1. Taxonomy (GTDB): domain Archaea; phylum Thermoplasmatota; class Poseidoniia; order Poseidoniales; family Thalassarchaeaceae; genus MGIIb-O2. The sequence continues at coordinate 2,021 of DADI01000015.1, forward strand.
CCATATAGGGAAGAAAGATGAAACACCAGGCCCCCTTCAAGCATTTAATCTTTCAAGACCGATTTGGTTTGATGGACTAACTCAAAATGAATTTATGCATACGATGAGGCATGTTTGGCTCACTAAATTAGCACTTATTCATAAGATTAAATTTGGATACGGGCCGGGAATTGGCAAGCCTGGGCCAGTAGATGATTGGATATCTAAGAAATTAGAAAAAACCTCTAAAGGTTCTTCTGCAGACGAAGAAAAAATGAATATCGATATCGATGAAACGGGTGGTTTCGGCCGAAGTTTCGATAGAGATGAATGGGCATAATTCCTATCCGATTAAGAAATTTAAAAATGACCCGAGAGGGTCGAGGTTAAGTATAGTGAATCAACAAAGTAAGCCGTTACAGCGTTAGCTGGAGTGAGAATCATGAATAGGAATAAGGAAAGAACTAGCGTAATGATAGTTACATTGATGTTAATGAGTTTATTTGTCGCAATGGCCGCACCACAAGTTACAGCAAGCGAAGTTGTACTTACAGACGCAGTCCAAATCGTTAACGGGGGGGCTCAAAATGATCGAATGGTCGCACTTGACTCCGACTCAGAAGGAAATGTCCATTTCGTTTGGAGCCGAAATACTCAGCACCTGTATTACAAACTAGTTGATGCTAGAGGTGAGACACTAATTGAAGCTACACAAATTTCTAACGCTGGACAAAGTAGAGCATGGCATCCAGATATTGCAATAGACGATAATGACAGAGCCCATATTGTTTGGGCGGACCGAGCAGGAAATTGGGCTATTAAATACACAGTAGTGGACCCATCTCAAGACGATCTCGATGGCAGTATAGCCATTGATGCGTCTATTTCAGTGATTGACGATTTTGAAGTATCTCGTCATACACAAAATAGAGATTGGCCCGCAATCGACACAGATTCAGAGTCTAATGCACATATTGTTTGGGAAGATTCTTTCGAAGAATTGGATAAATATTACCAACAACCACAGATTTACTATGCAATGATAGAAGCCGACGTCGTTGCTAGGACTGCGATAGTAGCAGTTGATGAAACACTGCTTACGCCTATAATTGGGCACAAAGGACACCCAGATGTAGCAGTAGATCTCGACGATTACGTCCAAGTGGTTTGGGATGATACACGTGGAGGTAAGGTAGAGATGGTAGTCCCAATCGATACTTCAGGTTCAATGAATGCAGAATGGGCAGACATGTGCGCTGTATTTTATGGAGGATCATTTGCTAGCGGCTATAATTTCGAAGGTCTGAAACCAATGCTTGAGAGAGCAAACATGACTGTTTATGAGACACTTTACGCATTGAGTGGTAATTGGCCATCCGCTGCAACTAGTGGAAACTGTGCCGCTGCTTATTCGACGGGCGGCAGTGGAAACCAAGGCCCGAGAACAACAGCTTTAGGATTACAGCCAAATGATGATTCAGGAGGTATACGTGAATTAACAGAAGTTGTGTATTCGAATGGAGCTATAGATCTTCCAACAGATGGAGGGTATTACAGTGAATTTTGGGGCCCCGCATCGACTTGGGCTTGTTTCTCTTGGCACGACAATTTAGGAAACGTACCAGGTAACCCGCCAACAATGCTAGATCATAAATGGAACCCCAATGCAACAAAAATTGTGATA
>DADI01000067.1:0-2807 GCA_002494975.1 Euryarchaeota archaeon UBA556
GTGATTGCTAGAGAACGATTTGGTAATATGCAACCAGTAGACCCAACGGGTACAGGCTCTCTTTCTACATTCACTGCCGAATGGTCTGGAGGATTAGGAGAACATGATTTTGAATTAGTTTTAGACCCGTACAGAAATTTATCGCAATCTAGATATGATAATGATTTTCAAATTACTACATTAAATGTAGTTAACCCATATAATGCGAGTTTTGAAATTCCTACTGAGCCTACAAGGATTACACCTGGTGAAAGTTCAACGATTTCACCTAATATTCGATCTACAGGAAGATTAGCAGGTATTTGGAGCCTATCTGTTGATTCCACGAATTTACCAGAGGGATGGACGTGGAATGATGAAACACCATCAGGACTTGATTCAATAGAAATCGGAGTAGATGAAATTTGGAACCCATATCTAAGAGTAAATGCTCCTGAAGACGCACTAGGTTCTGATTCAGGATACTTAACTCTAACATTAACCTTAGATGAAGATAATAATGTAAGTATATCATCCTTATTACCAATAGAGGCCAATCGCACAAGAGGACTGTCAATTAGAGGACCGGATGGTACAGCTAATAGTATGGGTTATGGATTAACTGGAGAATATGCAGAAGCATGGATGTTAATCCATAATTTAGGTAATGCTGAAGAAAATCAAATCATAATGTCTTGGGATACAACCGCCTGGGGGAATGATCTGAAATTATTTGACTTAGATGATAATCAAGTTTCTGCATTAACACTAGAACCGGATGAGATGATATTGTTGACTGCTAGGTTACAAGTACCGAATAGTGCCAGCCTTGGGGATTTAGTTAATACTCCTTTAGAAATGTGCGTTACTGGAGATGTTTGTCAAACTATTGAATTATCATTTATGGCGACTGGAACAGTGACTGATGTTCATCAGAGAACTGTCCCAGATAACCAATTATCATGGGATATTTCCACCGATATGCCAGTTGGAGAAAGCCAATTAGAATGGTCAATGTCAGATGCGGGATTAATTCTTCCAGGATGGATTTGGAGTACATCAGGAGATTTAGAAATAATTGATGGAGATTTAGTTCTAAGTAGATCTGGTCCTTCGAGAGTATACGGCACAATAAGCCTTCATCTCCCTCATGATGCGGCTCCGGCATTCCATTCATTCATGGATTCTAGCACTCAATCAACAGACCATAAGTTGCAATTTTCACTAGAAGTATTACAAATTTACAGAGCAGACTTAACAGTGACATCACCATTGGAACAACCTCATGAAGTAGAAGTTGAGGAAGATGTTTTAGTAATGATTAAACTAGAAAACCCAGGGAATGGAGAAGATACTTTCAGATTAGAAGCAGAAGTAATAACCGACTCAATTATTACAGAAGATTTAGATGTAACTATCTCATTTGTTAGCGACATGGTTACGCTTGGCGCAGGAAGCTTACAGACTATACCTGTAATAGTGAAATTACCAGAAAATACTCCCGCGGCAACACCTGTCCAAATAAGAATTAAAATGACATCACAAGGAAATGAGGGGATTGAAGACTCAGAGACATTAGTTCTCTCGGCTAAGCAAGATCATAGATGGGAAATAGACGCCAATTATTTAGGAAATGAGTTAAGAAATCGAACTATAATATCTCAACCGGGTGAAACAAATCAGATAATGATGGAAGCAAAAAATGTAGGGAACTTGGAAGATGATATATCTCTTGAAACTACAATTAATGTAATTTATTCTGGCTCAGACATATCGACAGGATGGAATGCATCAGGGACATCAGTGGAGAATATTAGTGTAAATAGTACTGTGAATCTTGCGGTTAATTGGTTTGTTCCAGAAAATTCATGGAATGGCTCAATAATGCAGATTACTGTAGATTTAAGCTCTAGAGGCGAGATTATAGACACTATTATTTTCTATGTAGAAGTACCACATATAGAGAAATGGAATGCTATATCAAGTCAGGTTGACTTAGAAATAGACCCTGATGGTTCATCAATAGATCTAGAAATTATTCAACTAGGAAACGCTCCATCGAAAGCTTTCGCTACCGTTTACGTGAATGGATCTAATAATTGGATTGTCGAAACACCTGAAGAATTACCGATTCTTGAACCAGGAGAAAGTGCAATGATGACACTGAACATTACCCCCCCACAGAATGCTCAACACGGTAAAACTGTAGAGTTGCACGTAAGGTTGAGAGAAGGGACTTCGTTATCTGAAACTATAGTACCGTTGAGAGTGTCTGTTATTCATCAATTTGACTTAGATGGAGAAAGCCCTTGGGTTATTTCTTCTGAAGGCGGGTTTCCGCATGCAACCTTATTGAACGAAGGTAATGCACCTACTACAATTTCGCTAAATGTCAGAAGCGTACCCACTGGATGGACCGTAACAGGGGACACTACTATTGTGTTATCAGTAGGGGAAATCAGAGGGATACCAATACAAATAATTCCAGATATGAATTGGAATGGCGAAACTTATACGATTAAAATAGAAGCTATTGATGAGTTAGGAAATGTGGATGAAATATTGCTTGACACTACTAAACAAGATTATTCTTGGGCAAGTTCACCAATAATTAGTGCAGTAAATGGAGATAATGTTCTTTTGAAAATACATGGAACAAATTCACAAACTTTAGTTTTGGACGGGAGTCAAGGATTATTAGAATGGGATTCAAGAGAAGGTTGGTTATGGCCAGCATTTCAATCAATTTCAGACGGAGAAATTACCATTAATTCTGAAGAGGGATTAGTTTACACATCATATGTATCTATGCCTTCAATAAGAGACGG
>DADI01000067.1:2866-3948 GCA_002494975.1 Euryarchaeota archaeon UBA556
AAGGGGAAATTAATAGATTCCTTATCAGGCACATTGGGCGATAATATGTCTCTAGATAATGCGAACCTTTCGGCAATTAATTGGGCACCTGAACCTGGAATAAGAACTCTTATTTTGAGAGCAATGGATTCTAGAGGTATTGAATTCGCAAGTATTTCTATTGATTATGAAATAATTAGAAGTGATTGGAATATTGGTTTAACTGGTATTGAACTGATAGGTACTGGAAAAAATCAGCAAATTCAAATTACTACTATTAGAGAAAATCAGAACCTTCTGAGTGAGGCTGATTGTTTACTAACAGTTGAATCAGATGATTACATTGGGGAACATATTATTGACCCCTCCGGAGTTTATCTTTTACCAAAAATAGATCGCCCGCCAATACCCGATGGAAGCGAATTAGTGATACAATTCAATTGCGCGTTCCCCTGGAATGTTGAATCCAACTTAAATGATAACGAGGTAAGAATCATTCTAACCGGTGGAAAAGATACCGATGAAGGAATTCAAGACTTTGAAACAGGTTTAGCATCTGCTTTACTAGTCATAGGGTTAGCAAGTGCACTGGCATGGTTAGTCAAAAATCATAGAGAAAGGAAAGAGATGATGCAAATTACTGAGAAGGCTATTATGCAGCATTTGTCGAAGAAGAATAAGAGTCCCATAGTTACAGAAGAAGTAAAAGAGGAAGAAGAAGAAATAGAAAATACAACTTCATTAGAAAAAGACGAAAAAGAATTAAACGCACAAAACGAAGTTGAAGAAGTTATTGAAGAAGAATTAGATGAATTCGAACTTAGACTGAGACGTCTGGGTAAATTATAATACTGACACATAGGAGTTTTATTCATGGGAAATTACATACCACCTTCAGCATTTTATACATTTGAACCAATAATAAATGATCCGATATTACTTATTGAACCAATACTTTTGTCTATCGGAGGCGATCATGAAGAATTGAAGAAAATCAATCCTAATTCTAGAGAAATTAACTCTTTGAAAGATGGGGAATTGTCACCTTATGATCATGCAACTTCGCTTTTTTTAAGTTCTTTAGACTGGAATAATGGAGAAGG
>DADI01000067.1:4045-4713 GCA_002494975.1 Euryarchaeota archaeon UBA556
GAAGGGGAAATGTATTTCCATGAATTATTAATAAAATTGACTAATGGTTTATCTGCTGAGAATTTAGGAGAAGAAGGTTTTGACAAAGGATTCGCCGGAATGGAATTATTAGGTTGGCTGAACAATGAAGAAGTCATAATATTACTAAAATCAATGCAAAGTGGAAAGTGGGAGATCAAGTCAAATGAAACTATTGATGGAGGAGTTAGAGACTCTTTGAGACATTTACTTACTTTGTTAAAAGCCGCACAGAGAAGAAAATGTGGAATTATGATGCGAAAACATCAGTAAATCAGAATTCTTGTCCGGTGAGACGAGTAAACATAGTTGCATAAAGATCAGATGTTTGATCGATAATTTCTTGAGGAAGAGCAGGTATTGGTGGTTCATCAGTACCATTCTGTCTGGCTTTATACAATTCTTGATGATGCCCAGTACCGAGGTAATGGCCACGTACAAATTCTTTCGAAAGTTGGACAATTTCTCCTTCAGAATATTTCTCTGCATCCCACCAACGATCTTCATCTAGAGTACCGAATGAATCTACCAATACTGGTACTCTATTTTTTCCAAGTGCAAATTCTTTCTTACCATCAACATGTATTAGACCTCTTTTGCCAGCCTCAGATTCAATTATCTGATCTATCTTAACTACAATTTCCATTATT
>DADI01000067.1:4721-5918 GCA_002494975.1 Euryarchaeota archaeon UBA556
TCTTCAGCAGGAGCGTCTCCTCGTTGATATCTTCTCCAACCAGAACCTGCAAGGTAATGTCTGCAAATGACTTCTAGAGGTACAAACACATTTTCTCTATCTTTAGCTATTGCACCCGGCTCTCTGATAACATCAAATCTCCGTGCTCTAACTCTATCCGGAGCATTCATTTCAATTATATGAGTCTCACATATTCCTGCTTTTTCTACAAGATCAAACCAATAACAAGAGGTTCTATTCAATGATTCTCCTTTACGAGGGATCAAGCTAGGTACGATTTGATCGAAAACACTGATTTGATTTGTATACCTAAATTCAATGATATCAGGATCATCAGTACTCCAAACTTGCTTTACCTTACCATGATATATCATCTCGCCCATGTCATCATTACGATGCATTAATCAAATGAATATTACTGAGGATTAATCTGTGAAATATTATCATTTATCTAGACAAAATCTCGGTAGCGAGAACAGTGTTTGACATTAACATAGCTATGGTCATTGGCCCTACACCACCTGGAACAGGACTAATCCAACCTGCATTCTTTGCAACCTCTGGATCAACGTCTCCTGTTAGGCGGAAGCCGCTTTTTTTAGTAGAATCAGGAACTCGATTAATTCCAACGTCGATTACCATTGCACCTGGTTTTACCCATTCCGATTTGACGAACTCAGCACGCCCTATCGCAGCTATAATTAAATCAGCCTGAAGGCAAATGTCTGCTAAATTCTTTGTACGTGAGTGCGCTACTGTCACCGTTGAATCAATCCCTTTCTGTGCTAAAAGTATCGATATAGGCATACCTACAATACGAGATCTACCTATTACTAAAGCATTTTTTCCTGAAGTCTCATAACCGGATAATTCTAACATCTTCATTATTCCGGCTGGAGTGCAGGGAAGAAGTCCAGAAACGTCACCCTGAACTAAATTACCTAGATTCATCTTATGAAAACCATCAACATCTTTTAGAGGAGATATTGCATCGATTATTAATGATTCATCTATTGAAGGAGGAAGAGGACTTTGAACCAATATTCCATGTACTGATTCATCTGAATTTAGTTTTTCGACCACTCTCAAAATATCCTGCTCTGTAACCGTACTATCAAGATCTATGCGAGTACTTATTATTCCACAGCGATTACAAGCTATCTCTTTGTTCCTTACATATACGTGACTAGCAGGATC
>DADI01000067.1:5950-6391 GCA_002494975.1 Euryarchaeota archaeon UBA556
TAGACCTCAAATCTTTTTCTATCGTACGACCAAGTTCTCTACCATCAAGAGTTATCGCTGACATAATTAGTTCGAAAGGCACCGCACACTTCACATTGACGGAAGAGATTCTACAGACTCTACTTGAAAAAATACTTTTTTGGAGCCCCAGAGGAGATTCGAACTCCCGGCCGTCTGATTACAAATCAGATGCTCTACCAAGCTGAGCTACTGAGGCTTGTCCCCGGCGACGACGTTTGACATTTGAACCCTACACCTCTGAGAGATGAGATTATCCGGTGTATTGATGCACTAAACCATGTTCGGATAGTCATGGAGGAGGACCACAGCAATCATCAAAGTAGGTATGTCAAAATAAATATTGTAATTTCAGGATGGCTGTGCATATTACTAGGTAGCGGACTACTATTTACATCGGGAGGGGCTGCTTTAGTATTGTCA
>DADI01000080.1:0-284 GCA_002494975.1 Euryarchaeota archaeon UBA556
AGAGAAGTTTTACAATTATTCAAACAGCTTCACGTAGAAAGTGATGTGGCCTTTCTTTTAGTCACTCACAACCGAGAAGTAGCCTCATTTTGTGAGCGCTCTCTAGAACTTCGAGAAGGTCGTTTTATTGCACAGCATGGGACTGATGTTGATATCGGTGATTTATCTGACTCAAGAGAATTAATTATTGATGATACAGGAACTATAACTCTTCCACCTGATGTATTACTCGGTTTGGGAGGCCCCGGGCGATTCGAGATGTCCGAAATGGATAGAGATTTCCT
>DADI01000080.1:373-39523 GCA_002494975.1 Euryarchaeota archaeon UBA556
TTATGTCCAGAGTGTGGTTCCAGTCGACCAATGATTCAAGTCTAGAATAAATTTTCCCTTAAAGTTGAGGTAGTGAGAATTTCTGAGGTTTAGCTATACCCAAATCTTTTGGAAGATCACGGATTTTTGTAGGCAAAGTAACTGGGACCATTTCTTTACCAATTAATGCAACTCGACTCTCTCTTCTATCAGATAATACCTCTCTTCCAACTAATGGTGCGAGATTTCTTGAGAACTCCATAACTTCATCGTGAGATGGCATATTCTCGATTGTATGATTTGATTGTGAATTCCCTACGTAAATATATCCTTTAGCTTCGATAAAATCAGGGTCAGCAATATTGTCTAATCTTGCATAATCTTTCCAATGGCCTAAAGATTCTCCTTTAATCAGAGTGTGTCTACAAACTGTTCTTGTATCTAAACTCGGAAGTAGTTCTAGAGTTTGTTCTAATTTTTCAAAAGCTGACTGATCGAATTTAGGCTTACAAATCCTGTCAAAAATTTCTTTGTTAGGTGCATCTACGCTAACATAGAGTTGAGTAGGCAAAGTATCTAGATTTTCGATTACCTTTGGTAAAGAACCATTTGTTACAAGGAAAGTAGAAACACCATGCTGATGACATATATCTAAGAATTCACCGAGTCTTGAATACAGGGTTGGTTCACCGTTAAGAGAAATAGCAACATGCTTTGGATCTTGAGCGTCTAACCATTTTTCTCTTGGTACAGAGGGATGACCTCCAAATCCAGTCAATAGTCTTCTGTGAGCTTTTACTGATTGAAGAAATAACTCGTATGGGTCATCATCAATTTTAGTCAGACTATCTGAATGAGGCTCTCTCCAACAATATGTACATGCTAGGTTACAGGTATCTACATTAGGTGCCATTTGCATGCAACCATGACTTTCAATTCCATAGAAAGTACCCTTGTAACAGGATCTATCGGCAACAAGACTTTGTTTTGTCCAATGGCAAACTTTGACTCCTCCGTGGTCTCCTACAAGGTGGTAACTTTGCTTTGCTAAACGAGCTGCAATCTTTGGCTCAATCTTAGTTACAGGGTTCTGCATGGGTATCAACTCCGACATCACATCCCACATTGGGGCAGTGTCAGGCAGACCTTGGAGAGAAGGTTTAGATTTCAATTCTATGGATGAATTAGAATTCTAGGCAGGCGAACAAATTATCACTCAACACTTGTACGGTGGCATGATGACTGACCTGTTAAATGCCAATACATATCTCATTAGGAAAAAACTCATGAAGATTTTAGGTGAAGAATTTCACATCTATCCAGATGATAATCAAGAGGACTTAATTGGATATGCGAAACAAAAAGCATTGAAGTTGAAAGAGGATATTAGAGTATTTTCTGATGACTCTGAGTCTCACGAAATTTTGAAAATTAAGGCGCGTGGAGTTCTTGACATATGGTCGCAATCTTATGACTTCACAGATCCAAATACTGGCGAGAATATAGGAGGGGTACAGCGTCAGGGAGGTAAATCACTACTTCAGGACTCTTATTCTCTTTATGATTCTAATAATCAAAAATATGGTGAGATTAAAGAAGACAGTATGATGAATGCTTTGATACGCCGTTTTGTTCCGTTTGCAAATCTTGCCTTTCCTCAGGTATTTTCTATGAATGTACAAGGTCAACCATCAATTACTTTAACACAAAAAATAAACCCCATAATTCAGAAACTTACAGTACAGATTCCAGATGGAAATCAGTTAGACCGTAGAGTGGTATTAGGTGCTGCAATGATACTTATTACAATTGAAGGTAAGCAAAATTAGAATCGTTGTGAAAATAGATAATTGGTTTAATAAAAATTAAAGAATATTTTCCTTGAATTGATTTTTGTTATACTATAATGGAACCATTGAAATAGGAATGGTCTAGGCCATCTTTAATGGCACAGGACAGCATACCAGAGGCTCTTACCTTTGATGACGTACTTTTGTTACCTGCTGAATCAGCGGTACTTCCGGCTCAAGTGAAATTGAAAACTAGACTCACGTCTACTATTTCTCTCAACATTCCTATAATGTCTGCTGCAATGGATACAGTAACCGAATCTCGTATGGCTATTGCTTTAGCCCAGGCGGGTGGAATCGGTGTCATTCATCGTAATATGAGTATTGAAGAACAAGCTTCTAAAGTTAATTCAGTCAAGAGATTTGAGTCGGGTTTAGTTCTTGATCCTATTACTATAACTCCTGAAACAACTATTGGAGAAATGCGCCGATTGAAAGATAAACACGGTTTTTCTGGTTTACCCGTTATTGATAATGATGAGATATTAGTCGGTATTATTACAAATCGAGATATTCGATTTGTAGATGATGACCAGCAACTAGTTTCTTCTATGATGACTACAGAGTTAGTTACCGTCCCAGAGCATGTTGATCCAGAATACGCTAAGAAATTACTTCATCAACATAGAATTGAAAAATTATTAGTTGTAGATTCAGACGGGAAATGCACGGGAATGATGACTGTAAGAGATATTCAACGTAGTCGAGATAATCCTGACTCTTGTAAAGATCATCATGGTCGTTTACGAGTTGCTGCAGCGACAGGAACTGGTGAAAAAGGAATTTCAAGGGCTCTTGCCTTGTTTGAAGCAGGGGCAGATGTAGTTGTTGTTGATACAGCTCATGGACATTCTCATGGAGTTTTACACACAGTTGCAAAGATACGTGAAATGGCGGGCCCAGAAGCACAGATAATTGCAGGAAATGTGGCTACAGGAGCTGCAGCAGAGGCATTAATCTCTGCAGGTGCAAATGCAATAAAAGTAGGAATCGGTCCCGGTTCTATTTGTACTACAAGGATAGTATCTGGAGTTGGTGTTCCTCAACTAACTGCAGTGCAAAGTGTAGTTTCTGTTTGTAAGAAATCAAACATACCTGTAATTGCTGACGGTGGAATTAAATTCAGCGGAGATATTGCTAAGGCAATTGCTGCTGGTGCGGATTGTGTGATGGTAGGCAGTGTACTTGCAGGAACTGACGAAGCCCCTGGCGAAGTTATTCTTTACCAAGGTAGATCATACAAAGTATATCGAGGAATGGGTTCAGTAGGTGCGATGAGCAAAGGTGCTCATGATCGTTACTTCCAATCAGAACAGGGTGATACAAGTAAGTATGTACCAGAAGGAATCGAAGGAAGAGTACCTGCCAGAGGCCCAGTAGAGAATGTAATTCATCAACTAACTGGTGGTCTACGTTCAAGTATGGGATATACCGGAAACCCTGATATCTCTTCTATGAAAGTCAATTGTGATTTTGTCCGTATAACTAATGCTGGATTATCTGAATCACATGTTCATGATGTAGAAATTACTCGTGAAGCTCCAAATTATAGGAGATGAAATATTGGATACCATAGTGCTGGGTGGTGGTTGTTTCTGGTGTGTCGAAGGCGCATTACTAGGATTAAATGGAGTTACTAAAGTTACTCCAGGATATAGTGGTGGTCATACTGAAAATCCAACCTATGAGGAAGTTTGCAGTAAGAAAAGTGGACACGCAGAGGTTGTTGAGGTGACTTTTGATGAAGATACAATTCCTAGAAGAATATTGCTTGAAGTATTCTTTACTTGCCACGACCCAACTCAATTAAATCGTCAAGGAAATGATATAGGGCCTCAGTATAGAAGCGTTATTTTCTATAAAAACGATGAAGAACTAAAAGATGTCGAAGAGGTAATAGGGTATCTCCAGCAAAACTTTGTAGACGATATAGTGACTGAAGTCAGTCCTTTGATAAATTTCTTTATTGCCGAAAATATTCATCATAATTATTTTGCAAACAATCCTAACAACCCATATTGTTCAATGGTTGTGGGCCCTAAGATTTCTAAAACAAGAGCAAAACATGCTTCATTATACAAATAGATAATTTCTACTTGATTTCTTAATTTCTATCAACTAATGCCGATATTACACGTTTTATCTTGGGTAATATTCAACTATTGAAGAAAGTGCAATGCTCTTTATGGCAGCGAGGGCGAGCAATGATAACTCATCCTCTTACGATAAAGCATGGACAATTCATGCGTCAATAATAGGTCTGAATACTGGTAATATTTTATTCCAGGGTCTGGAATTGGATTCATCGAATCCCGACATGATTGTAATTACAGGACTTACAATATTAGCTGCAGCACTTCCCTTCCAAGCTATATTTTTCTTAATAAATTCATATATCCAAGAATTTGATGGTATGCATGAACTAGAATATGCTATGTTGGAAAGATTATTGATCATTTGTCAAGTAATATCATATTCATCACTGATTGGTATAGCTATTCTAATGACTAATACTCATCATTACATCGGCATGGCTTTCATAACTTCGGCAATTTTAGCAATATTATTCCTCAGAACAGCGTCGAATCAGGCAGATACGCTATCTAGAATATCTAGATAGTGAAGGGGTGACATTCATGGTAGACGGTGTATCAGTCAGTATTATGTCGGATGCAATATATTTCCCTAGCCTCCCTCCTGAGTCTCCCTGGGAAGCATATTTATTGCTTCTAATTATTCCATTTTTATTACGCTTAATTCTCATTGCCCCTCCATTGATTGATTTAGTTAATACATATGCTCCACCAGGAGATAGAACTCAACATGTGAAATGGTTCCTAGGTAGATTGAAGAAATTACCAGTCGATGGCTTTTGGAAGATTGTTATGAATGAGATTCTTTCATTCATTTTACCTGCTTTAATTGCATTAACCGCTAGATTAGTTATAAATGGCGACATTGGATGGAAAAGTTGGGAAGAGACTCCTGATTTCGGAATATTCTTATTGATCTTAGCAGGTATAATTTGGTTAGTTGTAGATTTTGGTAAGGTAACTCGTTCACGTAAAAATATTCAAACAATTGCAAAGTATAATTTGACTACCGCTAAAGCTATTGTCGAGGGTGCTGTAATTGGTCGTGAATTTCTCAAAACTGTTGATGAGTTTACAATACCTCGTCCTTGGAGGGAGGTTATTGATATCTCAGAAGATACCGATGGAGTTCATAAGCCGGAAAAAACGAATCCATTACAAGATATTATCACCAATCTTCTTGACAAGGGTGTTGATATGCTTGAAGAAGTTCTAATTAAGGCTAAAGATCCTGCCTCAGGAATGATTGAAAAAATTGATACAGAAATCAGAGAACGTATTACAAAACAGGTTCAAGCCTCTTCTCGATCATTGATGAGAGATATTGTTTTCTCAATAGCACCTATCGTTGTCTTAGTTGCACTTCAACGATTTATAGGTTGAGCACAGGATCTTCTAAATTGAATATAACTTTCTCTTTAGGAGAAGCCAATACAATCCATCCTATACCCATAATAATTTGAATAAGGGCAGACAAAGCTATTACTTCTCTTAACTGAAGGAATTCATTTTCAAGAATAAAACCTGCTGTTATCGCAGAAATACCCATCATAAGAGTTAGTGCGAGGAAATCTGCACCCGCAACTCTCCCCCTCCATTCATCTCCAGAACGTTCTTGAGTCAAGGTTGTTGATTGAACCCAATTGAAACCGCTGGATGCATGTGATATAAATATCATTACCAGTAGTAAATTATTCCATACCATCAATGAAATGATGATATAAAATATTCCAGATATTCCTACTGCTAAACCTATCAAGTATGGCCTTAGTAGTTTATTTCTCATCAACGGTCTTCCCGCCATAGGGCCGAATCCTGAACCAAATCCTCTGGCCATGAATAGAATCCCTATTCCTGCCGCAATATCTCCAAAGTTATCTTCAGTCATCCCTATCATTATCAAGAGAAAGATCTGTGCTCCTCCTCCTGAAGACCACAGCGCCTTAGCGATTACTAATCTTCTAACTTCTGGATTTTGAAGAATATATTTCCAACCATCAGTAATATCCTTGGTAACAACTTTCGGAGTCATATTTTCACGTTCACTTGTATCTGGACCGCCAAAAGGAAGCGTCATGATACAAATTGCTGAACTAAGGAATGTTAGTGCGTCTATCCATAATGCGACTGTTATACCATATTCTGCAATCGTCAAACCACCTATAGAAGCTCCTACACCTAATGCAATTGACCAGCCACCTGACCCTAGGGCATTAGCAGTTAGTAGTTCATCATCATTACAAATATTTGGTAAATAGGCGTATTGTGCAGGATCGAAAATAGATTTAGCCGCCACCATTGCAACTGCTAGAAAATATACTGATAACAGTTTATTATCAGTATATAACAAATCAAATTGCAATACTATAGCCAAAACAATAAAAGCTGCTAAATCAGAACAAATCATCAGCCCTTTACGAGAGTAACGATCAGCTAACATACCTGTAAAAGGAGTCATTGCAGCTAATGAAAAACTCCTTGTTGCTAAAACTCCGGCTATGGCTAGAGGTGAATTATCACTTGCATCCCCTGCTAATATGAATAGTGCAATAACAGTGAACCAATCTCCAATATAGGACAATTCTTGTGCTATGAATAATCGACGAAATGAGTGATTATTTTTGAGTATCTGTATATATCCTACACCACTCATAGACCTCCGCACAACTCATTCATTATCATAATGATGCTCAATCATAACTCATAAGACTGAAGTGTTCTCGCGAGCATCATGGTTGAAGACCGGCTGGTATGGATTGATCTTGAAATGACCGGATTAGATCCTTATGAAAATACAATCATTGAGATTGCAACCATTGTTACTGAAGCAGATCTTTCTATAGTAGCAGAGGGACCTAGTTTCGCGATTTCTGTATCGGAAGAGGATTTAGCTAAAATGGATGAGTGGAATGTTTCTCATCATACAGAGAATGGTTTGATAAAACGAGTTAGAGATTCCGAAACTAGTATGAGTGATGCAGAATTCGCCACTCTTGAATTTTTGCAGCTACATTGCTTAGCTGGTGTACCGCCTTTGTGTGGTAACACCATTGGTCAAGATCGACGTTTTCTAAGGAGATACATGCCAACCCTTCACTCATTTTTTCATTATCGTAGTGTCGATGTTACTAGTGTCAAAGAATTAGTAAGAAGATGGTATCCTGAATTACCTAAGTGGAAGAATAATTCTGGCCATAGAGCACTAGGAGATATTCGTGGCAGTATTAACGAACTTTCTTACTATAGAGAGCATATTTTTATCAAAGAATAATAGATGAGAAATTACTATGGAACAATACCTAGTTCCAGATTTTCATCAATTACGAGAAATAGTTATTTCTAAAATGAGATGTTTTTCTGATAATTCAGGTAATGGAATCTTTAGCGATATCGAGTTGTCTAATTTATCAAGAATAGAACTATCCTATCTCTCTAAAAACTCAGTTTCTCGCCATGGCCTTACAACTAATTTAGATAAATCTAAGAGGATTAGTATTAACAATTGTAGAGTACGTCTAAATCGTAACTTATTTCAAGAAAAATATCTTGATTATGCTGAATTTGTTCTTTTCCATGAATATATTCATTGTCTCGGAAACTTCACTCACAATAGAGAGTTTCGTATTATTGAAAATTTATGGCCTAATAAGAAAGAAATGAATATTATTGGAAAGAAATTAACTCGAGAGTTACAAGATAGTAAGTCTAAGTGGGCATGGACTTGTTCTAAGTGTGGTTTTATTGTGAGGAAAAGTACTCGGAAATTTCGTAGCAATTATTTTCATAAAGAATGTCTAGGGAAGTTGGAAAATATACCAATTATTCTTCCCACCAAGCAGGAACATTGAACCAATTTTTATGATCGTTCGGACGATCTAGAGTGGGCAGTGTTAGGACTTGATAACCTGCAAATATTGTCATTCCTAGAGTGGCGCATGGTGATGGTAAATAGTCCTCTCCGGTTTCAGTTACCACCAGTTGAATGGTATGTCCTTCAGGGATAATAACGTCCATCGGATTGAATTCCATTAGCATCCTATAACTTGTCATAGGAGAAGTTGGCTTCGCATCATATCCCCCATCTCTATACCTTACATCCATAGTTGCATGCCCTAATCTCAATCCCGAAGTGCCATCAAACATTGTTACAAATAATTGCCCACCATTACAAGTATTTGTCCTTGCATCAATATGTAATGTGGGTAATCCAGATATGTGCATATCTTCACTTAAAGGTTGACTGGTAATCGTCATCGACTGTTGAGAATTAACAGTCCCTGACATGCCTCCATCCCAATCTGCAATCGCATATTGAATATTTACAGTATCTTCTGCCGGCCATGTTTCTTCAATATGCCAGTTTCCATCATTTCGTTGTACCTGAACGTATGATTCTGGTTCTTCCCCTATATCTTTTAGATAATATTCAAACCATGGAAATAACTCAACTGCCCAATCCATTCTTGTTACACTTGGAAATGCTTCAGCCCCATATCCTGATTCCAATCCTTCATGTACGCTCGGTTGATCGGGATAGTTATGTCCCCATTGACCAGAAATCGTTCGAACATTAATCCCAGCATCTTTCAATAGTTGATGAGTTGGAAATGCATGATATGGATCAACATTCCAATCTTGTAATCCCCAAACAATGTATACGCTCCCATTGTAATTATCTATGACATCTTGTAAGTGGTATCTTTCATCCCAATAGTCATTCCATTCGTCTCCTCCTAGACCAGCGCCCAACCAAGTAGTGAATGGACTCAGAGGGCCGATGGCATCATCTGTACAGAACCTCATATCATCGCTTGTAGCATCAGTAGTTGCTCCTTCATAAAGTACATCATACAGCATAGCTCTCGCTTCACTAGAACCATTTCGATAGAACATTTGTTGCACGCCAATCGATCCAGATATTGGCACAATAGTTTTGAGGTGCTCCGAAGGATTCTGTGCGGCTTCCCAATTTGTAGTTCCAGCATAGGATTTACCCATTAGTCCCACATTCCCATTCGACCATTCTTGTTCTCCAAGCCAATGAACTGCTTCTTGAATCCCAATTTGTTCACCAAGTCCTTTTACATCTTGACAATGAGTTGATTTACCGGTACCAAATGTTGAAATTTGTGCAAGAGCATAACCATGAGGTACAAATTCTTCTAGTACCCACAAACCAACACCTGCATCAGGTATCGTATTAGGATTAGAGTCATCCCCTACAACTCCCTCTCCCCCAAAATCATAGTAAGGATGTACAGTTGCTATTACGGGAACTTTTGTCCCATTTGGAACATCTGGCATCCACAATGAAACATGCATTAGAGCAGGTCCAGGATACCCAACGTCTTGTTCTGAAATCGGCAAATCAACTTCTACATAGTATTCTGTTGGTCCCGTCCATGAGTATAATCCCTCAACTGGAAGTTGACTTCTCCAGCCTGTCATATTTAATTCCATATTATATCGTTCATTTACTGGTGTTTCCCACCATTCATAATCAGATTTACTAAAACCTCCTGGACCCGCAGCGGACCAAATCGTAGAACTAATAATTATACTTGTAACTAGAATAGTAGACATCAAAATCATTAACTTTTTATTTTTCAAAACTAATGATTCAATCTTCACCCATAAAAAAGAAGGATCTTTTGGAATTAAAGAAAATAGGTTTTCTTCGACAATTTCGGCATCCAAGACCTCATCCATTGGTACTGCGAATAGGCAATAGCAAATTATCATAATGCTTGTAAAGTTAAGATTATTTTTTTTTGATTTCAATATCTAAGACTAAATGATCCCAATGAGGAGCATATGATTTGATTTTATTGATGATGACATTTTTGACCCTGTAGTCGTAATCTAAACTTTCTAGGAGTTTAGTAGTTTTATCAACTAATTCTTGATGATTATTAGCTGGTGCTAGTCCGTGTAGATGGAGAATTCCTCCACTTTGTTTCAGACAATTTAAAGCGATATCATATGATTTCTCTGCTGTAGGTAGGAGGCCCAATAATACTCTATCTGCAATATTAGATAAGTTCCCAGTAGTTTCCCGGTTATCTCCTTCATAAATAGTACATCGATTCTCTACTTTATTCTCTTTTAGGTTAAATTTCAAAGCATTTATTGCATTTATATTCCATTCACATGAATAGACATGCTTTACTTTACTTTTTACTAAAATTGGTAACGTATAATATCCAATACCAGAAAATAAATCAACAATAATCTCATTTTTAGAAACGATTTCTCCCATCCTTCGTCGTTCGTTTATATTACCAGAAGAAAACATACATTTAGTCAAAGGATAACCATAGTTAATTCCACTTTCTTTCCTAATGACCCAGTCATTATCTCCAACTAATATTTCCACTGTTGATTCACGTTTGTCTCCTACAATTTCTCCTAATCTTGCCAATCTTTTAACCTCTAAAACATTACATATAGATATCCAAAATTTTTCGGAAATTATCCCCTCCCAGTCATCTCCTCTGAAGGATGAGTTAGGTAGTAACACGATGTCTGAGAATTTTTCCCATCTCTTAGGAATATTATCAATTAGTAAAGATATATTTTCTGAATCTTTGCCTTCTGAAATGAGATATGATTCAATCATTTTACGAAGTCGCAAGTGGGGCTTAGGTGCACTCATTCACACTATCCGAGATGCAGGATGGATTCAGACTTATGGTAGATGAGTTTTTGGATAATAATATGCAACGTCTAGTGGTGTTACTAGTTTTGTTGTTAATCTGCCCCGTTTCTTTGGCATCACCTCCTCCTGGTGAGCCCGAAGTAACAAATGATATTTGTTCAACATGGAATAGTATTGAGGGAGTTTGTGATGACTATCAATCTATTTTAGATGGCTCGACAACAGATGAATGGATTAAGTCTTCAATTACAGTTAATGTGGATGATGCTGAAACGGTATCACTAACGATATCTACAGCAATACACGAACTTTCACGTCAAGACTTGAATTTAGAAGATCTAAATCTCGAGGGGGATAGTACCATTGAAGATGGTATACCGGCAGATTTTATTCGAAACTATCTTGATTTACAGAGAAATGGTATATCAGTAGAAGAAAGAATGTTATCCTTAATACAGGCAAATATGAGAGAATATGTCGAAGACAATTTTGATTATACTGAAGATTCAATTCTTAATACAATATCTAGTATTGATTTTTCTTCAGAGAATGATGTTCAATGTGCATACACTAAATCTTTAGATTCCATCGATGAAGTTAATGGTTTTTCTAACGATCCATTCAATCCCCCTATTTGTTTTAGAGGTGTTTTTGTCTTAGTTCTTAGCCCTTCTAAAATAGGGCTCAATGAAGATACTGGCGATATAGATAGAATGATGAGAGGTTTATTGCTTATGGGGGGGGATATCAGTTCTTCATTCAATGCTAAAGCATTAGCTGGGCATTATGTTGAGTTAACAGTTTTCCCTCCTGATTATTCTACAGTATACCAAGTCGAAAGTCCCGGCTTATTATTTACTCAGAATTATCCCAATCAACCTCCTCAGTCTTATGGTCATCTATCTCTTGATAATACTCAACCAGAATCTATAGAATCTAGTATTTCATTAAACCTTACCACTAGAATAAAGAATCGTGACCAACTTTCTGTGTTATCAATTCCTAATGATCAGCCTGCCTTGACTATTGATATCTTGATTGATGCCAGAGATTCTTTAAATACAGAAATCATAATCGAATTATCTGTTCATCATCTTGATTCTGATACCTTGAATGATTGGTTAATTGAATTTGATGATGGCAATATGAATCTTCCATTTATCACTTCAGACGGTATTAGAATGATAAATAATGAATTAGATGAAGATTTTTCTAGTCTTCTTGACGGAATTCCAATTGAAGAAATTTCTTCATCACTTTCAGAATTATTTGGCTCTGACATTCAGTTTATTGAACCTAATTTCACTCCACCTGACCAAGACGGTGGATTAGATTTCCGACATATCTCCGGTCAAACTTGTGACGAATCATTGGAGGTTAGATATTGCCTAGATGGTGTCGAAGCAATGTCTGGAAATTACCCGATTTATATCCAATCAAGCTCTCAACCGGTTCAAGTCAGAATTTCAGAAATAATTGAAAACATGTTAGACTCTAGTTTAGGGGATGTCTCCACGCTTGATTTTTCAATAGTAAATGATGAAGATTTAGCTGCCGCCATGAGTATCATAGAGGTTGAGTTTAACAATAATCCTAGTTGGTTACAGAATATAATTCCCACTGATTTTCCTAATACTAATATTAATTTGGAACTGTTTCTTCCAGAATGGATTAAATCTACAAAAGGAGACCGTTCTATTCTCGAGATTCAATCTTCTTTTAATTCTCAAGAGATATCTAAAATTGGTTTCGAGGGAACTAGAAATTTCGATTGGCAGCATCCAATTTGTCTAACCTCTAACCCTTGTGAAGACACTTCAAGTGATTTATTATGTTCATCTAAGCAGATTACATGTATCACATCTACAGCCGAAGTTTTCCTGAATAGTATCGCAATTAATGAATTAAGCGGAGAAATAAATATTAACTTTGAAGCACAATTAACCTTGTCAATCCATAGGGTAAATATTGATTTAGGGCAGGATGGTATTGAATTAGAACCCATACCATCAGATCTTATTCGTAGAGCTATAGCGGTTGGCGATCGAAGAACATCTACGAATATATCCGAAGCGGGACTTTTAGGTGGTTCTGATATTACTGCACCAATAGATTTTGGAAATGGTCATGAGATTAATTTAATTATTTCTAATTCAGGAATGGATAAATTTGCCAGCGATCTTAATTCGCTATTCCCCATAATATCTGAAGAAAATGTGTTTTCAAATTTCCCTATTGACTTAGGATTCGGAGAATATGAATTAAATATTGATATACAGTCAACACCATTTTTTGCTGAATCAGAAATATATGAAATTCCCGATACGGTATCCCCCTCTGATTTGAATCCTATTAATTTCTCAGCTTCTATTAGAAATGCAGAAATGAGCATCGCCTCTAAAAATAATGAAATTAATTTAGACGTTCATCGTTCACATGTTAATTCAATTTTTATGAATTTTTTTGAATGGCCGTTTGGTAGCCCTATTACTAGTGATTACGGCCTTACTTTTGAAAAATCTCAAATGCAACAACAAATATTTCCTATAATGGAACACACAATATTCGGGACTATTCGTTCCTCGGCATTAATAATAATTCATATGCCAGATGAATTACGGTTGACCTCATTTGAGAGTTCTAGTGGATTGGGAAATATTACTGAGACAAATGGTCGACAGGTATTGACTTATTTGACTCCTATTTGTCCTGATTCTGAATCGTGGAATAACTGTAAAAAAAATTCAGATATCATAACTTATAATATTGAGTATAGTTGGAAGTTTATATTCATAGAATTAATGCCACATCTGATAATTTACTCATCTTTATTGGGCGTATTAATGGTTCGATTGTTAAGAAATCGTAAAGAAAAACGTAAGCAGAAAATGATATTACAAGAACTTGAAGAAAGTCAACTCACCGAGGAAGTTGCTGTTGCTGAATTTGGTGCTATGGATTCCCCTGTTGTAATGGTTGAAGAGTCATTTTTTGATGACAATGAATTCGAAAAATATGATGATTTAGACGAGCCAATTACTTAAACTAATTTTGAATAGATCTTTTCAGCCATTTCTTTCCCTATTCCGGGGACTTTTCTTAGTTCTTCAATAGATGCAAATTTTATTTTTTTATATCCGCCAAAATGTATCAATAGTGCCTGTATCTTCTTCGCTCCTAAACCATCTATGTCTTCTAACGGATTTTTCAGTGCAGATTTCCCCCTCCTTTTCCTGTGATATTTATTTACAAATCGATGTGCTTCATCTCTTGAATGAATTAGAACTCTACCTTTTCTATCTAAAATCAAAGGCTCTTTTCCTTTACGAAATATTGTTTCTTCTTTTTTTGCTAATGCTGCTACTGGAAACATGCCATCTATCCCATTTTGTTCTAAGGTTTTATGAATAGTATCTAAATGTGTTTTCCCTCCATCTAATAACAATAGATTTGGCCATTCCTCCTGTCTTTTACTCCATCTTTCAACGACTTCAGACATCATTCTAAGATCATCTAATACATCTGTCTTCACACGATATGTCCTATACTCCTTTTTCGATGGCCTACCCTTCCTGAGAACAATAGATGCACCTACTCTCTCAGAACCTTGGATTTGGGCCATATCAAAGCATACAATATAATCCAATGAATCCAATTGTAATAATTTCGCTCCATCATCAGCCGCAATCTTTTCTAAGTTTCCTGAACGTTTATTCTTATGTCTTACAAGTTGAATGTCTGCATTTCTTTCTGCCATTTTCTGTAACTTTGCCAACTCTCCCCTAACTGGAATTCTTACATCCACTTTAGTTCCTCTTCTATTCTCAAGCCATTGTTGCATAACATTTGTAATTGGTGTAGGCAAAAGTATTACTTTAGGGGGCTTCCTATCTGAATAATGTTCCGAAAGAACTAGTGAAACAGATTCACTAATATCTCCTCGATGAATCAATGGATAGTTTACTTCTCCCTGTATTCTTCCATCCTTGGCATGAAGTATTACTACTACTGCTAAGTCATTTAGATATGCGAAACCCACTGCATCGCAATCTTGGTAAAATCTAGAATTAATAATTTGTTGAGAAATAATTATCTGGACTGATGATATTAAATCTCTAGTTTTTGCAGCATTTTCATAATCTAAAGTTATTGAATAGTTCTCCATTTCTTTATTCAAATCTATAATTAATTTACCTGCATTCCCATTCAATACTCCTTTAGCAGCATTAACTAATTTTTCATATCCTTCGGGGTCAAAACAAGGCCCTCTGCATAAACCAATATGCATCGCTAGACAACCGTCTTTCCCCCTACAATCTTCATCTCTTATACCAAAATATCTTCTAATAAGCTGTATTACTCTTTTAGCAGCACCTGCATCAGGAAAGGGACCCCACCTTATGGAATCATCAGATGGGAATCTAGTATAGATTATACGAGGGAATTCTTCATTTGTTAAGCAGATATATGGGAACGATTTATCATCCTTGAGCATTGAATTATATCTTGGTTTATGTTTCCGTATTAATTCTCTTTCCAAAACGAGTGCTTCAGCAGGATTCTGTGTCACTATGAAATCTATTTTATTAGATTTGTCAACCAGTGTTGGTATCATTTTCCTATCAGGAGTTCTAGAAAAGTATGATCGAACTCTTTCTTTGAGATTATTTGCCTTACCTACGTATAATACCGTTTCATCTTTTTGCTTGAAAAGATAAACCCCCGGATTAGCGGGGAGGTCCAAATCTCCACTCTCGAGCGCCATAACTATTTGATGCGGCGGAGGTGAATACCCATGAACCCTAGACCTGTACGAGTACCATGCTCAGTGACACTGAGAGGCGTATTCTTTCTCGACTTTCCGAGTTTTCTCAAGATTTTGAGAAAAGTTGGGATGTCCCTCGGAGTCTTTCACTACCCGGTCTTGCCGAGTCACTCGGTTTAGTTAGATCAAGCCTCCATAAACCTCTCAATAGGCTCGTAGAACAAGGTTTTGTGTTTAATCGAACCGCTCATGTTACCGGTGGGGGTTCCCGGAAACGCACAGTAGTGCATATTACAATCAATGGTCGAACTAAAGCAGAATCATTTGAATTTGAATCTCTATCAAGAACTGGAAAAGGATATGGTTCGATACCGAATTTTACAAAATTATTTGGCAGAGATGAGAAAGTTCAAGATTTACTAGGATTAATTATAAATGGAGAAAATATTTTCTTAAGCGGTTTACCAGGAATTGGTAAAACAAGTTTAGCCAGAGGGGTAGTTGATGAGGTATTCAATAAAGGTTGGAATGTTCGTTGGGCCACTTGTTATTCGAATACAGATGTTTATGATATTTCTAAACAATGGTTAGGGGGTAATCCCCCACGAGATAAACTAGCAATTATTTCACAGTTAGATAAAAACAAAAATCTCTTAGTGATTGATGAGATTCAAGAGATTCATAATAGACATATCAGTAATCTGAAAGATTTATTATATGAATTAAAAGGAATTAAGGCTTCAATTTTAGTTATTATTCGATCTCCTAATCCTTTCTCTTTAATTGAAGGATATTCCGATTTTCGTTTGTCCGGTATATCAGAAAAAGATGGTCGATATTTACTTCCAGAAGATATCACTGAAGAAAAGGCTAATCAAATAGTCAAATCGTTGGGTGGACATCCTCTAGCCTTACATCTTTGGAACCCAGAAAGTAAGTTGCCAGAAGAAGTAGAAGCGGTTCAACAATTTATTGAGTCCACAGTGATTGAAAAATTAAGCACTCATGGAATTTCAACATTGGATGAACTAAGTATTAGCCCGAATCCACTAGATGTTGATGAATTATTAAATCCCGAGGGAATATTTGAACTTGATGAATCTGCAATTCTTAGATGGCATAATAAGAAATTTGAGCCACATCATTTAATTAGAAATGTACGTAGATTATTTTGGCCCGAAAATCAAATGAAAAATCTTCACAATACTGCAGCAAACAATTGGTCATTAAAAAATGGCCCCAGGGCTCAATGGATGGAATCATATCATCGGGTTAAATCTCAGAATTTTGAAAAAGAATGGTTAATTGATAAAATATCACAGATATCTCAAGAAAATACTGCTTCTGCTGCACTAATAATTGATGAAGCTTTACGTTTTTCTGAAGATGCCGATTTTCGAATGCAGGCTGTAGATTTAGCCTTTGAGAGGGCGGAATATGATATTGCTGAGGAACATTTGTCTGATGTAGAAATAAGTCCTAAGAAACAACTACTTATGGCACGTTTATCCAGAATTAGAGGGGATGTTGAATCGGCATCTGAGTTAGAGAATCAGGCAATAAATCAATTGTCTAATTTAGATAAAATAAGATTTCAGGTGTCTGTACTAGTTAGGAAATATGATGATAGATTACCAGGCCCATTAAGTAAATCTTTGGCAAATGAAATTCTATCAGAAATTAATAATATAATTTTAATAGATATTTCTGATAGAGATAGAAATACTGCCGAACTTTCATTAAACTTATTGAAACATGCGATAGCTTTACAGATTTCTGATCTAAGTTTAGCATCTCAATCTAGGTCAGAGTTAGAAATTATAATGTCAGAAGATGATGAAACTCTCGTAGCCTTGGATTTACGAACTCGATTAACAATCTCAAACACATCAGAATTATTAGATTCCTCATTAGAATCTATACGATTATTTATTGATAATTGTCCTGATCCATTGAAGAAAATTAGCCTTATTCATGCAGTACTTGAAAAAACTAGGGGTAATCATCCAGTTTGGGTACAAGAATTACATGACGACTTATTTAACAATCCGTTAAGGGACGATCTGGCTGCATATCGAAGAATAAATGCTCAATGCTGGTACTGGAGAGGTGTTTTGGATTCTAATTTAAGGCTCTCTTGTTGGCAAGAATCAATTCATAGATTCCGTAGTGCTGAATGCACTTTAGCAGCTAATGAATTACTTGACGAATTAACGAGGTCGCTTTAATCAAATTTCAGCACCAATTAATGTTCTTGTTTCATAGATTCCTTTAACTGACCTAATTTCTTGTACAATACATTTTGTTAATTCAGATTCATCTTCGGCTTCAACCTTAACGAATAAATCGTGATTTCCAAATACAATCCATTGTCCTTTAACACACTTTATGTTGCTTACTTCTTCTCGAACTTTAATTTCATACCCTGGTTCAGTGGTTATTAGAATAAATCCGACTGCCATTATTATGCCTCCACTGCTATTAATGTCTCAGTTTTCTGAACTCCAGGAATAGATCGCATATTTCCAACTAATGTTTTTGCCATTTCTTTTTCATCTTCGAAATCAATTCTTGCTACTAGATCATATTCTCCATATGCTACATGAGTCTCAGTCACACTATCAATTTCTAATAATGCAAGATAAACTTCTAGCTCTC
The DNA here is from genome assembly GCA_002494975.1 of Euryarchaeota archaeon UBA556. Lineage (GTDB taxonomy): Archaea > Thermoplasmatota > Poseidoniia > Poseidoniales > Thalassarchaeaceae > MGIIb-O2. The sequence goes on from DADI01000080.1 coordinate 18,377, forward strand.
TTTGAGGTTGGCACTTGAATAAAACGAAAGCGGTACTCATTATCTGATTGTCTCCAATTTAGGACGGCATCAGTTGCACTTATTATGCCTCGTTTGTTATCGATTACTAACATACTCATTTACCCACCACTGATATATGTTATCGCAGAGCCGTTATACCATGCCTGACAGTCATCGTCATCATCGAAGGCATGCAATCATCCTAGTTTCGATCTTCCTTTTATCAACGATTGCTTTAGTACCTATCAGTTCCATTGCAGGTTATTCCAAGACTACTTCAGTATGGAGCGGGACAGTAAATTTAGTAGATGGTTATACTGTTGAAAGCGGAGATATTTTAATTATTGAGGAAGGTACAATAATTAATCTAGGAGATGATAAAGATATACTAGTCGCTGGAAGGATAACAGTCGAAGGAACTTCTGCATCCCCAGTCATATTGAATTCAATTATAGGGGACCATGATGGTATTATTTTTAATTCTTCAAGTGATGGTTTAGGTTCGAAGATTGATAATCTGACAATTAAAAATTCAGAGTATGGAATTACAATTTATGGAAGCGATCCAACAATTAACAACCTAAGAGTGGAGAATGCAGATTTAGTGGCGATTGATATGTTCGATTCCGCCTCTCCCCGAATTAATAATATTGTAATTGAAGGAGGTGGTCAAGATATTCCATTAACCACCAACTGGAGAAAAGGCATTGGAATTTCAGTCGGTGCATTTTCTAGCCCAATCATTGATGGCGCAGTTATCAATAATCTTGTTACTCGTGGTTTGAATTACTGGGGTAATTCTGGGGGCATAGTATCCAATTTACAGATTAGCAATATTAGTGGTGCTACTACGTCAATATCTGCTGGGATTTGGATTGAAGATTCTCTCCCTCTAGTATCAAATTCGAATGTAATACGCTCTGATAATGGTGTTTATGTTAGACATATTACAGAGGGGTGGAATACGAGACCCACATTTACAAATCTAGTAGTTGAAGATAGTCAATATCGTGGCATAATGATTGAGCAATATAATCATAGCCAGTTCTCTAATTTACCAATGAATGCTATTTTCAATAATTTAGTAATAAGAGGTACAGGCGGTGATAATGCAAAGACACCCGGACTTGGCATTGCAGCATTAGATGTGAATACTAGTGGTATTAAGATTGAAGGTGGCTTAATTGAAGATAATCCAGTAGTTGGTTTTAGAGCCTATATGATAGATTCTTCTATGGTTGTTAATAATTTGACATTATTGAATAATGGCGGTGATGGATTTTCAATCCCCTTGAATGATCGCGCTGGTTTATTTTGGAGATCTTCGAATTGGGGTATTTCTGGGCCTCCAACTATCAATGATTTAGTTGTAAGGAACTCCTCTGGCCCTGGGGTTTTAATGTGGAAAGGTGGAGTCCGTGGAACTAATTGGGAGATAACTGAGAATGGTGCAAGTGGCCTAGATTTTCGAGAATTCCATCCCGATGTTAATGCAATTCTTAGTATGAATAATACTGGCCATGGGGTATCAATCAGAGATTCCAGTAATGTGGAGTTAGAATATGTTGTGACTTCAGGAAATGGAGTAGGTTCGTTATCTGCAACTCTTGGTTCTGGATTTTATTTTGATGAATCCAATGATGTTGTAAGCGGAGGTAAGAATGTATCTTGCTATATTTGTACATCCATTGATGATAATTATGGAGTTACTATTGAAAATAGTATAGATTTACAACTGCATTCTTTAGCAATAATAGATCCGATTAATTCTCCTGCCCTCAGTGTGGACAATTCAGGTCTCTCTCAGAACGGTAATATAATTTTTAATAATTTGATGGTTAATTCTAATTCAACTGATTCTAATAATTATGCGATCGAATTAAATGATGTCGACGCTGAGATTTCTAATTTACAAATTAATGGAAATAATAGTGGATTCTTTTGGGATGCAAAAGGTTCGCTTAATTCTTATTTTAATGATAGTACAATCAATTCTCAGAACACAAATTCTTGTCTTGATTTAGTAGATCACTCAGAGCTATTGGCGAATAATATCGGTTTTCAATGTAATTCTCCCCCAAGTCTTGATTCTAGTGTTGTAAATATGTCTAATTCATTTTTCCTATCTAATTCAAATAATTCTAATTATTTCTTGATGAAATCTAGTAGCCATTTGAGATGGATTTCATCATCTATGATGGATACACCTACATTTGAATCTGTAGATAATATTATTGATGAGATGTGGTATGTAGAAACTCATGTGGTTAATCAATATTTCAATCATATTCCCTTTTCTTCTGTGAACCTTACTTTCGACCAGTATGAATCTGAGTATTTTGATATATTACCATACGAAGGCGTTGATATTCTCGGTCCATTTATTGGTAAAAAATGGACTCCTATAAATGGGTGGTCTAATGTAAATAATGTCCACACAGGATGCGATTATGATTCAGTGCATAATGACTCCGAACCCTTTGCATTAGATTCAAACAAAGTTGTAACCTGTACTTTGGAAATATCGAATCAACCACCTATTGTTGTGTGGTTATTACCCAGTCCAGATGAGGTTTATGCCAGTGGTTCTGAAGTTATTTTTGATGCCAGTCTCTCATGGGATTTAGATAACGAATTAATGACCTATTCTTGGTCGAGTAATATTGATGGAGATATAACTAGTTCATGTGAATTTAACGATAATAATTCAATTATTATTGCTAATAATTTAATCCAATGTCTTTCAGATGGAATTCATCAAATCACTCTTGAAATTTGTGATTTGTCGAATAACTGTGCTTCAGAGCAGCGTTCTATTGAACTGTCAAATAATCCTCCATTGCTTACAGTAGATACTACTCCAGATATTTCGGCTTGGGGTACTCTTTATCTAGGAAAAACAGCATCAGTCAATATTGATTTAACTGGAACAAATGATCCTGAAAATGATGAATTAACTTGTTGGATAAAAACCTCTTATAATGATACTGAATTATTTCTTTCTGATTGTCCGGGGCAAATTAACAAAACATTTCCACTTGCACCAAATCAATTTACAGTAACTGTCTATGCTACTGATGGTGTACATTCGCCTGTAACTTGGACATTTAATGTAGAGTTGTTTAACGAATTACCAACTGCTCTTATTGAGATTACAAGAACAGGTGTAAGATCTCAAGATATTTTACTTATCGACGGTCACAATACCATTGATCCAGAGGGCGACGAGATAAAATTTGAATTTTGGAGTGATATTGATGGACTATTACATTCAGGCATTACTCCTCTTGATTCATTAGAATGGTCAGGTATGATTTCCAAAGGAAATCACGAAATTACGATGTATGCTAGTGATGACCTACCTAATCATGCGGGTCAATGGACAACTGCCGTAGTAGATTTAATTGTAGAAAACTCTCCTCCAGTTGCTTTGATTTCATATCCTATTGAGAATTATTCTACTAACTCGGGTCATTTGATATCATTTGATGCAACTGGCTCTGGTGATTGGGATATAGCTTGTTCTGATTTAGATAATAGTACCGGAATTATCTGCAACTATTTTTCTGATTCTAGTAAAGACCTAGTAAGTGTGTTATGGCAAAGCGATTTACTATCTGAGCCAATAGGCAGTGAGTGGAAATTCAAGTCTCGATTACCAGAAGGCAATCATGTAATATCTCTCCATATTGATGATGGGGATGGTGGAACTGCCTCTTTCTCAACAACAATTTCTGTCGAGCAATCAGCACCTGTTTTGATTCTCAGTTCTCCCAATGACGGAATTGAGGTTTATTCTAATTTACCTGTATTATTTGATTTCAGAGATTCATTCGACCCTGATGGCGATGAATTTACAGTTTCCCTATATTCGGGTCTTATGTCTCAACCGATACTTGAGAATAAGACTAACGAATATTGGTATAATGATTATCTCCCAGCAGGACTTCATGATTTATCATTCGTTTTAACTGACTCAACTGGAAGGACATCTAACTATACTCAACAATTAACCGTTTTTGAGACAGGCCCCACTGCTGGAATTAGAGATTATTCTGATGGTCAATATATCCCTCCAGGTAGAGAAATAATTCTAAACGCCTCAACCTCATTTGATTATGATAATGATATTATTCTTTATCAATGGAGTTTAGGAGATGGTACCGAAATTGGTGATAAGGAAGAAATTACTGTATCATTCCCTCCTGGTCTAGTACAAATTAATCTTCTAGTCAAAGATTCAAGAGGTGAATCCGATGTAACTTCAATTAATCTGACCATAGGTTCTAGCTCTCCGATTCTTTATGATTTATCGATTAATCCTAATAATCTAAAGTTCGGTGAGAGTAATCCAATTTTTGTTACTGTTAGATTAGATGATTTAGATGGGACAACTCAAATGGTCTTTTGTAAATTTAAAGCAGGTGCGGTTGAGCAAGAATTTGAATTAAGAGATGATGGATTAGGAGGAGATTCAATAGCAGGTGATGACATATGGAGTATACAGACTGCCCTACTAGTCAATGATGGTAGTATTGCTCAAGTTGAGGTATGGGCAATAGACGGTGAAGTAGTCAGCCCAATACTATTTGGACAATTACCCATTAAATCAGAAGAAAATAGCAATATAATTTCTTGGTTCCTATCTGGCGGCTTACCATTGTTAGCATTCATGATCACATTATTCCTAGCTATAGGAATATTATATTCACTAAATCGTCGTAAAGAATTAGCTAAAGATCTCGAAATGATTGAATCATGGTCAACATTTGACCCTAGAGAATTAGATGATGAATTCAATGAATAATTTACTTTTATTCAGGTCCCCAAGGAGTTTTTTGCTGAGTTAAACCTAATCTGTGCGTAAATAAGAATCTAAGATTTAGTAAACCATCTCCCCAAGTATTAATCTCTGCTTCTCCAACTCTTGGCCGATAAGGAACACTTACTTCAGCAGTATTTTTCTTACCTAGATATTTACGTGCTCGTATCTTAAATTCTTGTGATAGTGGCATTCCATCATGTTTTGGCCTTACTTTTTCATTATCAAATATTGATTTTCTAAATACCCACATCCCACTTTGTGAATCATGTATCCCATACCAATAAAGAATTGTTGCTGTTGTTGATAATACCCAATTTCCAAACCCATGAAGTCCCGGCATCGAACCTTCTTCGGCCCGTTTTAGCCGGTCACAAGAAATCCATTGTAGATTTTCTTCCACTAATTTCTGAACTAAAGATGGAACTTCTTCTCCAGGGTATGTACAATCTGCATCCATTGTTACTATAATCTCTCCTGGAGCCATAGCAAATCCAGTTTTGTAAGCTCTACCATAACCCTTACGTGGCTCAAGATAAACGGTTGCTCCTTCTTCTTCAGCTAATTCTCTAGTCTTGTCTGTTGAATTACCATCTATGATTAGAAAATCTAATTTTTCACACCATCCATCTCTAGGTACAGAGCGAATAGTATCTACTATTGCTGCTTCTTCGTTTCTTGTAGGTATAACTACGGTGACATGTACTGGTAGCGCCTCTGTCATATTTCTCGTTTAGGCGACCATTGTTAACTCTTTGAATCAAACTGATACGTATCCTGTGTCCAATCTCTTGAAAACCGGTTAACTCAACGCAGGCATGGTACAGTATGCACATCGCCATGTTATCTGCTGAATATCCCCCTCGTTGGGGTGGTATGGGTTCGACTGTATTTCACCTATCATCTGCTCTAGTATCTCGAGGCCATCAAGTGACTATTATTACACGAAATGGCGGAGGTAAGAATATTCCAGAGGTTGAAGGTATAGAAGTAATTTCAGTAGGGTGGCTAAAATTACCAATGGAATTCACACGTTCTTATGGTCGTTCGGCACTTCGTGCTTTGAAGAAATTAAATTTGACAAATCCTATCGATATAGTACACTTACATTGCCCAATGATATCTTGGAACACAAAACAGTTTGATTATTGTAAAAAAAATATTGCACCTATTGTTTCTTCTTTACATGGTTCTTGGCTTGGTGAGAAAGACGGATTAGTTACTGCTGCAAAACAGAAAGAGGCGGCTGTTTGGGCTAATCCAAATGATTTGGCAATTTTATTGACCGCAAAAAGATACGCTGGATATGAGAATGCAGCAGTGGTTAACTCTGATGTATGCGTTGCAAACTCCGAAGCAACTAAAATGGATTTTTTAACACGTTATTCAGTCCCTGAAAATTGGGATTGTGAAGTTATCCATTGGGGTGTAGATACAGAGATGTTTTATCCTACTGAGTCAGTTGATAATGATTTGAGAGGACGTTTTGGATGTACTGAAGAAAGCACTTTACTATTAGCAGTAGGCCGTTTAGCGGCTAGAAAAGGGTATGGTTCTCTATTGAAAGCATTTGCAATAGTTAACTCTGAGGCGCCAAATTCTAAATTAGTAATAGTTGGAAGAGGTCATCTGAGAGGGCGTCTCTTAAAACAGGCGAATAAACTAGGATTATCGTCATCAGTTTTTATTGAATCAAGTATGTCATTCTTAGAATTAGCTTCATTATTTAGGAATGCCGATCTAACAATTTATCCATCATACTATGAGGGTCAAGGATTAATTCCTCTAGAATCAATGTCGTCAGGTACTCCTGTTGTAACGGTTAATCATGGCCCGTTACCTGAAATGGTTGATTCTACAGTTGGTGCCCTATTTACTATGGGTGATATTGATTCAATGGCTTCTACTATTCTTGAAGAGATTAAACATAGAGAATTACTCCACAAGAAAGGACTTGAGGGTCGTAAAAGAGTCATTAATAGATTTACATATGAGATTGATGCGGATTATTTTATCAAAATATATAATAGAATTTAATCTATTGTCGGGAAACCCTTCATCAATCAAAACTCCTCGCAGGGTTGGGGAAGCACATGACATCTACAAGAGCCTTCAGAGGTATTCCAGTCAGCACGGTATCTGATATAATGGTGATTTTACTCATTTCCATACTTGCAATTATACATTTGAAAGTGGTAATCCAACCTCTTGTTATTGCTACACTTCTTTTCTTATTGATACGACCTCCTGCCAATTGGTTAGAACAGAGATTTGGGCATCCTCTTCTCGCTTATGGCGGATTAATAACAATCATTGGTGTCATAATATTTCTAGCTTCACAGGTACTTTATTCTAATCTAACTGAATTTACCGAGGCTTCAACACAGGATCGGATAACTGAAGCATTTTCAGAGAAAATGTCACGTCTGGAAAATACTGAGATTTTTGGCCAAACTATTGATACATCTGGATTAGAGGAATTAGTTAGTATTGATGTTATTACAAATTTCGCAACAAACTTTGTCGGTTCCATCGCTGGTTTTACTGCTAGTGCTGTAACAATTTTCATATTTCTTTTGTTTATTATACTTGAGGCAGAGACACTTCCAAATCGAATTAAGGCTGCTTATCCTGATGAATTAGTGCGTTTCAAAAAGATAGCATCTAACTCTGGTGCAGGGATTAATACTTACGTTATTACACGAGCTACAGTCGCTCTAGGTCAAGCGATTATTGCTGCAATCATACTCAAATATTTAGCTATCCCGGGGTGGTTTCTTTGGGCCTCGATCACATTTTTCCTTGATTTTATACCCTATATTGGGGCTCTAATTTCTATGATTCCTCCTGGGATTTTGGCTTTGATATTACTGGAGCCCTCGGTCGCTCTTATTATGATTGGATTATTGATTGCGAATCAACAAGCATGGGGTGCATTCGTAGAGCCACAGTTATCTGGACAACGTCTTGATATGTCGCCCATAGTTCTCCTAATCTTAGTTTCATTTTGGGGATGGGCTTGGGGGATAATGGGGGCAGTTCTTGGTGTCCCTCTTGCTGTAATTATGAAAATAGCATTAGAGAGCGATCCTCGTACAAGACCGATAGCATTGCTACTTTCTCAGAATCCAAAACCATACCATGAAGAAGAATAAATTAATGTTCAATTATTAGTGCTATTATTCCGTCACCTTTAATGGACAAAATTCCTCCATTTGCTCTATTGTGAAGCCCTCTTGTAGACAAATTTAGTAAATCATTATCTAGTTCCCATTGAGCACCTTTAACACTAATTTTTCCACATCCGGTTAATGCATAGACAGAGAATAACTGATTTTTTTCAAGATTTATCTGAAACTCATTATTTTTAGGTGTAATTCGATATGAGGTTGCATTATTATGATGTAATCTTATTTCTAATTGTAAGGGAGATTCAACCATTGTCCCCCATATGCCTAAGATATGCCCCGGAGAACCGCCATCAATTCCTAATATGTCAAATACTGTATATCCTCTTTTTGACAGTTCTAATATTGTCTTAGTTAGATCACTGCAAGAATCATCATTTAATTTATTCATTTCTGATTTTGATTCATATTCTTTTATTGAATCTAAGTCGCCTAACGTTTCTTCAACCAAAAAACCATATGATTCTGCTTTTTTAGTCCCTCCATCTACTCCAAATAAAGGTGTTAAATCTCCTAATGAGTTTATCATCTCTGAAGTTGGTATATCACCATTACACCAAAGAAAGGCTCTCAATTTTTCACTTCCTTTTAGCAATTATTTTCCCATCTTTAACCAAATCAACATCTTGTAGTTCGATAGTTGGTCTCAAAATAACTCCTCTCATTTGTATCCCAATATTATTTTTTCCACCAAAAGCCGAGTTGTCTCCAAAGACAAAATGTGCTGCACCTCGTACTACTTGGTCTTCTAGTAAATTACCAACTATCTTTGCTCTTGAGTTCATTCCAAAGCCAAATTCTGCTACAGTCTTCACAATTGCGGATTTAGATTTATTTAGAGGCTTACTAATCTCCTCGAATGCTAGATTTATTCGCTCTGAGATTTCTCCCTCTGAGATTTCCACTACTACTCCATTTTCTACTTTCATAATTATTTTTTCATCTAGTATATTTCCTTCCCATGATCCATCTATAACAATTTGTCCATTCATGGATTCCTCTTTTGGATATACAAATACGCGGCCCGATGGTAAATTCATTACTTGTCCTGGTCGATTACAAATTCCATTATCATCAGTCCTCCATTTGGCACCTATACTGAATGTGATATCAGTTCCTTCGGCTGATGTGACCCTAACGTCTCTTTTCCTTCGAAATATTGAAGTTAATCCTGATAGCTCTTTTTGTAGAGCATTATAATCAGCAGTCATTCCTCCACTAGAAAACATAATTTCATTTATTCCAGGCATTGAAATGATTCTAGTTCTTCCAGTTCTTGAAGCATTTATTCTAGCCTTTGTATGAGTTAGTGAACTTTTCGTGGCCAATATAACAACATCCTGTTTTCTCATTAATTCGGCGACATAGTCTGGAGGTTCACTTCCTCTTTTGTGAGATGTAGGCATCATCATCATTAGAGTCCTGTCAGTTACTTCTGCAGCCGCTTCATACAACGCTCTACCAATTACTGAACTTTCAGGGTCAGTAACGATTAACACTGGTTCAAAAGGACGTATTTGTAGACATGTATGTATCACAGAGCGTGCCGAAGTCAACATCGATTCAGCATAACTATCTGAATCTCCAAAGTTTCCATCCAACTCTCCGCTCATCTATTTTCGTCCCCACACAAGAGCCTCACTTCTTCAACACGACGACTCCAAATGTCAAAACAATTAACCAAGTCTATCATATGTGATTATACAGCGGGAAGTATATGAGAGGTGTTTTAGCAGTTCGCATCTTCTCTCTTTTTGCAATAACTTGTTTGATTTCAGGTAGTATAATGAATTTTAGTAATTCTGATTCTGAGGAGATGCAAATAAAATCTAATGATAGATTAGAACCGGAAATGATGGCCGATGCAGATGACGCCTCATTAGAGGAAAATTACATAGAAGAAACAGGCCCAAAGAGTTCTACTGATAGATCGAATGAATTAATAATTCTGGGTGCTGGAGGCCTTTCATCTCTTATTTTAGGCTCATTATTCTCTGAAGTTTTCAAAATCACAGTATTAGTTTCTTTATTAACACCATTAATATCTAAGAGTAAAAACCGTAATGATCTTCTTTCAAGAGGTCGCTTGCTCGGATATCTTGAGGCTAATGCAGGCATACATTTTTCTGCATTGAGGGACTCTTTAGGTTTAGCTAATGGAGTGACTGCTTATCATTTACAAGTACTCGAAAGCAATGGCAAGATAATTTCTTGGAAAGATGGAAAACTCAGAAGATATGCGGTTTCAGAAATTTCTAAATCGAAATTAAATTCCATACGTAATCCTGTTATGGGCACTAGATTAGCAATACTCGAAGTTTTATCAAATTCAGGAAAAATAGGCCTTTCCAATTCAGAGATTAGCAAAAAACTTTCAATTTCCCGTCAGTTAATGAGCTATCATATCTCTGATCTTAAACAATCAGATTATATTGATGCCGCTTCAAAATCAAGAAGACCTAAATGGATTCTTACTGATTCAGGTAATGATGCTTTAAGTTCATCATACTCTTTCAACAATTAACTAATTTCCTGATGCATCAATGACTCAAAAGAGCCCTTCTATTAAGTAGATATCTCCTAAATAAGAATCTGATGGATCAGGAATTGGACATACAAATTGCGGCGCTAATTTTTTTAGCGGGCACACAAAGCCTCGGCTCCGATCAAGCAGATGAAGCCGTTGAAACATCGACTGCCATGACAGATGATGAATCTGATGAGGACAATCCGGCAACGGTAGATGGAAATCTTAGTTTTTCGACTATAAACCATTATTTTATATAATAATTGTAAAGTCAATATACCAACTTATTCATAATAACCGACCCGTTGGGTTAGTTATGATGAAGAGCCCTCAATCAACTATTTTTGTATTATTTATCTTATTATCTTCAGGCTGCCTTGGAGTGATTGACGATATAAATGAAGGTATTGATGACACTATAATATCAATTGATGATGAATATCCTCAATTGGATTTATCTGAGCGTATTTTTGGTAGTCCTCAATTAGTGAGTTACCAGCAATGTAGTGACTTATTATCAGACCTCAAGCAATCAGTATACGATGAAATGTTAGTTCAATTAGATCAGCAATCATATTATCACTGGACTCCGAATATGTATGTAGACGATATGTGGCGTGGTGGAGATGATATAGCGTTGGCCGAAAGTGCAGAGGGGGATCTTTCGGCTACTTCTGCGAATAGCGATGATAGAACAGGTGATTATTCGGGAACAAATAATCAAGAATCAGGAGTTGATGAAGCGGATTTCATAAAAACAGATGGTCATTATATTTACATGATTAATGGAGACAAGTTACTAATTATGGGAGTTCCTGAATTTGGGGAACTCAATCTTTTATCTAATACTACAATGATAGGCTCTCCCATGCAAATGATGCTTGAAGGTAATAGGATTGTTATTACCTCCAGTATCAATTACTGGAACCTCCCCTTCGGTCATCCTTTACTAGACGTTATGGGGCATGAAGAAAGCTACACTTACTTTAATGGAGATGGAGAACCAAAAACAAATACTTACATTCGTTATGAGAGTCTTGTAATGTATACTATTGTTGATATTAGTGATAAGTTAAATCCTGTAATAGAGAAAGAATTACTAATCGAGGGTAATTATCATACTGCTAGACTAGTTGATGGTACAGTACGTTCAGTAACTCACTTATACACATATTTCCAAGGTATTCAATCATGGGTAAGTCTTCCTAATAACTACTATCAAATAGAAGATAGATATGAACAAATGAATATCTGGAATCAGTCCTTATTGGAAACAATTAACTCTAACAACGCTGTTATTCAGTCACTTACACTTGATGATTTCATCCCACAAATGTATGAGAGCACATCTGAGAGCGAATCTCCATACGTTAAAACATCACTTATTTCAGATGATTGTAGTGAGTTTTCGGCGAGCCCCGAAACAACAGTTCGAGGTTTAACTACAATAATAACAATGAAAATGTTCGAAGAAGTAGTTGAGTTTGAAGTAGATCACATAACTTCTAGATGGGCTCATGTTTATTCTTCTGGAAATACTCTTTTGTTAGCTGAACCAACGGCTGATTGGTGGTGGTTCTGGAGAAATGATGGTTTCGAAGATTCAACCAATATCCATGCATTTGACATATCAGATAGTAATTCTACCTCTTACATAGGTTCAGGTCGCGTTTCTGGCACTGTTCAGGATCAGTTTTCAATGAGTGAGTTTCAAGGCTCTATAAGGATAGCATCTACTTCCGATTCGTGGGGCCGGTGGTGGTTAGAAGGAGAAATAGATGAGAATGGAGATCCTATTTTTACCGGACCTACAAATCAGGTAACGATTCTTCAACAGTCAGATGACTCTTTAGTTCAAGTAGGTATTATCGAAGACATTGCACCCAATGAAACAATTTGGAGTGCAAGATTTGTTGGCGACAGAGGATATTTGGTCACCTTTGAGAATGTAGACCCTCTTTGGGTACTCGATTTATCAAATCCATTAGAACCTCAAGTTCTTGGAGAGTTAGAGATTCCTGGTGTTTCTACTTACATCCATCCTGTCGATGAAGATCACTTACTTACCATAGGAATTGGTCCAGGTGATGAAGGAATAGGTCTTGATTGGTCAACAACTCAGGTTTCATTGTTTGATGTAAGTGACCCCTCTAATCCTGTACTTTCTGACGTCGAGGTATTATCTCCAGGTTATGTCGACGAGAATTGTGAGGATATCAGGTCCTGCGGGTGGTCTTGGTCTTGGTCAGAAGCAAGTTATGAGCATAAAGCATTCACATATTGGGGTCCTGAAGAAATGTTAGCTGTACCGCTTTCTACCTACAGATACAATATGGTGAACAATGATGGCTTGTATACTTACAGCTATGAATATGTATCTATGCTTAAAATGATAAATGTAGATATTGTAAACGAATCTTTGTCTTTACATGGTACTGCAAATCATTCTGATTACTATAACGTCGATGATAGTAACTCTTGGTATGGTTCTCAAACTAGTATTCGCCGCTCAATTTTTATGGGTGAATTTATTTATTCATTCTCAGCATTAGGAGCGTCTGTTCACAAAATTGATGATATGTCGATTCAGGTCGAATTAGATATACCTGGTCACCATTCTGAGGATTATTATGTTCATCAACAAGAAGAAGTAGATGGTGAATCAGAGGAAGACGCTCCTCAAACGTCGTAGTAGATTGCGAAGATTGACTATTCAAAAATTAGAGGCTTACCTGCACTACCCGGGGTTGCAACTATATTTCCTCTCAGTTCTCCATTCTTTACTCGTGAATGAACAACTTTTCCATCCACGATAGTATACATCGGCCATCCAGTCAAAGAACGTCCTGCATAGGGGGTCCAACCAACTCTCGTCCATGTATCTGAGTCTTGTATTATTCTACTAGTTTCTAGGTCAACCAAGGTTAGATCTCCGTCAAATCCTTCAATTAAAGATCCTTTATTTTTAATGCCGTAGACCTTGGCTGGACCTGCGCACATCCAGCGTACAACATCGGATACTGTACATTTTCCATCCATTGCATGTGTAAGCATCAATGGAAGAGAAGTTTCAACTCCTGGCATTCCTGCTGGAGCTTTTGGGAACCCAACTGATTTTGATGCCAGTGTATGTGGTGCATGGTCTGTGACAATGCAATCAATAGTTCCGTCTTTGAGGCGTTCCCATAATTTTTCTTTATCCTCTGAATAACGAATTGGAGGGTTCATTAGTGCCCGAACACCTAGTTCTTCGACATCATTTTGGTCAAAAGTGAGATGTTGCGTGCAGACTTCAGTTGTGATTAAATTTCCTTTATTTGAGGCTAACCAGTCTGCTTCAGCTCCACTTGTTAGGTGAACAATATGCAAACGATGGTCGTGATCTTTTGCCAAAGCCGAGGCACGTTTTGTCGCTAAAAGTGCACATTCAATATCCCGATATTCTGCATGAGCAGCAATATCAGTTCGATGTTTAAATTCTGGAATTCTGGACTGTAGTCGATTTTCATCTTCTGCATGTGTTGCAATAATACCTCCTGTATTTGCAAAAATATCTTCTAAATGCTTTTGCTCATGTACCAGTAAATCTCCTGTGCTACTACCCATGAAAATCTTGATTCCACAGACACCATCCATTCCTTCTATACTTTGTAAATCAGTGACATTATTTGTTGTTGCTCCAATAAAGAAACCATGGTGTGTGACCGCCTTCTTAGCAGCAGAGGCAATCTTTGCTTCTAATGCTGCTCGATTAGTAGCATTTGGTGATGTATTAGGCATATCTAGGAATGAAGTAATCCCTCCAGCGGCCGCTGCTCGGCTACCACTCTCCAAATCTTCTTTTTCGGGATGCCCTGGGTCTCTAAAATGAACATGTGGATCTATTGCACCAGGCAATAGATGCAGTCCGGTACCATCAATAACAAGTTCTCCAATTTCTGGTTGTATTCCTCCTTGAGGTGCAATAGTTTTGATTAAACCATTAGTGACTCGAAGGTCCCCTTCTACAATTCCATGCGGGAGAACCATCATCGTATTTTGTATTACCAATCCATTTCCCATGGTGTCTCAGTAATGGCGGGTTAACTGACACCCCATGACTGTTATCATACGTTGATGTGGAAAAATCTTTCTAGACGTATTCAAATAAGTAAGTCGTCAGCGCCATCTATCGAGTTGGAGTAGTCAGGTTATCTCGTCGGGCTCATAACCCGGAGACCGGTGGTTCAAATCCACCACTCGATACCAAAACTAAATTAAAACTTAAAGTGAAAAAAAAGGCTACTAAGAGGCAATAGTTTTTTTTTTCACTTTCAATTATCGACAGGGGCCTTTCATTTATTCATATACCTTCTAATATCCCGCAGTACCATAACAAGGTGATTAGATGGCAAAGAAAACAGCGAGTGAGAATATGGACGAAGATGAAATAACAATTGATATAGATGAGCCAGAGATGACTATAGAAGACCTCCCAGGAGTTGGTCCTGCTACAGCAGAAAAACTTAGAGAAGCAGGATTTGAAGAATTATTAGCTATAGCTGTAATGAGCCCAATGGAGCTTGCTGAGCAGGCAGAACTTGGGGAAGCAGTATCGTCAAAAATAATACAAGCTGCTAAGAAATTAGCAAATATTGGCGGTTTTATTAGTGGTAATGCACTACTTGAAAGACGTAAAACAGTCCAGAAATTAACTTCTGGAACTGCATCCATAGATGAATTATTAGGTGGTGGGTTTGAAACGCAGTCAATTTGTGAAGTATTCGGAGAATTTGGTAGTGGTAAAACACAAATAGGTCATCAATTAGCAGTTAACACAATATTACCATTGTCTCAAGGGGGACTTAATGGAGAGGTTTTCTACATTGATACTGAGGATACTTTCCGTCCAGAGAGAATCGCACAGATGGCCGAGGCAGTTGGTATGTCTCCTCAAGATGCATTGGATCGAATCCATGTAGCAAGAGCATACAATTCTGCACATCAGATGCTATTAGTAGATGAAATAAAAAGAATGTCGAAGTCTATAGATGTAAAACTAGTCATTGTAGATTCATTAACAAGTCATTTTCGAGCAGAGTATGTAGGCCGGGGAATGCTTGCTTCAAGACAACAAAAATTAAATCGTCATTTGAAAGAATTAAAACAACTTTCTGATGTCCAAAATGCTTTGATATTAGTTACTAATCAAGTTATGTCTAACCCTGCTGCTTTATGGGGAGATCCAACAAAAGCGATAGGTGGACATATAGTAGGTCACGCAAGTACATTCCGACTTTATCTGAGGAAATCTAAGGGTGGTAGGCGTATAGCACGTTTAATTGATAGCCCTAATCTTCCTGAAGGCGAAGCGGTCTTTACCGTGACAGCTGAGGGTTTGAAGGATTAATCTCTCAAATCCCAGCTTGTCCGACTAATTTTTAATTTCAGACATTGCGATTTCTACTTCACCAATTAATGATTGTAGATGCTTTTCATCAAAGCCTAACTTTAGTTCTGCTGCTGCGAATAAATCAGGTAATGTCCTCGTATTTCCTAATCCCATGGCATTTGAATAATCTTTCAGGGCCTTTTCGGGGTTTTTCCGGTGTGTTTGCCATAATTGTAGTGCCCCTAACTGTGCGATACCATATTCTACATAGTAAAATGGCACTCCAAATAGGTGCCCTTGTTGTTGCCAGGATAGCTCTCTGAAATCTTCATGGTCATCCCAGTTCATTACTGACCCAAATCTTTCTCTTAGTGAGATCCATTGTATTTTTCTTTCTTCTCTTGTATGTCCTGGGTTAGCATAGATCCAATGTTGGAATGCGTCAATCGTAGCGATCCATGGCAATAAAAATACTACACCTTCAAGATGGCTAATTTTTGCTCTATTAGCATCTTCTTTATTTTCATAAAAGATATTCCAGTTTGGTTGTGTTAATAATTCCATTGACATTGATGCAACTTCTGCGAATTCAATAGGATAGTCTCTTTCGTCAATCAAGTCTAAGTGGCCACAATAAAGAGAGTGAAATGCATGTCCTGATTCATGAATCATAGTTTCTAAATCACCTTGTAAACCTGCAGCATTCATAAAAATAAATGGAATTCTACTTTTTTCTAGATAGTACTGGTATCCTCCGGGTGCTTTTCCTTTCCTAGTTTCTAGATCTAAGGTATCCATTTCAACTAATTTATCGAATTTAGTCCCTAAGTCATTTGACATGTTATGGAATAGTTCTGATAATTTCGTAACCATTTCATCTACATTATTAAAAGGTTTTAATGGATTTTTTCCAGCTATATCTGGGCCACTACCTGATTTTTCATTTACATCCCAGGGGGACAATATTTTCAAATCAAATGAGTTTTTTCTTTCTGAATTTATTTTCTTTACAATTGGCATACAAACTTCTTCAATTGATTTATGGAATGTCAGACAATCTTCTACTGTGTAATCGAATCTATGCATTGCTCTAAACATATAATTTGTGTATGATTTAAATCCAGAATTTAATGCTATTTTATGTCTAATTGAGATCAAATCATCAAAAATATCTGATAATTCTTCAGAATTTTCCATCCATCTTTTAACCATGGATTTCCAAGCGCGTTCTCTCTGTATTCGATCATTTGATTCTAAAAATCCTCTCATCTCTGGAAAAGTTCTCTCTTCTCCATCAAAATCAACTGTCATCGCACCAGTTATTCCTTGAGCCTTTGTTACTAATTTAGTCTGTTCAACTCCTAAAGGTATATTTTCTTCTCTAAAAATTTCAATATCTGATTTTATTCCTCTAATCATTAGGTCATATCTAGAAGGTAAATCTCCAATTGATTCATGATCTACTATTCTACGATTTAATTCATCAGAAAATTTTGAAAGTTTAGGCCTTATATTCTCTACAAAACTTAGAAACTCATTCCTCTTTTCCTCGTCTTCAGTATCACATGTCATATTTATGTAAAGAAGCGCTCCTGTTTCTGAGATATGTTCTGCTAAATTCGATGAATCAGAGATAAGGCCCTCTAAACAATCAGAGCAACTTAATTTTCTTTCTAATAAATCGTTGACATATGGCTCTATGTTTTCCCATTTTGACGCATCAAAGTCATCAGGTATGAAAGTCAACTATTCTCACCTCTTATTGATTGATTTAGGGCCAACTGGAAGATGATACTCATCACGAGAATATTTAGCAAGTTTCCAAACAGTAACTGCATGTTGTACTTTTTCTCTTATAGCATCTAAATCAGGATGGTCTGGATTCTCATGCTGGATCCAACAGGCGGTACAGTATCTTTTTCCGCTATAATCAAGATAGTTCCCAGGGGTGCACTCGATTTCACAATGTGAACAATTCCTATAACCGTAGTATTTCGCCATATTATCCCTATCCGTTGCTCATAGCCCTCGCATATCAGTTTGCCCCTCTGAGTTTTTCTTCTACAATTATATTTTTGAGGAAACAAGATGTAAAATGAAACATTCTTCTAATGATTGAGTCTCATTGACTTCCTTATCATAATCAATTCTCATTAGCCCTTTCAAAGTAGCAATTGGCCTTTGACTGATTAATTCCCCTCCCATCTTTTCAATTAAGAGACTGGCTTCTGAATCATGGTCATTATATGAATCTCGATTAATATAAACTTCATCAATTCCATTTCCTATATCTGATTCTGGTAGTCTGATAATCCAGGATGATTCATCTCCTTTACGTATTCCTGCGTTATTGAATGCAATTTTTACCTGATGTGTTCCAGCTATCAATCTAATAAATTCAGCATCCACACTATTTGCAATCATCTTCCCATTTTTTTGATTCCTTTTTGTTGAGTACCATGCAGTCCACAAATGTCTTTCGCTCGCCGCGACATCGAATGCCAGAAGCAACCAACGATTATCTGTTTTTAATTCGTTGAACATTGACAGAATCTCATTAGTATTCTTAATTTCATCTTTGAATCTTATTCCCCAAGCTGGGAACCAAGGAATCTGCTCATGCATGTATATATGCTGCGATGGGCTCTAATTCAAGAAGGATACTGGTCATTTTACTCGTTTAGCTACCCGTAACGCGTTCTTCACAGTGTTATTTACAAGTTTCATACTCCAACCTCTTAATTCTGAAAGCTTCATTTTATCATTTTCCGTCAAAGAAGCTATATCATTCACGTTTGTAACTCCTAATAGATTTACCATTTCTCTAGCTCTTACTCTTCCAATTCCTTTGAGAGATATTAGAGCCAATAAATCTGATTTACAACCATATCTAACTCTTCTATGAATTTCATCTATTGCTTCAAATAGAACACGATGAGAATCCCTATCCATATTCTTTAATTCTATGTCGTCCATTAAAATTGTCCTTGTAGAATACAATAGCCATTCTGCTAAATCTACTCTACTTCTCAGGTCGCCAGGTTGAACATTCCATTCTTCTTCCAAATCGCTTATACTAAGTTCTTCAATCCAAGATTGCAATACTAAAACTCCCTTCATCCTCCTTTCATCATCTAAATCAACGCTATTAGTAAGTAATTCTCTTTCATGACCGAATATAGCGTCTTGAATTTTCTCTAAATCTTTCTTTTGTGGCCATAATGGTATGAAATCTGGAGTACATGTTACTAAGTGCAATAAGCTAAATGGAGAAATCTGTTTTTGCTCATCAATACCAGTTAAGATATTCATTGCATTAACCAATCCTTCTCTAATAATTTTACCTGAAATTGGATTTAGATACAATCTTGAAACTCTCAAACCTAATGGTGTTGCTGAGTAAACCATACTCTGTGAATCAGGTTTTTCAACCTCTTCAACTTGATAGTTACTTGCCTTTTTGAATCCAAATATTGGAGGTCCTTTCCTTGGAGTAATCTCAGAGCTGTATTTGTTCTCTTTATCATTAATTTCTACACCATCAACATTTGATGCAGAACTTGCCCAAGATGGAATTTCGTCATCCCAATCTTCTTCCGATGATTTT
The DNA here is from genome assembly GCA_002494975.1 of Euryarchaeota archaeon UBA556. GTDB lineage: Archaea > Thermoplasmatota > Poseidoniia > Poseidoniales > Thalassarchaeaceae > MGIIb-O2. The sequence goes on from DADI01000080.1 coordinate 37,892, forward strand.
GTAGTTTCATCTAAAATAATTCTTTTCCTCACGTCATCGGATTCTCCTTCTTTAATTATCATTTCATTCTCAAAAAGCCATTTTATCACTCTATCGATTTGATTTTCTAATGCCTCTGCTTCCATATGAGTCGAAAGAAATGTTTTACTGAAGAATCGACCTAATGAATTTCTGTCATTCATGTCACTAGTTGCAATCAATGAAAGAATATGTGTCAATAGTGCAGGGTCTTCTTCAGCGCTATGAGCATTAGGATTAGCTAATTTAGATATTATTTCTTCTGGTTCACTAAGCAAAAAATGTTCTACAAATTTAAGTTCTTCATCAATATTTTTTGATACTATCCAAGCATCTCCTTTTTGATCATACTTTGGTCTACCAGCTCTGCCTAGCATTTGTCTAATTTCCATTATTGGCATTGGCATATTTCTTCCAGCAGATGTATTCCATCTCTTCACATCCCTAATTACTACTCTTCTAGCCGGTAAATTAACTCCTTGAGCTAAGGTTGGTGTTGCTACAATACAATATAATTCTCCTTTCTTAAATTTTTCTTCAATCTTACTTCTTTGATCGGTGGTTAAACCTGCATGATGAAAAGCAACGCCTCCTTTTACCGCATCAGCTAATTTTTTTACTAAAGCAGAACTATCTTCCCTCTGGGTTAATGATTCAGCAAAGTTTTCTAGTTCTTTTATTTGATCTTCGTCAATAGAAAACTCACCCTTTTTAATTTTTTTAGTAATATGTTTAGATAATTCTCTTGCCTCTTTTTGTGCACCTATCCTAGAATTCACAAATATTAACAATTGACCATTTTCTTTTATTGTATCGTCTAATGCTGCCTGTAAGTTCTTGCCACTATTTCCTTCTATAATCCTAGGTTCTGGCCATTCATCATTTCCCTTCCCATCTATTCGATGTACCTTCACTTGTAAATCAGTAATAGTTCCCGAATGTAATGTCACAGGTCTCCATTCTGATTGTATAAGTTCTGCATCCAACCATTTCGCTAATTCTTCACAATTTCCAACTGTTGCAGATAAAGCAATAATCTGAGCACTAGGTCTCTTATGGCGGATCCTCGAAATTAGAACTTCCAATGTAGGGCCTCTTCCCGGATCATGCAATAAATGAAATTCGTCGCTCACAACTATGCCTATTTTAGAAATTATTTCAGAACGATTTCTAAGTAGTGAATCTAATTTTTCACTAGTACAAACTAGAATGTCTGAATCATCAATCGAGTTATTATGGCTATTTCTATCACCAATTGCAATACCGACTTTCAATCCAACTACTTCAGCAACTTCCTTTAATTCATTATATTTTTCAGTAGCTAGAGCTTTTAGAGGGACTACATACAGTGCCTTCTGCATCTCTAAATCATTCTTTAGCCTGTGAGCGATGGTAAGATGAGCAACAAGAGATTTGCCACTTGCAGTAGGTATTGTCAACATTATGTTCTTTCCTGAAAGAGCAGCGGGTAGAGCCTTCTTTTGTGGGGGATATAGTTCTTTTATTCCCCATTTATTTTTTAATAAATCAACTAAATTTGGAGAAAGACCCAGCTCTTCAATACTCATTTCCGAGTCCTCGCCAGAGTGTGCCACAAACATTCTTACAATCGGC
>DADI01000050.1:0-6104 GCA_002494975.1 Euryarchaeota archaeon UBA556
AGATAACTCATGAGGATACATTGTAATAACCGCCCCAGGATTAGGTATCTGGACATCTTCAAGAATCTTTACTACTTGTCCTCTATGAGCAGGGTCAAGTTGTAAGTAATCAATCAATATCATACCTGGTATCGATATTACCATCACCAAAGCAACGATGGTTCCAACGACCTGATTAGGAGTCCACAGAAGTATTGCATAAGTTAGTGCTAGAGTAAATGTAAAAGGTATTGATCTAATTATCAAAAATCTATGAACTTCTTCAAGCCTAGAGAAATCAACAAAGAGTGATGAAATGATAGGGGAATAGAAAGCAATCATAAACGCCGAATGGACCCAATTGTTGTCAGAAATTTCTAATTCTTCATGCCATAAATCACCCAAAAAAAGACTACTATCATACCATAGAATCAATAATAATATGACAGATACATATGGAATTGACACCAACATCTTTCTGAAGTCTTCTTTTCTATCCATCGAGGATTTTATTGAGGCTCTTAGTATACCAAAAGGAATCAATAAAAAGCAATAAGAAATTAATTCATCCGTATAATTAGTGCATGATATTGATACCTCGGCAGAAGCGTAGAATATTACGGCAAAGCGAGTCCCCCATGAAGAAATTAGGTTTGGTCCCATACATGAAGTTATAAGATAAGTTAATAGAAGAATTAAGAAAAATATTGATGAAAAACGATCAGATAAAATCCAATTATACATAAATCTAAATGGGGACTTTAATGAAGAAAAAATTCTATCGTATTGAGATAATCTAGAGTCTACTAAACGGTTATGGGTCTTCATAACCTCATAAATCTGCTTTTCAACTGTATATAGGGGGTTTAACGCAGTCATTGGCTCTTGGAAAATCATACTTATTTCATTACCTCTAATAAATCTCATAAATTTCTCATGTTCTCTTAAATCGGAGTAAATAAAATATTTGATAATAAGAGAAATAATAATCAATCCAAAGCCTAACATTATGATTTGGAAACCTAGTAGTGGATCATTCATAAAAGGCATTAGATAAACAAAACCTACAGGGAAGAAAATTAAAACTGCGATGTAGGGTAATATGTTACTAAGAAATACAAGAGAATTATTTTTATCACTTTCATGAAAAATCATTTCCTTACCATCATACTTGATACTTCCTTCATCAACGATACAAGTGGCTAATCCAATACTGGTCAATGAGGTAACCGACTTACCACATCCTGATTCCCCTACGACACCCATTATTTGACCCTTTTTAACTTCAAGATTTACATCATGTAAAGCCTCAACTGGGCCTTCAAGTGTGTCGAAATGGACTTTGAGATTTTGAATTTTTAATAACGAATTTTCAGACACAAAATCACCTCTTATTTTTCGGATCTACTATATCTCTTAATCCATCTCCGAGCAAATTGAAACCAAGAGTTGTGAGTAAAATCGCCAAACCAGGGAATGTCACTAACCACCAGGAATTGGGGAAAAATCTACGGCCATCAGAAACCAGAATACCCCATTCTGCAGTCCCCGGTTCAGCACCGAGGCCTATGAAAGATAAACCAGATGCAGATAATATTGTACCACCTACATCAAGTGTAAAAGCAACCAACAACGGGGCCCAAGCACTCGGTAATATATGCCTGAACATTATTCTTCCATCAGGGGCTCCCACAGATTTTGCTGCCTCTACAAACGTCATCTCTCTGATGTACAAGACTTGACCTCGGATCAGTCTTGCATAACCAGGCCAACCAGTTAATATTAATGCAGCCTGAATTTTCCATAATCTATCAAAGTCCTTAATCAGAATAAAATCGGAATCACTGGATTTAGTTACAAAAATTAACAAAACGACTGAAATGAATATCAGAATCGTCCTTAATGCTAAGAATCGATAAGGATTCCCAAAATCAAATGATTCAGAGATTCTCTTTGAAATCAATTTACTAGGTACACCTTCATTTAATGTTTTATCCAAGATTGTTATTACCACATATAGGGTGAAAATCGCAACTAAAGTTAATGATTTAACTAACTTCACGTCAGTATTATTTGACCATAATTCTGGCCAAAAACTCCCTAAGAAAATTAATGTTAAACCTACTAATAAAACTCCTCTGAAGCGCAATAAAAATAACGCGATTTCAAGTATTGAGTTTTTGAAATTAAAAACTTTATTTTCTAAATCAGACTGTGACGCCAATTTATTTTTTATTTTAAACATTAAATTTCGATCGGTTCCTTCTCCTGTAATTAATTCAGAAATTACGTTTCTTGTAGAAAGAATATTAAAAAATAACAATAAAAATGCTGCGGTGGACATCGCGATTGTTAGGCTTGTAGTATTCTGTAATGCGGCGACAAAAGCCATTGCTAAAATCAAGCCAGGCACTGCAAAGAATACATCAGTAATTCGCATGATTACTTCGTCAATAACTCCGCCATAATACCCACTTATGCTTCCAACAATTGTACCCAATGCAACAGTTAAGAACGCAACGGTAATACCTATTTTTAGTGAAATACGGGAACCATATAATATCTTACTAAACAAATCTTGCCCGGTATTTGTGGTACCCATAATACATACATCATAACCATCAGGTAACCACCAATGATGCATGTCATTATTCTGAAATTCATAAGTAACCCATATTTTTGAACTAGTAATGTTTAACGCTTCGTCCGTCACAAAAAATGTGGTTTCATTATAGACTATTATCAAAGAATTATTCAAATCATAACCTAAATCATCTTCGATAAATTCAATCTCAATAATTTCTAGAGGTATTGGTGTAAGAGATCCGTTTTCATCAATCACTGGATCTGAAACAGCAGGTACATAACGAGAATACCCTTTAGTTTTTATTCCAAATAAATCAATCCCTTGCTCATGCCAATCGCATGCCTCCGAGAATGGAGCTTCTCTTCTTGGTTCGTTATCAATCCACCAAAGATCTTCTGTATCTTGCAAATTCCTGTAAGGATGTTCGACTGCAATATCATCTGCAAAAATACTGATAGTTGAAACTGTAACTATAAGAGTTAAACCGATTATAGCAAGTATTGATTTCCTAAAAATCTTCCAACTTTTTTTTAAGTCATAAAATCTTTGTTTCCAGCCTTGGATGAATCGTGTGAATCCCTCCTCACGATCTTCAAGGCTTTCTGCCCACTTTTTACCTCTTATTTTATCAAAAATAATCCCAATAGTAAAAATTAAGAAAAATAAATATATGCTATACAAAATGAAATCAGTGGTGAAATCACTCATTCTAATCGCACCCTTGGATCGACTATAGCGTATGAAATATCTACAAGTAAATTAGAGAGGAGGAAAATTATAGCTGTAACTAAAGTAACCCCCATTATCATTGAAAAATCTAAGTAAACAATAGCATCGACAGCTGTTTTACCCATACCTGGGAATGCAAATATGGTTTCTGTAAGAACAGCGCCTCCTATGGCACCCCCTATAGAGAATCCTAGAATCGTAACTATTGGCACCAAAGCATTACGTACAGCATGGACTAGAATGACTCTAGTTTCAGAAATTCCTTTAGCTCGAGCGGTTCTAACATAATCTTCATTCATCACCTCTAAAAGGCTGGCTCTCATATATCTTAGAAGTCCTCCAGTACTCGCCACTGCTAGTGTGAAACAGGGTAAGAATAGATGCTTTAAAGTATCCATAAACATATCCATGTGAGACATTGAAACTTCGTAACGATTTGTCTGAGGATTGAATTTCGTTGGCTCATCTACAATCCAACTATCGATTAAGTGGAACCCAGTCCCTGTATCTGGGAATGTATAGGTAGGATCATGTCTCCCGTATATAGGAAAACAACCACCTTCAGTATCAGGAACCAAAGGTAAAGCCTGAGTTATTGGATCGCATATACCAACTTGAGTTCCGAGAATATATTGGAACATCATGGCTAGCCAAAATATGGGTAAACTAACAAATGCAATCGCAACAAATCTGGATGCCTGGTCGAATAGTTTGTCTTGCCATACTGCGCTAAAAATCCCTAAAGTGATGCCCATGGGAAATCCCATTGCTAGAGATAAAAAAGACATCTCAAGAGTGATAGGAGCAGCATCTCTGAGCTTCTCAATTACTGGACGATGGAATGTAACTGATTCACCCCAGTCACCCTCAAGAAGATTTGTAACATATATGACATATTGCTGCCATACTGGTTTATCAAGACCCAATCTTATGACATTAGATTCGTAGGCAGTTAGTCCATTGGAGCCAACTACTCCACATTTTTCACCACATAAGGCGGCTGCAGGGTCGGCAGGTATAATCTGGGCTATAGCGAATGTGAATATTGAAACTCCCATGATTACAGGGATTAAGAGGATTAATCTTCTGACAATAAATTCTTGTAGCTTCATAGACAAATCCCACCTAAATTAGGTTGAAATATTGGTTTAAAAAACCAATTTATAATTCTCAAAATAATCATTTAGAGAATCAAAAAAAAAACGGCTCGATAACAGCCACCGTAGTGACTGTTATCGGCCTTACGTATTTCCGAACTAGTCAATAAGACTCAAGCTACTGGTAACTTATCGTAGTCAAACCAGTGAGCAGAGCCTATAGCTGCCCATGGAGCGGATACAATATCAGTACGCTTTACGCTAATACCATTACCTTGGCCGATGATTATCATGTTCGGGTCTTCCGTCCAAAGAGCGAATGCATTACTGTACAGTTGTGTACGCTCTGCATCGTCTGTTGAAACACGAGCTGCTGTTAGATTCTCATCTAGAGCCGCATTGTGGTAATTTGTACCATATGCGTCTCCGCCAGCATCGTGACTTGCAGCGAATGGAGTCCAGTAGTTATCTGGGTCCAGATAATCTGGAGCCCATCCACTGAATCTGATCTCGAATGTACTAGTGTAGTACATTGTTAGATACTCAGCCCAAGGCTTTGCATCACCATCAGTTGCAACACCGATTGAACCTAATGACTGTGCAATTTGACCAGCCATAGCAATACGGTAATCGTTACCTTCGTTAGCCATGATTCTCAGAATGTTTGGTAGGCGACATTCGTCACCATCTCTATCTCCCTCAGCAACTACAGTTGGTGCACCTGCAACAGTTAGACTTGAACAGTCATATTGCTTGATGAATCCTGCATCTTCAAGAGTTTGCTCAGCAATGGTTAGATCGTAGCTGAATACCTGTGATTGAGTCTCATCATACAAGAAACCATTAGGAATTGGGCCGTATACTGGAGCTAATTGTCCGCTGTATGTATCACGGCGTGCTGTATCATAATCGAAAGCATATGCAATGGCCTTACGAACTGCAGATTGTGACATTACGTTACAATCCATTGTACCATCCATATCACAGTCATGATTTAGAACTAGAGACGAGTTAGCATCAGTGTTGTTGCTTTCTTCACCAGCATCTAGAGCCTTTGGCATAACATTCATTGCAGATAGAGTAATTGTGAAAGATTCTCTGTATGTACAAACGAATCCTTCCTTACCTACTACATTAGGTCCATCTTCATAATTATCACAGAACTCTGGCTCATCCTCGATGTTTAATGAACCGAAATCAGCCTCACCATCTTGGAAAGCAAGAAGACGAGTTGAAGCTTCAGTAACTATTTGTGAAGTGAAACGGTTGATATTGAATCCACCATCTTCCCAGTACATCCAGTTAGGTGTCAGAACGATTGAAGTCTCACGAGTCCATGAATCAACAATGTAAGCACCGGTACCTGCACCAAGAGGTGCTTCGTCCATCCATCCATGACACCAGTCATCAGATGACTCGTCTACATCAGCAGTTGCAGGATCATCAGCAGTAACTATTCTATTGGCTTCACAAAGGTCTTTGTTTACAATAGCACCAACAGTGTAAGCGATTGTAGAAATGAATCCAGCATATGGTTGCATCAAAGTTACCGAAAAGTGAGTATCATCAATCATTGTCAGACCTGACGTGTTAAAATTTTGTTCAGTAATCCAAGAAACGTGTGAAAGTGGGCTTGCCATTTCATTCACTCTTTCCCATGAATATACAACATCTTCAGCAGTCATATGGTCACCATTACTGAAGTATACATC
>DADI01000050.1:6137-22753 GCA_002494975.1 Euryarchaeota archaeon UBA556
ATAATCGCATTTCCTGAGCCATCTCCTTCATACCTGTATAGGGTATCGAAAACATTCTCAATAACGTCACCAGATGCTGAATCATAAGCATCATGAGGGTCAAACGTAGATGCATCACCGATTGTCATTTCAACAATCTCGCATGGGTTGTTTGATCCTGTCTCAGCACAAGCACGTATGCTCTGCAGAGATGACCAAGCGTCATCATATGCCATAGTATCTGCCGCATATGATTCCATTACGGAAGTCATAGTTGGGTCATAGGTACAAGACATGTCGTCTACTGTGGCGTCAGCGTTGTAGTTGTTAGCGGTTGCATCCATGCAACCATCTACATCGTCTTCGCCACCGAGACACCCGGCAAATACCGAGGCAATCATCAGCGTGCATAAAAATAGAGCACTAAATCTAGGCTTCATCATCTGATGGGGTCTATGCAGCATATATAGACTGATTGGAGAATGCTCAAAGAATTTTCATTTTCCATAGTTTTCGATTAATTCTATCAGTCAAGCGTTTTTCAGGAATATTACTTGTAAATAGTAAAAAATAACAAAAAATTCGATTTTTAAAAAATAATAAAAATTTAAGAGTAATTTAATATTACTGTTTGTGGCAAAAATCAGAGTGGAAAATTATGGTGGACGAGCCGAGATTTGAACTCGGGGCCTCTTCTTAGCCAAAGAAGCGCGCTTCCAAGCTGCGCCACACGCCCTATGAACAGGCGACCTGCGACGGTCATTTAAGGAGAATGGATTAGGCAACGGTATGACTGGAGACAGCGGGCAGGAAGAGAAAATAGTCAACCTACCGGAAAAGCCATGGCTTCCTGAAGGATTAATAGACGAACTTAAGTCTAAATTAACAAAAAATGAAGCGCCTTTCTTGAAGTATCTTGGAAAAAACTTACAACTTATCTGGATTGATAAAAATGAGTCAAGATTAGGAATGACTAGGTTTGAATGTAACGCGAATGAGCTTTTTCGTAGAAGAAAACTTAGAGTTTCTTGCGGGCCAGTGACAATTGGTCTAAATCCATTATTAAACAATGATTCAGAATTATATCAGCATACACTAGTACATGAGTTACTACATGCATCTGGATTGTTAGATCATGGAAGTACACATGCAGATTTAGCTAAGGAAATCGCACCTCCGCCCAAACTATCAGATTCGACAGTATTACAAGAAATGCGAGAAAGAGTCTTAGAGAAATTACCTGAAAGGCAGTGGATATGCGGAGACTGTGGATATACATGGGAGAGGAAAAGAGTAACTATGCCTAGTAGATGCCCTAAATGCGCTATGCCTTTCAAATCATAAGAGTCGTAACGATATTACCATGAAAGGGCTAGCATAGACTATGGATGTACCAAGTAACAGGGCTGAAGTAGAGGAACTTATTCGATTAATTATTGATGAGTCGTATCCAACTCTAGGTGCAATTCTCGCTATATCTGCTTACTCAATATTCGTATTTATTTTCTATAGAAATTTAGCCAAAAGGGATTTGATCACTCTAAATCTAGATAAATACTCAAATAATCTGACTGGGAAAATTAAAAAATATATCAAATCAATTACTTTCGTAATACAGTATATTTTGATAATTCCAATACTACTCACGTTCTGGACATTAGTATTGGCAATTATCTTGACACTCTTGTCTTCAGACGCAGACCATTCAAGAAACGCACTAATTGCTACTTCAGTAGTAGGTTCTGTTAGAATACTATCATACTGGACTGAAGATCTTTCAAGAGATGTTGCAAAAATGCTACCATTCGGCGTACTCGGCGTGTTTTTAGTGGGAGATGCTCAGGTTCAGGTTTCTGAAATTAGAGAATTATTGCAAAGTCTGGAAGAGATTGCAACTTCATTCGTCAGCAGCCTATTCTTAATAGCGGTTGTAGAAGGAGTTCTACGTAGTATCACATCTATAATTAATTTAATTTCTTTAAGAAGAGGGAATTTAAGTCAGAAAAAAGAAATTAGTAAAATAATCGGAAGAAGTGTCAAAGATATAAGGAAAGATATACAAGATGATGGTGAATTAAATTACAGTGCAGGAAAGGATGTAGAAGAAATGCAAATCGTACTAGAAGATGCTGTAGGTGAGCTTCTAGAAGATATCTCTGAGGTGTAGGGTTCATGAGAGAGATACTACCGCGACAGCCCAAGGGCGATTGGTGTAGTCTGGATATCATATCGGCCTTCTAAGCCGATGACATGGGTTCGAATCCTGTATCGCCCACCACTCAAACACACACATCCAGGGACGAACGTCTGTTCTTACACTACAAATCGCTCATATAGGGGCAGTAGGTCGGCGTGCTGAATGAAGCGAGGTTCACGTGCCTGGAAGAAGCAAGGAAACCAACGCTGGAAATGGCGTAAGAAGAAGCTTCGTCGCCGAAAAGCATCTCGAAAGAGAGCAAAACAGTGATTATCTAATCATTAGCTATGACTATCTAAATGTTAATGGCATAAAATCATTTACCGGATTTCCCTAAAGTTTTGAAACTAAATCTTCCAAAGCTGATTTGGCGTCTTTAACTTTAGTTACGCCACTGGCTAATAAAACTCCAGAAGTCCCTAATTCTATGGCCTTAACTACATCCTGTCCATTTTTGATGCCTGCACCACACAAAATGCCTACGTCTTTACTAATCTCCCGAATAGCACGAGCGGTTCCACTAACAATTTCAGGATCAGCTGTTGTCACCGACATTTCTCCACCAATTAGTCCAGGTGGTTCGACAGCAACATAGTCTGGTTGGAGAGCAGATAATGCTCTGGCTTCGTCGATATCAGCTGCACACGCACAAACAGTGAATCCTTCAGGAACACTATCTAGTAACATTGCGATGTGTTCAATTGATACTTTATGCTCTGCATGATTAATTAGAGTGCCTTTAGCACCACGTTGTATTGCAGTTTCTGGATGTAGCCAACCGGTATTAGAACCAAAATTAATCGGATCAAGATGTTGAGTCCAAATCTCAAGATTTGGAGCCATGGAAACAACAGCAGATAAGTCAAACGCAGACACCACAGCAATCATCCTTGCATCTGTTTCTATCTGTCCCATAATTGATGCTAATTCTTCTGCCGCTACGCCATGAGCAGACTCGTATGTTTTAAAATTCACAACTACTAACTGCTCACTCATGAATCTCGGAGACATCAAACTGATATGACAATAACGGATAAATTAGATGATTTCATGATGTCCTATTACCTTGTCAGATATATTCGAGTCGTTATTAATTGTACTCGATTCACCGATAAGGCACCTATATAATTTAGAACCATTTCCAATTTTAGCCCCTGATAAAATCACACAATCAACAATTTCACAACCATCTCCTATAGATACATTACTTGAAACAGATGAACCAGTTATCCGATAAGAATCATCTATGAATTCTTGATCAAGGAACCAATTATTATTATCATCGATAGCACCAAGTTTGAATTTTAGATTAGAAATGCAAACTTGTGTGGCTTCAATAAATGAAGTAGGAGTTCCAGCATCGACAAAGTATCCTTGAAATTCAAGTCCTGCCATTTTTCCCTTATCTGCAATCAATGGGAACACTTCTCTCTCCATACTATGTTTTTTTAAAGAAAGAGATTCAAGTACATCTCTTTCAATAAGATAGCAGCCTGCATTGATTAGATTAGAAAATTCAGTACCTGGTTCTGGCTTTTCTTGAAACCGAGTAATCATTCCTGACTCATCAAGACCACATACTCCAAATCGGCTTGGGTCATCAACATGCCAAAGTGAAAGTGTTATTGATGCGTTTTTTTCTTGATGGAAATTCAATAATTGATTGACATCAACGCTGGATACTAAATCGCCATTGAGAATCAAAACCGGACCATCTCCATTCAGATGTTCAAGAGATTTCGCTATGGCGCCTCCAGTGCCTAATGGACTGTCTTCAACTGAAATAATTACATCATAAGGAAGATTACTAGAACTGAAGAACTGTTCCATTTCAGCGATACTATATCCTGCTGCAATTACAACCCTGTCAATTAATTCATTAGGTACACATTCAACAACTCTCTCGAGTAGTGTTTTATCCAAAACAGGAAGTAAAGGTTTAGCCCTTCCTTCAGTCCAAGGCCTTAACCTAGTCCCAAAACCACCTGCTAGAACTACTACGTCCATACCCTAGCGGATATGACAATTCATTTCAGGACTTCGTGTCTGAGATTTGAACCTGTATAGGCGCATCGTTCAAAGAGCGAGTTCGTTTCCGAGGCATGAGAAATATGAATATTCACGAATATCAAGGTAAAACTTTGTTTAAACAAGCGGGAGTAAAAGTACAGAATGGAATACATTGTAAAACCGTTGTAGAAGCACTCTCCGCATATGATAATTTAGATTCAAAAGTAGTTGCTGTGAAGTCACAAATTCACGCAGGAGGGCGTGGGAAAGGCAATCTTTATGATCAAAAGACAGGAGATCTAGTCATGGAAGGCGGTGTGAAGATTGCATTTTCTAGAGATGACGTGGAGACATATTCCAGTAATATAATTGGTAGAAAACTAGTCACTAAACAAACCGGGCCTGAAGGAAAAATAGTAAACAATTTATATATAGAAGCAGGTTGTTCGATTGCACATGAATATTATCTCGCACTTCTAGTGGATAGAGAGGCAAAATCCGTGCTTATTATGGCTTCAACAGAAGGTGGAGTAGATATTGAAGAGGTAGCTGAAAATACACCCGATGCTATACACAAAATTTGGACACACCCCGTGGATGGATTAAATGAAAAAGATGCAGAAAAAATGGCTGAAAAACTAGGCCTTTCTGGAGATTCTAAGAGTGATTTAGTATCTATGCTTATTTCCTTATCGAATATGTTTGTAGAGAGAGATTGCTCAATGATAGAGATTAACCCACTAGTACGATCGGAATCAGGAGAAATGATTGCATTGGATGCAAAAGTTAGTTTTGATGATAATGCGTCATACAGACATCCCTGGATGGATGAAATGAGAGATCATTCGGAAGAAGAAGAAGTTGAAATAAGAGCACATGAACATGGATTGTCTTATGTTAAATTGGATGGGAATATTGGTTGCTTAGTTAATGGTGCTGGACTTGCAATGGCATCAATGGATGTAATCAAACTGTATGGAGGAGAACCAGCAAACTTCCTAGATATAGGAGGGGGAGCAACAAGAGAATCAATAACAACTGCATTTGGAATAATACTTGAAGACGATAATGTAGAGGGGATTTTAGTTAATATCTTTGGAGGTATAATCCAATGTGACATGGTTGCTAGGAGCGTAATAGAAGCATCTAATGAACTTGGTTTAGAAGTACCATTAGTAGTCCGATTTTCTGGAACTAATCATGTTGAAGGTAAATTAGTCCTAGATAATTGTGATTTGGATGTACATACTGCAAGCACTTTGTCAGAAGGTGCTGCTAAAATTGTAGAATTAACAAGAGGTGAAGAATAATGTCAATTTGGATCCATGAGGATAGCAAAGTATTGATTCAAGGAATTACCGGTAAACAAGGAACTTTCCATGGTACAATGATGGACGAATACCAAACAAATGTAGTAGGAGGAGTTACTCCAGGTAAAGGCGGGCAAATAGTAGAATTACCAAATAAAAATGTCCCTGTTTTCAATACGGTATCTGAAGGGCTTGAGAATACTAATGCAGATGTAAGTGTGATATATGTCCCTGCTAAATTCGCTGCTGCGGCAATAATTGAGGCAGCTGATGCTTTTGATGAAAATGGAGGAGGACTAATTGTATGTATTACAGAAGGGATTCCGATTTTAGACATGATTAGAGCAGTTGCTAAAGTGGATGGATATCCCAATGTAAGACTAATAGGGCCTAATTGCCCTGGGATAATAACTCCAGGTGACAATGGTGGCTGTAAAGTTGGTATTATGCCAGGATTCATCCATGCTAAAGGAAGAATTGGAATCGTTTCAAAATCAGGCACCTTGACTTATGAAGCAGTAGCACAGACAATGAGTGTTAATGAGGGCCAATCTACATGCGTAGGAATCGGAGGGGACCCAGTTAATGGTACCGGTTTTATCGATTGTTTATCAGCTTTTGAGGCGGACCCCCAAACTGAAGCAATCGTGATGATTGGCGAAATCGGTGGTTCTGCAGAGGAAGAAGCCGCAGAATGGGCATCAAAAAATATGAGTAAACCAATCGTAGGTTTTGTAGCAGGTTCAACTGCACCACCCGGGAAAAGAATGGGCCATGCAGGTGCTATAATATCAGGTGGAAAAGGTACTGCTGAGGAAAAGTTTGCTGCCTTTGAGAAAGCAGGAATTTATGTTGCAAGAGACCCTTCAGAAATTGGAAATGTATTAGTCAAAGCCCTAAAAGATGCCGGATTAAGATGAATTATAAAAGCGAGAGTCTTAGATGTCGAGTATTATCTCAAAGCCCATGGGAGAAGATATGCTAAGCATTAGCGTATCGGAAAAAAAGATAGATTCTCTTCTTGAAGGTACGTCTCGTTCATTCTTTTTAAGCCTGAAAGTACTTCCAAAGAAAATACGAAGGCATATCGGTTTACTCTACATATTGGCTCGTTTAGCCGACACCATTGCTGACTCAAAAGTTGGTGAAAATAAAGTTCTACTTCAAGGTCTAAAGGAATATAACACTAGAATTCAAGACTCAAATAAAGGGTTGCCTGATTTTACGTCATTAGCGAAGATACAGGAGAATGGGGCTGAGGCAGAATTATTATCAAATACAATGATACCTGTGAACTACTTAGAAAAAAGTGATAAAATTACGGATTCTGATAGAGAAAAAATAAGAACCTGTCTAGGGATAATTATTAGTGGGCAAATATTAGACTTAGAGCGATTTAATGATGCATCAGGAGAGCAAATTATATCACTTGAAAATGAAGCTCAATTAGACGATTATACATACAGAGTTGCAGGTTGCGTAGGAGAATTTTGGACACACATGTCACTCGATCATCTTTTTCAAATAGATGAAGGGAAAAAAGATATTCTATTTGAAAAAGCAGTAAAATTTGGTAAGTCATTACAATTAATAAATATCTTGAGAGATTTGCCTGAAGATTTACTAATGGGTAGATGTTACATTCCTCAAGATACACTTAGAGAATACCAATTAACCGCTGAAGATTTATTAAATTCTAAAAATATTGACAAATTCAAACCTTTATTTGATTTATATTTAGAAAGAGCGGAGACTTATCTAGATAATGCTGTCGAATGGATAGAGATGTTACCTAAAAATCAATATCGGCTTCGTTTATCTTGTATGTTGCCAATCCTAATTGGTCAGAGAACATTAGTTCTCCTGAAGGAAGGGAATATTTTAGATGCAAATAACAGAATAAAAGTTTTAAGGCCAGAAATAAAGAAAATTATGAGAAAATCAATTTGGCTATGTATTAGTAGGAAAAATCCAAAAAAAATGTCTTGAATTGCCGGTTTATGATTTAATCAATCTAGCGTGAGGTTCAAGAACAAATCAATTGGGCTCGAGACGAGAGTAGTATGCCGGGGAGACAGATTAGCGATTCTGAGACTGAGGTCGAGTTCGATCTAGGTAATAGTATCACACTTGTCGATGCAGATTCAGATTCAGCACCTATTGAGAAAGTTCGTACAGCAGTAAACGTGACAAGAGAGGCAGTTCATGCAATTAGTATAACAGCTCTAGAGACTCTAAGAGAAGGAGCTGTTTTCATGGGAGTAATAGGCTCCCGGGGAGAATTAGTAAATCCATTTACCCATGTAGATGCTGCAATATGGTCTGAAAGCTCGATGCCTCAGGAAGTAATCGACTCGGCTTACGACTATTGTGAAGAACTAACAAGAAGAGAAGCGGGGAATTTTTACCACTCATTCAAGTATCTTCCAGAGGAAGAACGTAGATCAATTATGGCTTACTACGCATTTTGTAGAAGAGCAGATGATATTGCAGATGGAGACTACATTGATTATTTCCCTGGAGGGTCAGAAGATAATCAAGAATCAATAGATTATAGGACAAAAATTGAAAGATTAATCGATGGAAGACCAGTATTAGAACGCTCGTCATATAATGATAAAATGTCGCAATTATTTTATTACAGGAAGAAATTATCTACCGCTTATGGGAAAGTCACATCAACTGACCCAATATTTATTGCTTTGAAAGATACTGTAAATAAATATGGAATTTCTAGACAATTACTTGATGATATGATTAGTGGTATGGAAGAAGACTTCCACCGCAATAGATATGAAACATTCGAGGATTTATACTCGTACTGTTACAAAGTTGCTTCAACAGTAGGCCTAGTTTGTATAGAAATATATGGTTATGATGACAAAAGGGCAAGAGAATATGCTGAATCTTGGGGAATCTATATGCAATTAACGAATATTCTTAGAGATGTTGCTGAAGATATTGAAAGAGACCGCGTTTATTTGCCATTAGAAGATCTGAAGAGATATGGTATATCAGAAGAGGATTTGAAGAGTGGGAAAGATATTTTGAAGCACCCAGGATGGAAACCATTTGTTTCGGAATTTATTTCACGTGCAGATAAATATAGAGAAAGAGGATTGAAGCTATTTTCTTTACTAGATAAGTCAAGTAGATATTCTCCTGCAGCAATGACAACGTTTTATCATTCAATTATGAAGAAAATCGAAAAGAATGATGGAGATGTATTCTCTGAGAGAACTCAATTATCTAAAACAGAAAAAATAGGATTGGCTGCATATATTTATGTGAGATATCGTTTCTTTGCTGTTTGATTGAAAAGGGCTAAAAATAGTCTATATGATAGAAGATATATTGAGTAGAATAATAGTGAGATGACATTATGAGGGTGGCTGTACTTCTTGAAGACCGGTGCAGCCCTGAGAAATGTAATGCAGAATGCTGGGCTTTTTGCCCACCGGTACGTAACGGGATAGAATGTATAATTCTTGATGACTCTAGTGGGAAACCAATTGTTTCTGAACCTCTCTGTATAGGGTGTGGGATTTGTGTTACTAAATGCCCATTTGATGCATTAATAATCACAAATCTCCCTGAAGAATTAGATGGGGAAATGACTCATCGTTATGATCAAAATGGGTTTAGACTGTTTAGACTTCCAGCGCCTAGAGAAAAACAAGTTGTGGGTATTCTAGGGCCTAATGGAATGGGGAAATCCACTGCAATAAATCTTCTTTCTGGTTCAATAAAACCAAATTTAGGCGATTGGACTATCAGTTCTTTAGATTGGAATGAAATAATTGATTCATTTCCTAGAGGAGAGCTAAGAGATTACTTGAAACTTGTAGCTGAAGATAGTGTAAAGATTGCTGTAAAACCGCAATATATAGATAAATTACCAAAAATATTTGATGGTAATGCTAGAGAATTATTAGAAAGAGTAGATGATAGAGGAGAACTCGAAGAATATGCAGAGTTATTAGCAATTAATCACATATTAGATAGAAATATAGGGCAATTATCGGGAGGAGAATTACAGAGAGTTGCTATTTGTGCTACAATGTTGAAGGAAGCAGAAGTATATTTCTTCGATGAACCATCATCTTACCTTGACATACATGAACGTATGAGAATTGTTAAAATCATACAAAATCTAGCTGAAATGGGTAAGAGAGTGATTGTAGTAGAACACGACTTGGCAATATTAGATGTATTATGTGACCTTCTGCATGTAGTATATGGTGAGCGTGCAGCATACGGTATATTCACTCCTGCAAGATCGACAAGAAGTGCTATAAATGCATATTTAGAAGGTTTCTTACCAGAAGAAAATGTTAGAATTAGAGATAAACCAATACAATTTTTGCGCGGAAGAGTGAGAGGAGAAGAAGTTGGACTCCCAATTTTAAAATGGGGAGATATGGAAAAAACCCTTGGGGATTTTAAACTCAAGACAGGGCAAGGCATGGTCAGAAGCGCAGAAGTTGTTGGAGTAGTAGGACCTAATGCTACAGGAAAGACTACCATGGTGAAAATGATTGCTGGTGAAATTGAGCCGGATCAAGGATGGTGTACCATGGAAGCAAAGGTTTCGTATAAGCCTCAACATGTCAATACAGATTTCGAAGGAAGTGTCGAAGATTGGCTTAATACAGAATTAGGGAATAAATGGAGAACCGGTGAATTCCATACTCAAGTAGTCAGACCATTGCAAGTCGACCAATTATTGGAACTTAAGGCTAAAAAACTCTCAGGAGGAGAATTGCAAGCGGTAAGTATAGCCATCTGCTTAGGGAAAGAAGCTGATTTGTATCTTCTTGATGAACCAAGTGCTCACCTCGATGCAAATGCAAGGATGGAAGCCGCTAAGGCAATAAGAAGAACCATGGAAAGTAATGAAAAAGCGGCTATGGTAATTGATCACGACATCTATTTCATAGATATTGTCAGCGATTCACTGCTAGTTTTCGACGGAGAAGGCGGAAAGGTTGGAAATGCAGTGGGGCCATTAAGTCTCAGAAAAGGCATGAATAAATTCCTTGAAGATGTAAATATCACATTTAGAAGAGATCATGAGTCACATAGGCCGCGAATAAACAAACCAGATAGTCGTAAAGATAGAGAGCAAAAAATTGCAGGCGAATACTTCTATATCGAATAACATAAGACCATTGGATTCTTGAATGATGTTTGAAACCCAAGGTCATGACTGACGAAGGCGAGGAGCAAGTGGATGAAAAACCAGAAGAAGCCACTCTTGATGAGGAAGAAATTAATCCTCTAAAAATACTCGAAGAAAAAGTTCTAGATTTAGAAACAGAAAAACAGTATAATGCCGCAGAAATTATCAATTTAAGGCAACGATATGCTAGAGAAAGGAATACATTAGTGAAATTCGCGGGGATGAATTTAGCATCCAATATACTACCTGTAGTTGATAATTTGGAAAAAGCATTGGCAATTGAAAATAATGATCCAGAGAAGATCATAAAAGGAGTTGATATGACTCTAGAGAGGCTCAAGAATACTTTACAAAATGAAGGCATAGTAAGAATTGAAGCATTGGGTAAAGAATTTGATCCAGCGTTCATGGAAGCAATAGCAGCAATACCAGCGCCAAATGATGAACAACCGGGAGTGATAATTGAGGTAATTGAAGAAGGATACATGTTCCATGACCGAGTTTTAAGACCTGCTAAAGTGATTGTTACGGAACAATAGTATTGATAACCTTCGTGAACCCCAACAATATAATGACGGTAGATTCTAAATCTAAAATTGCAATTTTATTGTGTATTTCCATGGTACTTTCCGGATGTACAGTAGTAAATGATGAGGTGACTGATGGAGTTTTCGAAATTTTAGGATGTACTGATGCAGATGCATTAAATTTCAATGAAAATGCTACAATAAATGATCAAAGTTGTTACTATGAGGAACCTATCGAAATACTTGAAATACCACATATTGATGGATGTGACAATACAAATTCAATACATTGTATGCTCCCCTTTCCTTCTGATGCGTTTCTGATTAATGACCCTAATACGGTTACTGGTAAAAGAATTCATTATTCTTCAAACACGATACCTAGTTCAGGTACTGTTAGCCCAATAGAAGTTCCAATACTTAATCAGATAGACGGAGTTAGCCCAAATACACAAATTATGACTGCTTTTACTGTAGACCCTGATGTATCAGAACTAGCAGGACAGTATAGTATTTCTAAAAGCCTAGAAAGCGGGCATCCTACAATTTTAATGAATAAATTAACTGGAGAATTGGTTGCACATTGGGTAGAACTTGACATAAGATCTGAAATCGACCAGCCAACTATATTTCATATCAGAACAATTGAAGCATTGGAACATAATACACCTTATGTTGTAATAATATCAGGATTAACTGACCAAGTTGGAGAATTGGTCCCCACTCCAGAAGGTTTTGCTGCAATAAAATATCAACAACTTACTTCGTCGCCGGATATTGAAAATAGAAGAGCAGAGTTTCAAAACTTATTCTCTTGGATAGAATCTAATTCTGACATCTCAGTAAGTGAGCTTCAAACTGCTTGGGAGTTCCATACCTCTTCAACCGAATCAATGATCGGGCCATTACTTTCAATGAGAAATGATGCTTTAGAAAGAATAGGAGATGGAATAGGATGCACAGTAGAATCAAATACGGAGGTTTTCGATGAGGAAGGAAATAGAAGCCATTGGTTGATGACTGGTACATTTACAACGCCACAATATACTGAATCATTCTTTCCGCCAGCACTCATAAGAAGAACATCAATAGATGATAGGACTCCAGTCTTTGTTGAAAATAGAGAAATCCCTTTCTGGTTAGTAATACCAAATTCGGCAACAGAACAAGGACCTGCTAATCTAACAGTCTGGGGGCATGGATTCCTAGGAAATGGAAATACCTCTGGTTTGAGCGGGTGGGCAAATGAAAATAATATTGCAATGATAGGTACTAGTTTTTATGGCTGGGCAGATGATGATTTCACAAGCATAGAGTATGCAGTTCTGAATATGCAATACTTCCAACATCAAGCCGAAAGATTAGAACAAGCTATGATAAATCAAGTAGTCATGATAAAAACCTTCACTGGAATTTGCTCCGATTTAACTGAATATTATTCAGAAGATGGGACTAAGTTAGTAGATACGACTAATCCAACCTATACTGGATATTCAAATGGAGCATTAAGAGGCCCTTCGATAATTGCTCTTTCTCCTGATTTAGATAAAGGAGTACTGTGGGCCGGAGGATCCTCTTTCTCACATATTATTGAGAGATGTACGCAATATGACAAATTTCACTTTATTTTTGCTAGCGAATATGGCTATGAAAACCAACTAGATCGAGCGGTTGCAATGTCTATAATGCAATCATTATGGGATTCTACTGAGACAGACACATACCTAAGTCTCAGAGAAGAGGGATATTTAGATCAAATAGAACCATTTAATTTAATGACTTTATTTTCTATAACTGATTTACAGATATCCAACATTTCATCATCAAGAATGATGAGAACAGGAGGAATACCACTACTTAACTCATCAACAATTACCCCATATGGAATAAGTATTGTTGAAGAGGGACATGTGGGTTCAGTGGGTGTTTTCTTTGACGGGGGCTATATGCATGCTCCTGAAGGTAATGAATATGGGCAAGAACCTCACCCTGCGCACAACGCTATAGGAGCATTGCCTATGGCAAGAGAAATGGCATTCCATTATCTTTCAACCGGTTCAGTGGTCGATACTTGTGAAGGTAATTGTGAATTTAGCCCGGATGATCTTGGATCCTGATTAGCCGACTGGTTCCCCGCCTTCACCCAAGAAAGCGAGTCTCTTCAGACAATCATTTGATACAAGATAGTTCACAACAGATTGAGGGGTTGAAACTCCTAATACTGTATCAATAGCGTCTTTATCATGAATTGTAGAAAGCATTCTAGCAGTTTCTCGGACTCTCCAGCCTTCAAACTCATCCCTTTTTATCAGAGGCATTGAGATTATATCCCAACCTGATTTTTCATACAATTTACAAGAATAAGAATCACTACTAAAAAATATTCCAGAGCCTCCATGATATTTCTCAGCATGAGACACCCAATTAGGGGGATCTTCAATATCAGGTATAGCTAGTAAAACTGCGTCGAAATCTGCCTCATTTTCAAGCCAAGACGAAATCATCTCAATTCTTTCAGTAGCTGACCAGGGGTTCCGTAAAGTTTCAGGGCGATTAGATGATCCAATCGCTATAATTAATTTTAAATTAGGATGATTTTTAATACGTATTTTCTCAGCTTCTTCGAGCATCATCGCATGCCCACGATGAAACGGTTGAAATCTTCCTAAAACAACAAAACCTGGACTAATTGGCGAACTAGGAGGAGGTGGTAGGAGGGGCAATTCAGTCATAATTAATCACCATTTTATCTACTAAATAAATACCATCGATTGACCAAAGGTTCGATTCTAGATATTCTCGACCCACGAGCAAACTGATTTTCTCGGAGCGAAGATTATTGAAAAAAATATGTAATGACTCACTGGCCGATTTATGAGCTTCCATAGTAGGTAATATTCTTGGGTCATCAGAAGGATCCATTGTTTCGCCTAAATTCTCTCTTCTTTTCATCCAATCAAGAACTACTGATTCAGAATAACTTTTTTTGTCGGTTGAAGATAGAGTATTTGCAAAACTATTCCAAGTAGAGAACTCAAGGAATTCATCAGAACCATCAATAGATTCGGGGAGCGATGGTTCGACATAAAGAAAAAGACGGGCTTCCCAACATCTCCATTCGGATTTAGAACACCATTTAGCCAATAAAATACCAATTTTTGCGCGTTCATCAGAAGAAATCTTTTGTTCCATTATTGACTTAGATAAATCTAATAATGGATTTCTATCTGACCATTCTAATATATCTCCTTCTAGATCGACCTCAAAATCACGATGGAAACCTTGATCGAGTTCTGGCCTCTTTATTCTCAATGTTTGATTTTCAACTTCATCGAGAATATCTTGAACCGGCATCAGACTTAATTCTTCGAAGAGAGACATATCTACTAAATTTAGTATCACATCTGCCATGGTCGCCCCTCAGGTCTATCCAAAGAGAAGTAGGGCATGAACTATCGCTTAGTCCATTCAATTGAAGAATAGGTGTCGGGGCCATCAACATATTAATCAGACGCGATAAGGGGTTTAGGTATGGCAACAATCGAGGAACAAATTAAGTCACTCGAAGATGAGATTGGTAAAACTCAGAAAAATAAAGCTACAAATGCGCATATTGGTAAACTAAAAGCAAAGATTGCAGCGTTAAGAGCACGTAAGGAAAAAGCACAAGCTCATGCAAAGGCTAGTGGTGGCGGGCCAGGATTCGAAGTTAAAAAATCTGGAGATGCTTCGGTCGCATTAGTTGGTTTCCCTAGTGTTGGTAAGTCTAGCCTGATATCTCAATTAACTGAAGTTGAGTCGGAAGTGGGGAATTTCGCATTTACTACCTTGACTTGTATACCTGGTTTAATGGAGCATAGAGGAGCTAAAATTCAGATTCTTGACTTGCCTGGCCTGATTAAAGGAGCTTCTGATGGTAAAGGGAGAGGAAAAGAAATTCTGAATGTCATAAGAGGAGCTGACATGGTTCTGTATGTGTTAGATCCTTTTCAAGAATCGCATTTCGACATTCTCGATTTAGAATTATGGAAATCTGGTATGAGATTAAATCAAAAAGAACCTCAAGTATTTATCACTAGATCTAATAGAGGAGGAATTGTAGTAAGATCAACGGTAAAACAAACAAATCTAACTCATGAAGAGATACAAGAAATTGTAAGAAGTTTTGGAATTGTTTCAGCAACAGTGACACTAAGAACAAATGTCACTGACGATCATATTGTAGATACATTAGCAGGTAATAGAGTATACAGTAATGCAGTAGTAGTAATCAATAAAGTTGACTTAGCTAATGAGGATGACATCCAAAGAACAATGGAAATGATACCTCATAATTGGCCGGTATTACAAGTTTCTGCAAAAACAGGGACAGGGATAGATAATATGAAAGATTTCATATTTGAAAATTTACATTTTATGTCCGTTTATCTGAAGCCACAGGGACAAGAAGCGGACTTAGTCGAACCTTTAATTATCAAAGATACATCTACTGTGAGAGATGTTTGTGCTAAATTACATAGAGATTTTGTAAGAAAATTTAGATACTCTAGAGTAAAAGGACCTAGTGGAAAATTTGATTGGCAAAGAGTCGGATTAGACCATAGACTGAAGGATGGAGACATTCTATCTATAATTTTAAGAAGATAAGAATGAGTAAACCTCAGAGCGATGTATTCACGAATAGAACCTCTACGGAATAACATGAACGAACGGCCCGGAGACATGGTTCCAATGGCCGAATTGGTAGGTTTAATTGATTATTTGAAGCGAAAGATAAAACTATTCATTGCAGTTTTTGTAGCCGGGATGATTCTAGGTTATCCATTTTCAGGAGAAATTATTGATTGGATGATGAATATGGATGGATATTTGCCAAATGGAGTAGAATTAATAATATTACAACCAATGGAAGTTATTTTACTTCGATTGAGTATAGCTACGAAAATAGGATTTATCCTAACCTTCGGATTAATAATCTCAGATCTAGCATTAAATGGGAGAGAAATATTTGCTGCGGCTAAAAGAGAGAAGATAAACAAAAGTAAACCTAGATTTTTCCAATTTACGATAGCGCTCATTTCGGCTTTTGGACTCGCCATAGTTGGAGGCATTTATGCACACAAAATATTGATACCAATGCTTCTTGAATTCTTAGCAAATGATGCCACTAATATAGGATTATCAAATACTTGGCAATTACAATCTTGGATGGGATTCATAGTAGGGCTATTCTTCGGGTCAATAATCAGTTTTCAAACACCCTTGCTAGTATGGATATTGCTAAGAAATGGAATTGTTAGTAGGGTTATCATAACAGAAAATAGGGGTATTATTTGGTTTACCGCTATTGTATTAGGGGCATTGCTATCCCCTCCTGATCCACTATCAATGTTCCTAGTAGGAGGACCAAT
>DADI01000005.1 GCA_002494975.1 Euryarchaeota archaeon UBA556
GTACTTGCATCTATACCATTAGTTAGTGTTCTTGCGATGATGTGGATGAATCAAGACGGTGCTACTAGTGAAGAAATAATTATGTTCTCAAGAGATATTGTTTGGTTGGTTCTTCCATCATTATTATTATTTATTGTGATGCCAGAATTAATTGAACGCGGATGGAATTTTTATCCAGCACTTGGTGGTGGACTATGTGCTACAGTAATTGGATATTTTTTAATGATTGAACTAATGAAGAGATTTCAATCAATAAGCTAAGATTCATGAAATTTCTTTAAGTTAATTACAGATCCTAATCTATGTTCAACGTCTTCTTTAATTTCTTTAAGACCTTCTTCACTAGTAGCCTCTGCTCTCATTACGAGTATAGGTTCAGTATTGCTTGGTCGACAAAGATACCACCCTTCAGGATACCTAACTCTTACACCATCTACAGTAGATTTTTGTAAATCTGCGAAGGCATTAGAAACTATTTCCATTGTTTCTTCTCTATCTTTAATAAGTGGAACTTTAGCCTCTCCTGTTGATGCATAATTTGGTAGATCTGTAAACCAATCTGAGAATAATGGTCCACCTTCTTCAGGCGATTTTTCTCTACCTATTATTTCGAGTAGCCTAGCCGTATTGTATAATGAATCATCAAATCCTGGCCACCTATCATTAAGGAAGAAGTGACCTGACATTTCTCCAGCCAAAGGTGAATCTGGATTGTTTCTTAATTCTCTTTTCATAAATGAATGCCCTGTTCTAACCATAACTGGTATCCCTCCGGCAGATCTTATCGCATCTTCTAGCGCCATACTACATTTCACATCAAAGAAAACGGTTCTTTCTAAATCAGTACCTCCTTTTCTTTCTCCGAGTATATCTTTCGCAAAAATTGTCATCAATCTATCTGGATGAATAAACCTCCCTTTTTCATCAACTACTCCAATTCTATCTCCGTCTCCATCCATTCCGATACCAAATTCTGCATTATTTTCAATAACTGCTTTTGATAAATCTTCCATATTTTTAGGTCTTGTAGGATCTGGTGGATGATTTGGAAATTTATTGTCCCATTCACAGTGTACGGGAATTAAATCAACTCCTAATTTTTCCATTAATTTAATTGTTAATGGCCCTGGAACTGCATTGCCACAATCTATCGCGATTCTTATTTTACGTTGAGGTATTCCAGCATTTTCAGTAACTATTTTCAAATAATCTTTCTCAAATTCAGGAAGTTTTTTGATTACTCCTTTTCCTTTTTTGAAGTTATTTTCATCAAAAGTTATTTTCAATTCTTGTAATTCTTGACCAGCCATTGGTAGAGACTTTTTACATATCTTAAATCCATTATATTCTGGAGGATTATGACTTGCTGTGATTACTACTGAAGCATCTACTGGCAGATCGACTGTTGCTCTATAGAGCACTCCTGTTGTAGTAATTCCTAGATCTAAAACATCTGCTCCTGAGTCTGTTAATCCTTTCAAGAATGCTTGATGTAATTCTGGCCCTGATTCTCTTATGTCGGATGCTACTGCTACTGTTTTTGCATCAAGGTGTGTTACAAGAGCTCTACCTAATCTTTCAGCGAATTTAGCATCTAACTCAGAATATGCTAATCCACGAATGTCATAAGCTTTGAAAACACTCATATTAACTCACCTATTTTATTCAGTTCCTGAACCTCTGAATGCTTCACAAATAATCTCAATCAATGCATTGCCTGGAAGTTTACTAACTTCATAAGCCGCTCTTGCAGGTGGCATTGATTCCCCTAGCCACTTACCATATACTTCGTTAACATCCGAATAATAATCAATATTTGTTAATAGGATAGTTACCATGACGAGGTCATCTCTAGAACTATTGGCAATTTCTAATAAATTATCAATTTTTTTAAGAGCTTCTTGAGTTTGAGACACAACATCATCTCCTCCTTCTATTCCTATTTGCCCCGCAAGCCAAATATGATCTCTGACTGTTATTCCTGGGCTATATGGTGCCCAAACTTTCCCTCCATTGTCAATCTTTAACTTACGTGCCATAACACTCGCAGTATGTTGTTGCTGATATGTTTATTCACGAAGTATATCAATGACTTTAGAGTGGTCACCGGCTACATTTTGCTCTGTTAATTTATTGATATTTACCCATTTAGCATCCACAGCATCATCTCCCCCAACAGGTTCTGAATCGGAATCAACTTCAACTAAATAGAATAATCCGATACAATGTTTTCTCGGGTCTCTCCCAGGTTCCCCTAGTATAGTAAGAGGTAATGGAAATCTTCCCTGAACTCCAGTTTCTTCTAGTAACTCTCTTATCACTGCATCTTCGGGATCTTCTCCATAATCTACGAATCCTCCAGGGAATGCCCACATTCCATTCCATTCCGGAGGTTTTGAACCTCTCTTTATCATTAATAATTCTAGATCTTCATTTCTATTCCTAGTCGCAATAGCATCAACTGTTACGGAAGGACTTTGATAGTCATCTCTACCGCATTTTGAACATCTTTCAACTGCCATATCTTCTCTTCCTCCTTTGATAAGATTCTATTGCTTCATACAAATCTTGTTTGCCAAAAGAAGGCCAGTGGACATCAGTAAAATGTAATTCTGAATATGCGATTTGCCATAA
>DADI01000014.1:0-263 GCA_002494975.1 Euryarchaeota archaeon UBA556
CCAAAGGCCATTGATGCCATCCCCTTATTTCTAATAATCCCTACCTCAATTCCTTCATCTGAACAAATGTATGCTCCAGCATCAAGAATCATCGATTCATCATTTAATTCTAGTATATGGTATTCTCCAAATGTAGGAGGTCCAAAGAAAACTTCACCTGTTCCAGTATATGTTGGTCTGAAAACAGATTCTCCAGTAACCATCGATTTCAGAAATCCACCTACACTAGGTTTCTTCGTAACCATCTCGATATTCCCAATCAT
>DADI01000014.1:356-2551 GCA_002494975.1 Euryarchaeota archaeon UBA556
ATTGATGAGTGTCTTATCAATGTTTGTTGTTTAGATTATGGCGCCGAGAGAGGGATTTGAACCCCCGCGTCCATAGGACAATGGATTTCGAATCCATCGCAATACCGGGCTATGCGATCTCGGCTGTAATTATTCCAGATACGGATTGGTCATAAGCGTGACTCGTCTCGAGAGATACATGCGTGTTCAGATTAAGCATCATGATGAGATTTTAATTTTTGAATCAGAAGTACCAGTGGCTATATCTTTAATTCTTAAAGAATTAGAAATACCCTCATCGACAGTTCTTGCGGTTTACAATGATACGATCGTACCTCATTCCTCAATAATTAGTGAAGATTTAGAAATCGAATTAGTAGTAGTTTCATCTGGTGGATAAATCATAATTTAATTTCTGATTTTCTTCAATAGTCAGCATATCTTGATTTTTCCTGATTATTACCGCTTTATTCCCTAGTAATTCTATCCCCGTCTCATCACATCTTAGGAAAGAACCTTCATATAATCCAATTACTGGGTTATCATTATATTGATGATATTCATCTATTCTCCTTTTTCTAGATTCACCGAAATGTTCGTTTAAAATACCATTTTCTTCATCCTTCCACCAAATCCCTCCAGGGTAATAATGAGGATTTATTTGGAACTTTATGAGGTCAAATGTTTCGAAGGAAGGTACTAATTCAATTGGCATATCATTTGTTGTTTGCATAGTAGGGCAAGCAACATTGGAGCCAGCACTAACCCCTGCATATGGTACATTGTCCTCTGTAACTCTCTCCCGAATTGATTCTATCAAGCCTTCTTCATGTAGCTTTCTAACTAATGTGAATGTGTTCCCTCCCCCTACATAAATTCCTTCCATTTCTCTGATTTCTTGTATTGGATTATCTGATTCATGAATTCCTATAATTTCATATTCTGATTGTTTGAACATTTCTCTGACTTTATTTGTATATTCATCATAATCTTTACTTGCATATGGGATGAAAAGAATTCTTCGGCAACCTTTAAAATTTTCATTCATAAGTTGTAAATACATATTTTTTCTTTCAGGAGTTCTTAACCCCCCACTTCCTAAAAGTAACTTCATTTGATTCCCTCAGGCATAAAAGTTTGAGTCGTTTTGATTTTCACCTGTTTCAAGTATCTCATTAATTGATCCTGAAACTTCCATAGTTGCTAATAATTTTTCAGCAGTTTTTTCTGTAGTATCCAAATCTAATTTCAGTGGTAAACCCAATCCTTCTTCTATCCAAGAAGCCAGTCTATCTGCGGCCAGAACATCAGCACTAGCGCCTATTGTGTCGGCAACAAGTCCTATCGCAGGAACATTATGCAGTGGTGAAAGTGAGATCAGAAGTCCAGCTATACCAATCATTCCAGATGATGGCTGTTCACTAGTGACTGTAATATCATTTTTTTCTAATGAATTCCTTATTTTAGCATCTGCACAAATTACGTGAATATTCCTATCTTCTGCACCCGCTGCCAATCCCGCTAGGACCAACAATTGAGGGGTTTCATATTTTTTGGCTAGCTCGAGAATGCTGTCAGAAACTTCGAACTGACCATTCGCTGTCATTGGTTGTAAATCTCCTCCTATAGTGATTATAGTATTGCCATCCGGTAGTATGACAGAATTAATATCTAATCTTGGAGGAGACATTAATCCTTCTTTAGATAAAGTTGCATGAGGAGGGAAATCTGGATGTAAAATCCACCCTATGGTTCTAGACGGATGTTTCTCAACTAATGCATCAACAACTAGTTTTCCCACATTCCCTACTCCGGGTACTGCTTCTAATATTGCAGAATGCTCAGGCAAACCATTACCAACAATCCAATGAAATCTAGTCTTCATTCTTCTTCTTCCCCTTCGATTACTTTCCGAGGGGTTGGAAGAGACTCAATCCATATGTCGCTTCCTGCGTCGACTCTCTGTCTTCGTCTTGTTCCTTGTGGGTCTTCTGGAGAATATTTCAGTGGAGCAACAGTCTCCATTTTTCCATCACAATGCTTGCAGATATCTCCGAGACCATACTCTTCACAGTCTTTACAACGCTGTAATTTTGTACGTACCATGTGACCCCTCAGATTGTTGTGATGTTTGAGGGTGTATGAATTAATATGTTCGAAAACCCTAATCATAGTCTTTCTATAGTGATTGACCCCTCAACCGACTTGATTTTTTT
>DADI01000044.1 GCA_002494975.1 Euryarchaeota archaeon UBA556
CCATCTTCTTCGAAAGCATGCATAACATCACTGATTTCTTCTGCCGAGAATGCGGAACCAGCTAATCTTTCAACCTGTTTCAATGAGATAACAGGGTATTCGCTTACTAATCCTCTAATATATTCCGACTTAACATCCCATAAATCTGAATCACTATTAGGACTAATTGTCTTAAAACCGCCTCTATAATCTTGAATAAGATGTCCACTTCGAACGAGTGGTGATATTAATTTTCTAAATTCTGCTCTTTTCATAGCATGTCTTTCCATAAAAATAACCGGATCATGGTGTTCTCTGAAAAACTGAAGAATATCTTCATCTTCGTCATTAGATTGTAAATTGCGTATAGTCAATAACTTTTCAAAATGTGATTTCCTACCCCATACTAAGTGCCCACGCAAATTTGTACCCTGAGCTAACTGATGTGCAGCAGCCATCGCTTTCAGATTAACTCGGAACATCTCGCAGCGGCCACGTAATGCAAAATCATCCCTTAACTCATCCATCTTATCTAATGCCAAGGTTTCATTTTCATGTCTTGAATTCTGATGCATTTGATGATGATAGAATAGCATCCTATTGACTTCCTGCCTAGAACGTGGCTCTACTACTCCACCTCGAATATACCTTTCACCATCACCCATTGAAGTAAAGCCTAGTTCGGCTAAAATCTTCTGTATATTCTCGTCACAATCATGGACAGGTATAGAATTGAAGGCATGTAAAACAGACACATCTACTAAGCGATCCCTATAATTATTTAGGAGTTCATCAAATGTATCTTTGAACTCATCTAAGTAAGAATGTGGTATATTTATATCTTTGATTTCTAAATAATCATTAACTACAAACATTAAGATTCTACCGATAGGATCGACTCCTTTGAAAACAGGGTGATACCAACCCTGTTTCAAAATTAAACGAACTTCTTGTATGAATCTGCTACAAAATGGGTCAGATTGAGAAAGTATTCTCATTTCTCTATCTTCTACAAGAGGTTGCATCAATAATTCGGCATCTTCTTGAGATGCGTAATAATCTGTTGGATCTGGCTGAAGTGCAACAATTCGCCTGATTTTCTTTGATTCATCTAATTCACGGAGAACTTCAGCCAATTCTTCAACTGGTCTACTAACGAAAAATCGTAAAGTGTGAAGCCTTACTGGACCAATGGCTTCAATCAACTGTTTAACTGCACTCGCGAAGTCTAATGGTTCTACGACTTCATGTATCCTATGGAATACTGCAAGAGAACGTTTCCTATTAGGCAATACTACATATTGTTTAGCAACAATCAATTGACGTTCAAGATTATTTAGAGCACTCTTTAGACTTCTTTGAATATGGGCATTTTCTTTACCCTTGGGATATCCATCAAATAGTTCGGTTCTGGATAACCCTCCTGGAGGGATTTTATCTAATAACTCCTGTTCAAGATAGCCGATCCAAGGCTCACTACGAAGACCCAAAAACATTGGGATTTGATCTTTCATTGTATAACCTACACGATTATGCAATAATCGCCCATTGAATACTGAAGAGTCATGTTTGATATCTTTCCAGTCCCTAAACCTATAATTTTTCACTCTATGGAGCAACTCATCCCTGCGTTGTACTAAGGTTAAATTTCTAATAGCATCAGAAGGTTCATCATACTCTTTGAATGACTTAGCAAGAAGATGATTTTGAAGAGTTCGATAATCTACTACTTCGACACTTCCTCCAGTAATTCGATACTCATCTACTCGAAGAATATATTCGCCTTCATCGGTTTGAGTAAAGAAACCTATAGAAACTAAATTTTTCATTTCTAGTTCTTGTAGAACTGCTTCAACCTGAGCCTTAGGGAAAGGTAGGCGTCCGCACAGACTATCTGATACCTGCGGACCTTCTGAACCAAGCATATCAAGTAACTTCATTCTTAAACAATCTTGAGGGTCAGAAAGATTTTTCCTCTTCCATTCTTTAGCCTCAAATCCGTCATAATTACTACCTACTTCAAAGGTCAAACCTCCTGTGTAAAGCTCTCTGATATCCTCAAGATCGGAACCACCTGCTACTGCAAGGCACCCAAGAGTGCCGTGAACATCAGCCATTCGCATCGAGAACCATTTATTGTCAATCTGTTCATGACCAGTTCCTCTAACTCTAGCAATCAATCCACGTTCAGCTAATTCTCGGACCCATGATGTGAGTACTTCGAGGTCAATATCTTTCAATTTATGTTCATACAAGGGATTAGACAATTCTTTGTTCAGACCACCACCCATATCCATTAATCGCAGAAGACCATTTGCATTCATAGGTTCAGAGATCTTTGAACGATAATAATCCGCCATTTTTGATTTGTCGAGATCAGTCGCCAATGAACGAGCACCTAATAGACGACGTAAAATTTCAGGATCGACGTCTTTGATTAAGTACGCCCTAGTCCTTAATGACAATAAATCTTCGAATGAAGACATGAACAAGGTCATTCCTAAAGGAGATGGCATTTTGACCCTTCTGTGAACAATACGTACATTTTC
Organism: Euryarchaeota archaeon UBA556; assembly: GCA_002494975.1. Taxonomy (GTDB): domain Archaea; phylum Thermoplasmatota; class Poseidoniia; order Poseidoniales; family Thalassarchaeaceae; genus MGIIb-O2. Next base: position 2,529 of record DADI01000044.1, read on the forward strand.
ACTATCCATCCTATTGATGAATATTTCAAGTTGAGCCAT
>DADI01000029.1:0-3413 GCA_002494975.1 Euryarchaeota archaeon UBA556
GCAGCAGCGAGAAACCAAAGCTCATCCATTGGGTCTGATATTGCAAAGCATGCGAACCAAACTAGAGTTAATTGTACAGATGTCCTTGTGGTTGTATTCTCATCAAATCGTGCTGGAAATGAATATATCCCATTTTCTCTATCGCTTTCTACATCCATACGCGCATAGTTAATATCGAAAGCGGTAATCCAAAACATCACTCCAAGAGAAATGAATAATATTTCAGGACTCCACAAATAATCAGTTATTGCACCCCAACCATGGATGTCTGCCGCAACTGCTAGCCATGCACCAGCTGGGGCTAAACCTAGACAAATTCCAAGCCATAGGTGGCAGAGCCAAGAGTATCTTTTGACATATGGATATATTGTGAATACTGCAACTGGTAACCAAGCCATCATCAAGGCTACTTCATTTAATTGCCAGGCGCCTAAGAGAAGCATTGAAAGAAACCCAATAGAAAGTAAGTATGCAGTTTGCATAGTCATTGAGCCAGAGACTAAGTGTCGGTTAGCTGTACGTGGGTTTTCAGCATCTACGTCACGATCTATTATACGATTAAGAGCCATTGCAAGCCCTCTAGCTCCAATTGCAGCTACAAGAATCCAGAGTAAATCGATACCGAATTTCTGAGTTTCAAGCTCATCAATAAATTGTTCATGAGCGAGAATATATCCAATAAGCACGAAAGGTAGAGAAAATAGAGTATGTTCAATTTTTACAAACTCAAGGATTTCTTTCGTTCCCATTACAAACCCTCTCTTTCCATCCACTTTTCAACCCTTTCTTCGATTTCAGGGTCATGTAAAGTTACTGCAGGCCATCTTCTCACTGGTAATGGCCCTTCATTCGATGGTATAGGAGCAGTTGCATCCCAAGCAACTCTTTTCCTTTCCTTATCAAAATGGAAATCTCTTGCTACTTCAAATCTACAAAATAATTGCCACAGAAGTCTTCTTCTCCAATGTTCTTCATCTAAATCTGCATCATCATCTGTAATGAATAACCATCTAAGATTTTTAGCCGATTCTAATGACCATATTTCATCTCGAATTCTTGCTATCTGCTCTCTCTGAGCCTTTGCACCTTCTTCATTTACTTCCTCCATACTAGATTCTGGACGAGGGCCTCCTTCGACATTAGTAGTTATTACCAGCATTGATGAAGCCATCATTTTCGCTTTAGTAACACCCTCAACACCGGATGCAGATACGCCTAAGGAATCAGGACATCCCATCATTTTGGGTTCATTGGCTCTGTGATCGTTAGAAGTTGGTGTTGTAGCGTCGATTAGTAATTTTGAATGAACGTTCTGCCATGGGGATGCATGAGCTAAAGAATCTGCAACCATTCCATCTAGAATTATCAAATCTTCAGGTATTCTGACATTATAATCAACAGCTTTCAACAGTGCATCGAGATCTTTTACATCATGATCTTCATCTACTGCAATTATTGATTTTAAAAACATCATTTGCCCAGCACCCATTAACCCTAGAGCAGTTTTCCTTGCCTGTCTAGGATATCTTTGTTTAGAAGACACGATAGCAAGATTATGGAATCCCGTTTCAAGAGGTAAGAAGAGATCTTTTACGTCTCTGTGTTGAAATTGTAGTACTGGACGGAATGCGTCACCGATTGCTTCCCCCAGATATCCATCTTCCATTGGTGGGACTCCAACTATAGTCATCGGAATAGTCGGATTCTTTCTATGAGTGATTGCCGTAACATGCATTACAGGGTATTCTTCTTCTAAGCAGTAATANNTGGTCTCCAAATGGGCCTTCAGTCCTAGTTTCTCCTGGGATGGTGTATCCTTCTATTACAAAATCAACTTCTGAAGGGACCCATAAGTCATTAGTTAGACATTTTGTAATTCTTAACCTTCTTCCATTTAGTAATCCTGCAAATTCATATTCTGAAAGATTATCTGGTAGTGGGGAAATCGCACTAAACATTACTGGAGGAGGTCCACCTAAGCAAATTGCAACAGGCATACGATTCTCTTTTCCAATTTCGTCAGCATGATCTGCTGCATGTTTATGTGCCTGCCAATGAAGTCCAATCTCTTTTTCTCCAAATATTTGTCCTCTGTACATACCCATATTATGTTGACCAGTTTTAGGATCCTTAGTCACAACTAATGGCAATGTGATGAATGGCCCACCATCCATCGGCCATGTAGTAGGTATAGGGAGTTTAGTCATATCTGGATTCTCAATAATAACTGCTTGACAAGCACCTTTCCTTACTTTTTTTGGTGCCATTGACATCCCTTGCATGGCCAGCCCTAAACCTGTCCAAGGCTTTTTTAGGATGCCTCCGATATCAGGTTTCATCAGATTAACCATAGTTTCTCCAATTTCTTTTGGATCTTTTACTCCGAGTGCTTTGTTGGTTCTTTCTCTAGTTCCAAATAAATTCATTGCAAGAGGATATTTACTAATTTCTCCATTCGCTAAACGTGGCTGATCGAAAATAATTGCTGGACCACCTTTTTTTACAAGTTTGTCAGCGATACAACCTGCTTCTAAATAGCAGTCAACAGGGTGACTGATACGAATAAGTTCGTCAGAATCTCTCAAATTGAGGATATACTCACGGAGGTCGCGCCACGCCATATACATTATTCGACGCGCTTATTAGTTGAATATGTTCGTTCGTAATCATAGGCCTTTAGACCGGCGGTTTCTTTGACTAATGGCCTTCCTGACTATACTCATGGGAGAGGCTGTGACCGCCTGTGATGTATTGGTAATTGGTGCTGGACCTGGTGGTGGGAACGCCGCTTTGCACAGTGCGAGAGCTGGTCTTTCGACAATTTTAATCGAAGATCATGAGGAAATTGGCACTCCCGTTCATTGTGGAGAATGTATTTCTGATGTCGCTTGCGATAATCTAAATTTAGATTTACCTGATCATGTAATTAGTAAGAGAGTTCATGGAATCAGAGTTATATTTCCAGACGGTACTGAAAAGAAATTAACTGAAGAGGGCTATGTACTAGAAAAGCATCTTTTCGAAAGATGGATTGCAGATGAAGCAGTATCTCAAGGTGCTACTCTAAGTCTAAACCACAAATTAACAAGTATGGAAAAAATGTTTGATGGTCAAAAATTTATTGGATGGCGTTGTGAAGGTAAAGGAGAACAGTTTCCAATTGAGGCTAAAATTGTAATTGATGCTTCAGGAGTTGCAGGAGTTTGTTCTAAGATACTCGAGCTAAACCCTCGTCCACAAGTTATTGCAGGAATGCAGTATGAGATGCTGGATGTGCCAACTGATGATTATCTAGATTTCTATATTTGGCCTAAATATGCTGAAAAGGGATATGTGTGGATGATTCCTAAATGTGATGGTAGAGCAAATGTTGGTTTAGTTAGTGAAGACAAATCACGAACCAAGAAAGGTTT
>DADI01000029.1:3549-5739 GCA_002494975.1 Euryarchaeota archaeon UBA556
CTAATGCTCGTTGGAGATGCTGCAGGATTTACTTCCCCATTATTTGAAGGAGGTTCTCATCTAGCATTAAAATCAGCAGTATTTGCTGCAGAAACTGCTGCTAAAGCCATAGCTTCTGATGATTTATCTGCTAGTTCACTTGAAGAATATTCTAAGTCATGGAAGAAAGAATTCCCTCCTTATTCTAAGATTCTACGTGGTAAATCAGCACTATTTGATTTATCAGATGATGATATGTCTTTGATGGCTCAGTGCTTTCCAGACGAGATGAGTAACATGGGCCCTCATGGTAAATTAGCAGTTTGTCTTAAAATATTAATCAGAAGACCTGGACTTTATGCAAGAAAAATAATACCTGCAATGCTATCTTTTGGTTATTCTCGTGCTAAGTATTATGGATGGTGATTACATCCTATCTTATTATGGGCAAATATTGCTCATATTTGGAATTCTGATGAGTATGCATCAGATTATTAGGCCAGAAAAAGCAGGTTTAAAATTATTCAAAAACATAACTGCTCTATCTCAGAATGCTCCATTCTTATTTCTTGTCTTAGCCTTTATTATTGACGCATCTTCTCTAAAATTAGTCACAGAATATGGAGGTTCAGACCTTCCGATTCTATATCGGATTTCCGCAGTATGGGGTGGTCGAGCAGGACCTTTGCTTCTGTTTGCGGCTCTGATATCAATTGTAACTTGGTTTATGACCGATAATGAAGAATTAGATTATGATGTTCGTATAATGCATGGTTTCACATTGGGAATACTGTTTATTTCTTGGTTCCTAGGTCCTTTCGCTACCTCTGAAGGAATCATACCTAGTGAATTGAATCCTTTATTACAGACTGATTTAATGGTTATTCATCCCCCAGTAGTATTTTCATATTATGCACTTTGTATAGCTACAGCTTCAGTTGCGATGTCTGGAGTAATCCACAAAAAATCTGCTAAGGAAATTCATGACTCACAGTTACACTGGGCCAGAGCAGCTTTTTTGATTGGAACAATTGGAATAGGTCTTGGAGGTCTTTGGGCTTATACAGTTCTTGATTGGGGTGGTTATTGGGCCTGGGATCCCGTTGAAACAGGTTCTATCCTTCCATGGTTTGCCCTTTTATTGATAATTCATGCACGATCAACCTCCAATGTTTCCACATCAATCAAAATTTCTCCTGCATTAGGATTGATTTCCGGATTACTTGCAATACACGCAACCTTGGTGACCCGTGCCAATGGTGTTTGGGCATCTGTACATGCTTTTGCGGCGGATGGGTTAGGCACTGATAGCCAAGATCCATACATACGTGTGATGTACATTATTGATTCCAGTCCTATTGGTTTTGAACTTGCATCTTATGTATTTGCGATAATATTGCTTGGTTCATTTGCAATTTATTTCTTAGTCAATCAACAAATGAATGATCTACGTTCTGAAAATAAAAAATTATTATTCGAAGAAAAAAGAGTCCATTCACTGATATTACTTACTATGCTAGCAGTGATTTCAGTATGGATTGGCTCTACTGCAGTTTTAATTATAGGAATTTCAATTATGATATTGTTACTAACTAGCGATTCCAGTAATCCATCTCTTCAATGGGTTTTTTCAGGTGTAATTCTAATGTTTTATGCGAGTTGGTCATCTTCTGCAACAATTCCTCAGGCAATTGCAGGAATGTCTCCTTTTCTTATTATCTGGCTAATTTCTGATGATGAAGATGATTTACAACTATTGTTACTCCCTTTCAAATCTGAATCAGCTAGAATGAAGTTTGCTAAAGCAATACCATGGTATGGGACATCTGCTTTTCTTCTCCTTACTTGGCTGTTATTAACTGTTGAAATAGATGGTACTAATTTAGAAGCTCATGAATTCTATGGGGCTCCTTTTATTGGTTTATTGGCGATTGGTTTAACCATATATGCCTGGGGTAAATCCGTAGATATCAAGACTGGAAACATCATATTTGTCTCAATCTTTTTCATCTCAATATTATTAGCAATTTATTCCGAGAAATTTAATTTACCGGGGGATTCATCATTATTATTCGCTTCAAGTTTTAGCCGAGGATCAGTTTCAATTTTCTTACTAACATGGATGGCCCTTGCAATTCCTCCAAATATCAAACAAGCATATTCCACATTAACAAGTGTTATTCCTAAAATACGAGATGATGGTTTACTATC
>DADI01000060.1:0-3024 GCA_002494975.1 Euryarchaeota archaeon UBA556
AATGTTCCTAGTAGGAGGACCAATGATCATGCTACTAGAAGTAGCATTAGTATTTGATAAAATTATGAGTAAATAAAATTACTCTTCAGGAATAGTAATTCCGCGATTACGAGCATCTTCGGCTTGTGCATCTAATCGGCCTTCTTCAAGATCGACCATTCGCATCATAACTGCACCTATCAGAATTAATACTGCAATTGATAGAATACCCATTCTACTGTCATACATCACTGTCATGAATCCATACAATAATGGTCCAATGAACGCGGCAACTTTACCAAAGAAACCAAAAAATCCAAAGAATTCTGCACTTCTAGTTTCAGGAACCATTTGCCCAAACATGCTCCTTGCTAACCCTTGAGATCCACCGAGTAATGTACCCATTGCACAACCTAAGATTAAGAATTGTATGCCTACTGAAAGTTGCAATGGACCCCAGACTTTATCCCTGACTGTTTCTGGAATAAAATCAATCACACCATCTCCAAGATTTGTAGGATGATCAATACCTACCATGGTTGAAGTATCTCTAACACTAATTGAAAAACGAGTATCTTCAAACGATTCGGTTAGAGAAGTAATTTCTCCGGGTGTAAGGGAGGCTATGCTGACGGCAATAGCATTACCATCATCATCGAAGCCTGCCCATTCATAGATTATAGCATCAGAAATATCCTCATTTTGCTGTACTATACCCCAGGAAAGTAATGAAGATTCAGCCCATATCTGTTCGTCTCCACCTTCAACTAAAGCAATAGGGGTATCGAGTATATTTGCATGTGGAGTATAGAACCACTCACCATCAACTTCTTCTATCTGCACCTGATAATCAGTATGGTCAGTATATTCCAATGGAGCGAAAGAAAGTGCTGCAAAACAGAGTATAACCCATCCGACCAATGATACGTTAAGTGCCCTCTTAGTTCCAATTCCATTAATTATCATTATCTTAAATCTATTCGGGCCCCAAAGATTAACCATGGGGATTTTTCCTCCATTGGAAAGTGATGTGAACATAAGCGCAGAAGGCCAAGCTACGAATTGTATTGCAAGAATTGTTACAATTAAATCAACTGTAGTGATACCTAAAACTGTACTACCAAATACACCTCCTAAAGCAGTTACACTGTTTATACCGTCGATAAAGAAGAAGTATGCTAACATGTAAATGAAAAGAGTCCTAAATTTTTGAACTTCACTAAGAGTCTTTCTAATTTCAGAGATTGCCAGTTTGGCAGATGATACAAAACCGAGTGAAGGCATCTCATTTTCAATAGGAGGTTCTGGAACCAATTTGAAGGTCACTAGAGCGAAACCATACCACCATATTCCGGAAGATGCCATGACGAATGGAATAACCCAATCACCGGTTAAAGATAATACCATAATTAGGTGAACAAGAAGTAAGAGCCCACCTCCAAGATAACCATATGCAAAGGCGAGGTTGGAAATTCTATCCATCTCATCATCGGTACCCATATGTGGGAGAAGAGCATTGTAGAATACACCTGCTCCATTCAATCCTACATTAGCTAGCATGAAGAAAACCATTAACCAAATCCATTGAGTATCTACTGGTAACAATGGAGCAAATGCTAGGAGAAAAGTTGATCCTGCTCCCACATAAGTAAGAATTCTTAACCACCACATCTTGATTCTTCTCCTATCTGCAATGACACCCAATGATGGACTTATAATGGCTATAAATAATGTACCAAAAGCAACTGCAAAGGACCAAACAGCATCACCTTGCATCTCAATTGAACCGATAGTAGTGGTCAAACCATTGGCTTTGAGGAAAAGATACGCGTACCAAGCTGGTAGAACTGCAACTGTTACTGAAGTCTCAAATGCAGATTTAGCCCAGTCATAAAATGCATATCCTTTTACTGCTTGCGGGTCTGATTTTTGATCTAATTCGATTGTCTCTGACATGGCCATACCTATATCTCGGCTTACTTTTCGACACTTTAGTATTGGGGCGCCCCAATGTAGGAAAAAACGTTTGATTAATTATTAGCAACAGTGCCGTAGTGTCATGGAGGTCGAGAAAGATTGGATTCGACCGAGAGAAAATACAGTTGAAGCTCTAGTATATGGCATGATAAATTCAGATGGTGTAGAACTAGATTTACGATTGACAGAGGACGATATGCTAGTCCTACATCATGATTCAAAAACAGAGTTTGGAGAATATCCGGAGTGCCTAACAATTGATGATTTACCTGAATATGTAGAGACCATGGATAAATTATTAGAAAATAAAGATTTTATTCGTCGTTGGACAGAAGAAGGGGCTTTTACTTGTATAGAGTTCAAAACACCACATCCATCTAGTGGTAAGGCAGGTGGATGGTTCAATGGTAGAGAAAAAGAACAACATATGATTAAGATGATTCAAAAATTAGATGAGTTATTACAACCAATAGAAAGAAGCAGTAGTAGTACTGTAATTTATTCATTCGATCCAAAGATTATTTCTGCTTCCAAGAAAATTAATACTAATCTTGAATTTAGTAGACTACGCCCTAATATTAGGTCATGGGGTAATTGGACTACTCAAAGAATTATAGCAACTCCTTCTTTTTTAGCAAATTCTTTGCCTAAATTAATCGATAGACAAAGAGAAGAAGGGTCCCCTATGCTCCCTTGTTCACTACAATATTTGAAAGGTATTGAAAGTAAAATCAATATTGGTTGGACAGTGGGTTTAGAAGGTAAGAAATTGGATAGATTAACAAAATATAGAAGAGGTTATCCCATTTATGTATGGCCTGCAAAATCAGATTCAGAAAGATTGTTACTAGATGCAGGTTTAACAGGTCTTACTGATGATTTATCTCCTAATTCAGTTACTTTAGATTCAGGTCATGCGCGTTGGATAAAACCTGCAACTCAACCTTTGACAGATGAAATGAGAAAAGAATTAGATGAAACTCCTATGGGCGAACATGCCTCAAAAATTTCTGAATTACAGGAGGAAATACCCTCTTGGTATGAACTATCAGATAGTGAAAGAAGAAA
>DADI01000060.1:3133-10924 GCA_002494975.1 Euryarchaeota archaeon UBA556
TCTTGATTACTCTAATCTTCTCAAAGGTTGATTTTTAGGGATATATTTGGGCCTATAAATTGGAGTACCTCTGCCATCTCTAGCATTTCTTTCATCTAGTATTTGCGCACTAATTCCGGCAACACGCGCCCAACCAAAGAAAGTCGTATAGTACTCAGGCATTCTAAATCCAACGGAATGAAGAAGACTTCCGCTGGCAATATCTACATTTGGATATGGATTGCTTATCTTAGGTATTTCACTAAGTATTGGAGGAACTACTTCTCGTAATGCTCTGACGATTTTGAAATTGTCATCATCTGGACAAATTTCCTCTCCGAGCTCAATCAGTAAGCGTGCACGAGGATCTTCTGCTCTTAGTACACCATGCCCAAATCCGTATATTGGGCGCCTGTTTTCTAATTCTGTACGAACAAAATCCTCGATTTCTTGATGGTCTGAAGTTCCTATTCTTTGTACGAACTCGAGACATGCTTGGTTTGCTCTGCCATGAAGTGGACCAGAAAGTGCATTCATTGCACTAGAAATAGATGAGTAAATTGATGCCCAGCCTGATGCTACTGCTTTACCAGAAAAGGTAGACAAGTTTCCTCCACCATGATCCATATGAAGAATGAAAAAGAAGCGTAAAACTCTCTCAATATCTCTAGCCTTCTGACCTTTATACCCCATCATATGTACGAAATTTTCTACTAATCCGAGGCCCGGTCTGCGAGGTTGTAACTTCTCTTTTTCGCCACCTCTTAATCTAAAAATCCTAGCCATTAGCTCAGGCATTCTAGCAATCAAATTCATCGCATCCGCTCTTGTATCGCCTGTATTCTCTGCTGCGCCGAGTGCCATAATACCGATAGAAAGCCAATCCATTGGGTGACCGCTCCCTGGAGTTAATGATTCTAAAACTCGGAGAGCACCGGTAGGTATATTTTCACCTCTCTGCGTCAACTCAGCGTGAAACTCTTGAGCCTCTTCTTCAGTAGGAAGACGTTTGTGCATCAACAAAAAGATGACATCTTCTTCCTCCATATTTACCAGATCTTCAACAGGGTAACCAACATAGTGGACGCCTTCAAGAGGATCGACAAAAGATGTTTGACAGGTGCCTACAGGAACTCCTCTTAAACCTGAATCTAAATTTCTACCAGTAATTGTAAACAATACATCTTCACTACTCATATAGCATCACAAAATCTACTCCCCATGTGAACAAGTGATAATATCTCCTATATTACGATTAGAAATAGAAATATTCGATTATTACTTTAAAACAACATAATTACACATTTATCGCCCGCAATACTGAAAGAGCCGTCACTTGGGCCTGAGAAATATGTCAAGGTGGCGTGAACGTCTAGAGGAATTCGATGAAGAGCATCGAATCATGCTAGAAGGAGGTTCAATTAGTCAACTTTTCCTAGGATATCCATTATCCTTTTCACATCCAGTATTCATAGGAATTATTTATGCTCTGATGATAAATTTGACTCTGATATTACCAACAGCCTATGATGGCTATGTGAATTCTAGAGAACTGGATTCAATTATTGAAAGATGGGTTAATGAAAGTCTGATTATCATATTTATATGCGGATTTTTAGGAGGGGCTTCAAGTTTAATGTCATCAATATTTAGGAGACCTCCAGTTAGATTAGAAAAAAGAAGAAGGTACATCTATCCACTCCCATTCATTGGATTTTTAATAACTACAATTGCAATTACTTTTTCAATATCTGACACCATAGAATGGATTGGATATTCACTAATTATCCTCCCTGGCCCTCTATATATTCAATTATCTTATGCTCCAAGGTGGAGAATCCTAGAACGAATTGATAGAGATTTAGATCCTTTTGAAGGAATGCATATGACGATTTATCCAGATAATAGAAAAGAAGAGATTTTTGAAAAGAATAATATTGAGATTGAAAATGCAATCGAAGAATTAGATTGATTATTACAAAATGATATAATTTACTTGTGCAACTGCGACTAATTTATCGTTTACATCGAAGAGCTCTGCTTCTGCGAGACTCATGGTACGACCGACTTTGATAGTCCTAGCTAAGCATTTAACATCAGTCTTACATGGGCGTAAAAAACGTATATTAAAATCAGTAGTCGCGACATTGGAACTTGGACCTATTTCAGTCAGAATTGCCCAACATGTTATGCTGTCTGCAATAGTTGCAAGAATACCACCATGAAATGTTTCATAAATCCCATCCCATTTCTTTTCTCTAGGAATAAAGGCCTCGCATTCTCCTTTATCGAGTCTTAATATTTGCATTTTCAAAGTATCAGTAATTGGTACTGATTTTATTCTGTGCATCATTGATTTAATGGCTCCAGAATCTAATGTCGATGATTCCACCATAATATCACTTCAAATTAAATTAATCCTAGGACCTATTTTTTCTAATAAATGTAGGACATTATCTAAATCATCTCTTGTTAAACCGGCAGACATTTGAGTCCGCACTCTCGCTTTATCACGAGAGACCATTGGGAATACAATTGCACCTGCCATCACATTCTCTTGACTAAGTTCGTTAGATAATTGTTTAGCAACTAAAGATTCACCGCACATTATTGGGATTATTGGGGTTTCAGAAACTCCTGTATCAAAACCAAGAGATTGCAATTCTTTACGGAAATAATTAGTATTATCCCAAAGCCTAGAATGATGCTCTGGCTCGCTCATTAATACCTCTATTGCTGCCTTTTGAGCAGCTGCCACACCAGGTGGTTGACTACCAGATAAAAGCCATGAGCGGGAATGATTCAATGCATGATTTCTAACTTCTTCAGTCCCAGCTAGTATCCCTCCTTGAACACCTAATGCTTTAGAGAAAGAACCTGTTTCAAAATGTACTTTTCCTTGTAAATTAAAGTGATCAACTATACCTGCGCCCTTGTTCCCGAGAACTCCTTCACCATGGCAGTCATCTACATAAACCATAGAATCATATTCTTCCGCTAATTTTGTAATTTCATCTAAGGGAGCTATATCTCCATCCATTGAAAATACGCCATCAGTAATTATTAATTTTCTCTCTGCATCAGAATTTTGCATTAATACGGCTTCTAATTCGGACATATCATTGTGAGCATATACGCCACGACGAGCCTTAGTTAATCTCACTCCATCTATTATTGAACCATGATTTAATTCATCACTAATGATAATATCTTGTGGGCCTCGGACTAATGTCGGAATCAGGCCAACATTCACTGTATAGCCAGCAGAGTAAATTAATGAAGATTCTACCTTCTTAAATTCAGCCACTTTTTTTTCGGCTTCAAGATGAATGTCCATAGTTCCAGCTATTGCTCTAACTGAACCACTTCCAGAACCATATTTCTTAGTTGCAGATATCATGGCATTCATGACCTTGGGATGATTAGTCAAATTTAGATAGTTATTTGCTGAAAGCATTATAGTCTCCTTGCCATCTATAGTACATTTGGCATCATTAGCCGTTTGGAGAGTAGGGGGGTTCCAATCTAGACCCTGATTTTGTAGTTCGTCGAAACGCTTCGACATCCACGAGGTATCGGCAACCATAACCCTGACAGAGCCCCTCAGTACATTGGTGCTTCGATTAGACGATATTGAGGAAATGAACATACGAGTTAAAGATACATGCCTACACGACGCTTTTGATGGAACCAGAAATAATCGTAACAATACTCGGCATCGCACAAGATGCGGGCATTCCACAGGCAGGATGTTCATGCGAAAGGTGCTTGAATGCTCATGAGAATCCTGGACTTAAGAGATACCCTGTATCTCTTGGCATAGAAGGACGTGATGGCTCAAAACATCTAATAGAGGTCACAAAAAATTTATCTGAACAATTGAGATTATGGAGTGGAGATGATATAGAACAAAAAATATTCATCCCTGACTCTGTAACAATTACTCACCTGCATCTCGGCCATGTTGAAGGAATTGGCCAATTTGGAAAACCTGTAATGGGAGTTAATAATTTACCAATTTATTTAAGTCAAATGAATAATGATTCAATGCAGGAAAGAAATGATGTACAATTAATGATTGAAGAAGGGAATATTAGATTAATATCTAAAAATCAATTTCAACCAACGAATGATTGTGGATTTACATTAGAATTTATTCCAATACCTCATCGAAGCGAATTGGGCGATACATCCGCTATTTTAATTAAAGGGCCAAGAAAGAATCTCTTATTCTTGCCAGATCAAGATTCATGGAGTGAGACATTAGATTCTTTTTCTGTAAGAAATATTAGAGAATTATTGACTTCATTAAGAATTGATATTGCATTGGTTGATGGGACTTTTTGGAATCTAAACGAACTGCCAGGAAGAGACTTATCAAAAATACCACATCCAACTATAGAAGATAGTATTCACTATTTGGGAATGAAAAAAATAAACGATCCAGATATCTCATTCATACATTTAAACCATTCAAATCCAGTAAATGACCATAATTCGGAAGAAAGAAAATTAGTGGAATCATATGGCTGGAGTATATGTGAAAGGAATGATACCCTATCGATATGAAAATTGTAAGCGGTAACCCTCTTGAATAGAATAGTAGACGGAGAAATATGCACCTCTCCGGTAGAGTATCAAGTGGTCTCGGAAGAGCCCATGTTTTTATGGCTCAACCACATTATCAAGAGCAGTTTAAACAGGTGTTAGAAGTCAGTGCTTGGCCTGGCACTCTTAATCTAGATATGGATAAATCTAGTTTGGCAAATTACAGAAATCTAAGAATATTATCTGGACTAGAAGAGGGTAAAGTTTCACAGCATACTGAGAAATTCAGGATAAAGGGATTCGAAAGAGATGGAAAATCATTCGGGGGGGCTACTGCATTCCCTGCAAAAATATCAGCAGATGGTAAGTATTGGATTGCTTGCGCAATATTAATCCCTGATTTGACAAGACACACGGAAACCGCAGAAGTTATTTCAGGTTCGTTTTTGAGAGAATCTTTACCATGTAAAGATGGGGACGAATTAGAGATTAAATTGAATTAAGTGAATCTTCCCAATCTCTTTCCAATAACAACCCCATTTCTAATTTAGCCATAGACAACCATCTCTTAAATCGATATTTTTTCTCAGGTGGCATAGAAAAACCAAGTGTATCAGGATTACAATGTAAGCCCATTTCTTGAGAAAACTGATGCTCAATAGACCATAAAATAAGCCCATTTGATTGTGCTCTCCCTAGATCGATTGGAATATCTGGTTTGTTTAACGCAGATTCAAGTGATTTGAATTTGATTCGCCCGGTAGCAACTCCTGTAATCGCTGCCGCTATTCTTCTTACTTGGTTCCAGAGAAAAGCCTCAGAACATATCAATATCCCAATTATTCGCCCATCAGAAGAATACCATGGCTCGCACTTTTCTATAGTCCGAATAGGATTTTTATCCTCTTCTAACTTACAGAAATTTGTGAAATCATGAGTCCCGACAATTATTTTACAAGCATTAAGAAATAACTCCTCATCAATGCCACCAGACCATTCTTCAATTAATTCTGTCCGGAATAAATATGTCCTTGCTTTAGCTGCTCGACTCCGCACATTTGACTCGACTTTAATGACATCCCAGGCACATAATCCCTCTGGGAACCTGTTATTCAATACACGAAGTATAGTTTTCTTATCAACTTCATTCCAAACTGTAAGCGGGACATCGATACAAGCTAGATTCATCCTCACACTGACACCTGCATCAGTTCGGCTAGACATTTCTAAACAGCCATCACTCCACCAACTCACTTTCCTAAGGGCATTCTCAATTGCTTTCTGCACAGTAGGGACATTAGGTTGAATTTGAGAACCATGGAACAAGTCACCATGATATCCAAAAGCGACCATGATTCGGCCGCGACTCAATTGGATTCCTCCAATTATTCCTCAGTAGACAAATATTCCATTGCTTCGTCAACCGATGAAAATCCGAGTCCAAGAATTGCAAATTCTATAGCAACTGGTATGAATTGTCTAGCGAACTGTTCGCTTCTATCGTAACCTACCTTTACATCAATTGAATCAATAAGTTGTTTTGCAGCCTCGTAAAGATGGAATGATACATCAACATCCTCTAATTTCTTACCTAATTGAATAAGTTTCTGAAACTCTCTTACCGCCATTGGAACTCTATCAAATTCAATTAATGCATTGGCATATGCTGCCTGGTATTCAGAATTATCTGGTTCTAAACCTGCAGCCTTACGAAGGTATGATTGAACTTTACCTTCATTAATTCTATCGTTGCCTTTTTCATCAAAATTACCATTTTCTTGTATCTCAAACATTGCTGATTCAGCCCAACCATGGTACCCAGCAGGATCTTTTGGATTGTTTGTAACATGTTCTTCAAAGATTTCCATGGCTCCCATGAAATCTCCTTTTGTAATGTGTTGTGCTGCAATTGTAACGATATCTTCTTCCGACATAGGGAATCCCTCTATGGCTCTCTCGATGGCTTTTACATTAAGAACGGTGCGGAATAGTAATCTTAAGTAAACTAATCATTTTGACCTAATAAATCGGGTCTACCATTTTCCAGATCTATCAATTCATTAGCTAATTCGTAAATAACCATTGGCTGTTTAATGCCAAAAAAGCATTCTGAGGGAGGCAATATAATCTCTTTACTAGATCTTTTATAAGAAATTAATAATTTGATTACATAGATGAATTTTTGAATCCCTGTTCTTTCATTATTGACCTTAGGGGAAACATCTGAGTTAATTTTTAAAATAGGTAAAACATTTCCAATACCAATTAATTTCCCAAAAATTGACTGTTGAGTAATCAGGTTTTCTAAATCTTCAAAGGAAATATTGATATGAGATTTATAGAAAATAAATTGACGTCTTTGAATATAGAGATTTTTATCAGTCATTACATAAGAATATGAAAATTGAGATATTATTGAGAAAGTAAATATGATTAAAGAATTTATTATTCCTAGAGCTAAAAACCAAGTATCGAACCATTCAGGTACATTCAATGCTTCTCTTCCAATTAATAATAAAAACCAATCGACAATATTTATGATAAACCATGCAGAAGGTATCAAACCTATAAAAACTAAGAAAAGTGAGATTTTGGTAGTTGATGTTGTAAAATTAAGGAAATAATTAATCCTAGCAAATATAATCATAACAACGACAAATGCAAATACGTCTACTAAATCAAATAATTGATCTATTATACGTATGGCCATATTGAGATATCCGCTCTCTCCTTCGGCATAAACTGTCACTGCAACTCGGTAAAAACAGAAATGAATTAAGAAAACAAAAAGGGCTAGAAAATATCTTGGTAAATAAGATGAAAATGTAGGTTTACCTTTCCAAATAGGAACCTCTTTCTCAGAAATAAAAGAAAAATCGCCTCTAACTTCTTCATCATCAATTAATGACTTAAAACTAGAAATTAAATCTTCCAAAAATATACCACCTTAATTATCAATGAAGGAAACCCCAAGAATGTTCTGCATTACCGTGTATCCAAGAATAATCCGACTTAGTGCGTGTGCCATTTTCGTCTTTAATCACTATTTTTAATAATTGGAGAGGGTATTCATTGTAAGTTAAATGACTGACCATACCTGCTCTAGTTGGCTGATCAAAAGTCCACTTAGCCCGAGATACCGCTCTAACTTCTAGAGCAATCTGTGTCCTTTCATTCCAAACAGACACTCGGAATTTAGGCAAAGAATTACCATCATTATCAAATAAATTTTCATCACTAGAATCTGGTTTAATTAACTCAACT
>DADI01000060.1:11001-51060 GCA_002494975.1 Euryarchaeota archaeon UBA556
CCATCATCAAAATGTAACATACCCCAAAACCAAGGGAATGTAGGGGCTTGGACACTAACTTTTTGAAAGTATCCAGTACCTTCAAATTTTTCATCATCAATTACGATTGAAGCTTTAGTGCCCTGGACTCTTAAGATATCATAACCCATATCTGAGAAGAAAACATTATTTTTGTAAGTCAATCGACTTGGAGGCCCCCACCAAGGAGTTAGTTCAGCAGTTATTGATTTGGGAGCACCATTTAGTTGTGCTTTTTTGTCACTAGTTAAATTCAACCAAAACTTCTTGTTACCTTTGGTCATTCCTAAAGATAAATCCTCATCAACCAATGGTACCACCGCTCCGGAACCATGCCCTTGACCTTCTTCCGGCCATAATGGGTGCTTATCGTCTATTGAAACCATTTTACACTCACGAATAATTAATGGCTCATGCATATTTTGTCCATCGAACCACCAAGAACATACCATACCAGGGACCACGTGACCGCCATGTTCATCGACCCTCATCCGTGAACCAGGTTTCCACCAATGATCATTAACGCGAATTGCAGGAGTTTCTTTAGACGACCATAAAACCATTAATTGTCTAGAACGACCAGGGTTATCGGGATCAGGTATGAAAATAATTACCCACCACCACCACCATGAGAGACGTGGTAAACTTGGCATCATATCTAAACGCCATAATGAAGAATAATCTCCTATGAATTGATCAGAATCACCCACCATAATTACACTTCACATAATCTCTTTATTTCTAAAGATTAACTGTCCTATAGCAATCATACCTATACTAATTGATAACATGATTACAACACTTATTATTAATGCGACAAATGGATTTCCTGTTTCCAAAGTATGAACGGGTGGGTGCCAGAAAAAGGAGATCCCAGTTTCCAAGCCGAAGGCCTCTGCTTTTTGTTGCATTAGAGATGTATCACTCCAAGATATCATGACTACTGCATCAATTATCTGAATAGCCCAATGAGACACAGAAAGCATTGTAATACTTGCATTTGGAATTGTGATTGTAAATAACCCCATTAAAAATTCCCATATACCGTAAAGAATACAGATGTAAACGCCATATTTTGGCATTACTAAACCAACGGTATTGAAAATAGAACCATACGCAGTTAAGACCAAAATTGTAGCGAGAGCAATACCCATCCACACAGGATAATCAGATAACCTCACTATAGAAGGACCAGGCCCTATCAGAGAAGTAATTAGAGCGACAATCAAAATAAGTATCACCGTATATGACACTACGATACCGAGATAACCTAATAGTCGATAAAGGATAAATTCCCCTCTATGAATAGGTTTGGAAAGCAAGTAATGTAGTGTTCCATTTTCAGACTCATCCCTAACTAATCCTAGAGCCAAAAATAATGGTAGGAAAAGGCCTAGAATCATTACAAAGGCAATTTTCCCCGTACCAATAATGAAAGTTCTGTGGCTTGACTCGCCTATATGTTCAGAATCATCTGGGTCCTCATCAACATTATAATCGGCTTGAATTGAAACTAAATTACCATTCTGATCATAAACCCATTCGACATCACAATTTATTCCATTTCTATTGCCATCATCTTGATATTCATCTTCTGTCAGATATTCATCTCTCAGACAATCGCCATCATCATCTATGCCATTTATGGGATCTTCATCTATATACCTTGATTTCGGATGTTTCTCAACAAAAAATGACTCAGTCATATAGCCCCATTCTGCAGACCAACCCGGCTCGACAGAGATTTCACCTTCTCCTGCGAAACTCACTGCAAATACCACATAAGTACCATTTTCGAGAACACAATAACTCGGAGACTGGAAATAAGTCCAATCTTCAAAAGGACTCCCATCAGGACAATCTATTCCTCGACCTCCCCAATCTATCCAATTATAGTAAATAAATGGGCTTTCAGCCTCTTTATCAATCCAAGTAGGTGTAAAATATCCAGTAACTGAGACCCATGTATGATTGCCGTAATGAGTTCTTGGTTGGTCATTATAATCAATATCACCTAGGTAAATGTATTCTGATGAACCTGGGTAATTTTTAGTATCATAATCACTAGTCCCATAGATTCTTTCTTGGCCTAAAGGATACCCATCATTGTCCCAATCTTCACTATCACCATCGTTGTCTATTGGTTCAAAAGTTGTTCTTATAGAATCTATATAAAATACAAGTAATAAAGATATCAATAAAACACCTACGCCTAATACAACCCAAGTTGATATTCGATTACGTAGTTGACGTATGGTCAACTCTGTTATAGCACCGGCTTTCCTATCTATTTGAGTCCAAACTGTTTCTGAGAGACCTCGACCCTGATCATCCATATTAAGTGCCTCCAATTAAGTATCCTAGTAATGATTCTAAATTATCATCTGGATTATCTATCCGAGATACTGAAACTTTCGAATCAACAATAACCCGAGGTAAAACAGAATGAGCTGCAGATAAATCATTGGTCTGTATTTCCAACTTTCCTTCTTCCGGAAATCTGACACCATATACAGGTTCTTCACCTATAAATGCGCTTGCTAACTTCCTCGGTTCATCCGTAGTAATCATTATTCTATGAGGATGTTTATCCAATAGATCACGAATAGCATATAAGTTCCCGAGAGCGAGTAATCTCCCATTATGAAGAATAACTATTTGCTCAGTAATTCGTTCTATTTCTTCTAGAATATGACTGGATACAAGTACTGTTTTACCTTGGCTTCCAAGTTCCCTAATTACATTCATTATACTGGTCCGAGCAATGGGGTCACAACCATGCAATGGTTCATCTAATATTATTAAATCAGGATCATGAACTAATGCATGAGCAATTTTTACCCTCTGCCGCATACCTTTACTATACTTCCCGATTTCTTTATGACGAACATCATGCAGACCCACGAAATCAAGTACATGCTCTGCTCTTGCATTTGCTTCTTCTCTGGTCATACCGTGTAATCTAGCAAGTGTAGATACAAAATCCTGAGCGGTCATCCAATCGTAAAGTCTTTCAGATTCGCTGACATAACCTATTCTTCGATAAGGAGAGGTATCGGACCAAGGATCTATTCCAAATAGCTTGACATTGCCTTGACTCGGCTTTAGACGACCCATTAGTAATTTGAATAGTGTAGATTTCCCGGCACCATTTGGACCAAGTATCCCGGTGACACCACCTTCTATTGCTAAAGAAATATCATTGATTCCCATAACTTGGCCGTACCATTTTGAAACATTTTCTAAAATAACTGAAGGAGTTTTATTATCTTCACTCATTCTCGAGTCACCTCCAAAGAACTAACTCTTGAAATTAATATCATAATTGAAATTACATTCATCATTATCAAGGAAACTACAGACAGAGATAATGAATGAGAATAATTGAGTTCTAAACCCAATAACCACTGGCCTAAATGGGCAAGGCAGTCATAGGGACTTAAGACGTATAGTATTGAAGTATCGAATTGAAGATCGACTAATAGGGCAACTAACTTCGTACCATATATTATACTTAAAAAAGCAATCGCTGAAAAAAATCTACTCTGACTTATGCTTGACAATGCAAGACCAATGGATGTATATGTTATGACAAGTAATAAACTACACAATAAACCAGATAAAAACATAGGAAGTGTGTCGATTAAAAATCCCCAACCTTCTCCTTTGAATACTATTGCAAGTGTGTAATATGCCAAGTAAGAAAATACTATAACAAAACCTAAAACTACTGCCACGCTCAAATATTTCATCAAAGTATAGTCAACTCTTGTCACCGGCCTAGAGAAATATATTGCACTAGTACCATTTCTTCTATCATCTGAAATCATACCCCCAACGACAAGAGCAGTTAGCAATGGCCAATAGCATAAATTTCTGGGAAAATATCCTAAAACTTGCCCCCATAAATTACTACGATTAATACCCCACATTTTGTCGATGAAACTATCAGGGCCTGCGCCAAATAATGATGAGAAAAATAACATAGCAATTGGAGATATAGCACCGATGAATATGACCAAAATAGTTAGTCTGACAAAAGGATTGTAATGCCTATGGCCCTTTGAAGTGAATAATCCGAAAACATGATGCCGGAAAATCGCATAATTTCTAACCCATCGAGGGCCAAGATTACCATTCCATGGACGATAATTTTGCTCGAAAATAGCTCCTAAAGACGCTTCTTTCTTTGCAACTATTGCTGAAGAATCAGTATCTCCATCATCAGAACCATATGCTACTTCCATACGTGTTTGACCGCCACCTAGATCAATCAAATCGTCACTCATACACTTGCCTCCCCGGTATGCTCAAAAGTCATAAGATCGGATGTTTTCTTGACTTCAGCGCCTAATTTATCCATTATGAGCAAGAAAATATCTTCTAAGTCTGGTTCATATTCACCCATCTTTCTTACTTGCACACCACTTTCAACAGCACATTCTAAAATTAGTGAAATTGTTTCTTCGGATTCTACTTTAATCCTCATTACTCTACCTAGACGTCTGACTATAAGTCCTTTAGATTCTAAAGAGTCCTGCATCCTAGATGAACCGCCCCAAACAGATATTTCTATTTCTTCATCAACTTGTTTGGCAAGCTCATCGATTCTCCTATGGACTACGATTTTACCCTTATGAATCATGACAATGTTATCACAGACTTCTTGGATATCATCCATAACGTGGCCACTCATCAATACTGTTCTACCACCTTGATTAACTGTGTTCCTAAGTGTTTGCAACATAAAATCCCGAGCACGTTGATCAAGACCATTTGTTGGTTCATCACAGATCAGTATTTCTGGATCATGTATCAGTGCACAAGCAAGCTTAGTTGCTTGTTTCATGCCTGTACTAAATGTTTCAATTTTACGATATCTTTGATCTTTGAGGCCAACATATTCTAAGACTTCATGTGCCCTTTGGGTCGCTTGAGAGGGGTTCATCCCAATTAATTCACCAGAATAACGTACTTGATCAATTGCAGACAACCCTGGATCCAAGGAGTCATATTCAGGCATATATCCAATTTTTGAACGTATTAAATCGCCCTGAGTTCTAATATCATAACCCAAAACAGTACCCTCGCCTGAAGTAGTTGTAATCAAACCTAAGATACACTTGAAGAAAGTAGATTTACCTGCACCATTAGGTCCAAGAATTCCTGTAGCACCCGATTGAAGTTTCAAATTCAGGCCTTGTAAAGCAATATGAGGACCATACATCTTGACCAAATCTTTGGTCTCAATTACCAATTTAGGATCTGAATCAACAGTCAAAATATCACCAACACCCTACGGGTGTCATTACTTCGTTGGAATTTACGCTATTGAATGAATCGCCTGCAAGACCTGAATTATACATCTGAATCTTTAAGCGCACCATCACGAACTCTAACTGCTAGTCCTTTGGTAAGATAGGCCATTTCTCTAGCAGTAGTTATTGCAGTACCGTGTGCAACTAAATCGCCATTAGAATCTACTACAAGACAAGGTTGCCCAGGAATAAGATGGGGGTCAGCTCCCAAAACATAGCCTTGCATGACATTCCTTCCTTGACCTACAAACGGTATGGCATCATCAACAATCATAACTCTAGCAAGCCCAGGGTGATCTAATTCATCACCTTCAAATTCTTCTCCAAAAATAAGAGGGGATGAGGAATATTCTGAGTTAATCATTCTCGCACCTTCTAATGTTAAAGAAATACCACCATCATTTAGTCTCGGAGAAATAGTATGAACGCCTCCAGAATAAACGTTTACCATTCTATTTGTCTTCGACCTTCGACTTGTCATCTCAGAAGTGATTTTGCAACCCAAAGAAGGTGTTACGCCATTGAGAACTGATAATTTATCTACAATTGAACACCTATCAAGCCAATCTCTAATTATTTTACTACCTTCAATACGCTCATCAGGGCTAGGCCCCGGAGAAATTCGGATAAATGGGAGATCTGATAGGTCTAACTCAAATAATTCTTGAATTATTTCATCTTCATCGAGGGGCAAGTCCCAAACGTCATCAGAGCAATCAATATGGCACCAAGGGGAAACATCTTCCATACTGTAAGGTATTAGACCGATAGGAGTTGAAATAAGAACTATTGACCTTGGCTCATCTGTTAAACAAGAAATTACGGTGTGCAGAGAACTATCCCTCCATGGTGGTTTAGAACCTTCAATAATAACCACTCTTTGAGGTACATCCAATGACTCATCCCACCAAGAACCGGGGATTCTCCATCGCATCGCAAGTAAAGATTTAAAATGTAAAATATGAGGCCTCTCTTCAATATCATCAACTAAATTCTCGCCACCTCCCCTCACAGGATTAGTAGATGAAATCATCCTCATCGATGATATTCCAACAGGTCCCTCATCGGGGTCATCTAACTGTTCTAATATCCACAAAAAAGCGTCCCTTAACTGGGCAGAGCAATGACTTCTTTCTTCCGCTAAATTCCATATTTTCCCATTCCTTACTGCCTCACGGCAACGTGCTAATTCTGATTGAGTGACTTCTAGATTATGTCTTGCTAAGATTTTTTCTCGTTCTTTTGAATCTAATGCTCTAACCTCTTCAGGAGTCCAATTAAATAACTCTGAGGACTGATATGGCCATTCATTAATTTCTTCGAGGCGGACTGTTCCTGTTGGTGTTAGGAGTCGCCCCCCTCTTGCAAAAAGTGCGTAGGCAGCAGAATCGAAAATATCTACTCCAAGTGCTATTGACATTGGGAAAAGTAATGGATGACCACAACCGAATAGATGAATTGGCCTATTAGGAGGTATAGTAGACTTCGCTGAGAGAAGAATTTTGAATAATTCTCTATATTTCTGATTTTCCATTAAAGGGACAATGCCACCTATCGGATGAACAGTAAATCCTCTATATTCGCCCCTAATACCTCCCATTAATTCACCGGATAATGCTCTAAGGTCATCATGTAAGCCACCTTGTATTGGGCCATTAAGGAGTAATTCTTCACCTGCTTTTTCAAGAGAAATTGGGCCTCTCTCTGCGGTAACCTCAACTGCAGAAATAAGTTCATCTCTACTCATATCTGGCCGACCGAAAACATCGAGCATAGTTCCTATATCCACACCAATATCTCTTTGGAATTCAACTATTTCTTCTACACCGACTTCCACGTCACCATATACATAGGATTGGAACGTTCCTGAATCAGTGACGATTACTCCAGGGAAATCAATTAATTCATGGACCCCCTTTTCTAAAGCAAATTCACTGAGATCATCGTGTTTCCACATAACATAAGAATTTGTTATCAGGCCCTCTACTCGATACTTATCCCACATCTCTCTCGGCTCTATTGTTCGAATATTTGGGTTGACAACTGGGAGAAGCATAGGAGTATTAAGTAAACCATGTTTAGTATGAATACGACCAATTCTAGCAGCACCGTCTCTCTGAATAATTTCAAATTTCCCAATATCTTGTGGACGGCAAGGGGTGGGATCTGGACGAGTACTCACAATAGGTCTGCGATACAGGTTAGTCATCAATCCTCGCTTGTACGAGATATGACGGAAACACTGACAATCCCATCTCTAAGTGACATCGATACCTGGTCGCCACTATTTATTTCTAAAGTCGGATCTAAGTTGAAACCATGTGCATAAGGGACGTTTAACAGAGAGGCTGCTGGTAAAGTAAGAGGGCATACATCACAATTTAATATGGCCTTAGGTCCTTTACCAGTATACATTAAACCCATTAAAACAAATGGTGCTACTGTTGAACCTGAGCCTTTTGGATATATCAAAATCGTATCTTCAATTGCTGTACCATCAAGTGGATGACCTCTCTCTTCAATAACTCCTGTGTCTCTGTTCACATATCCGAGGTAAGTAATTGGAACGTCTGTAACCAAAGCTCGACCTTCGATTGACCACTCTGTCTGGCTAGGGAGACTTTTTCCGAGAAGATTTAATTCACCAGATTTATGAATTTTATTGGAGAACATTGGTTTGACATTATTATGTCCTAATTTCGGCCTAGGTGATTGAATTAGAGTTGGATCAAAAGCATGGGCAACGCATTCTGAGATTGTAGATACACTAGTTGGCATTTTATTCAATCCAGAGGTCAGATAATGTTCAGCCTTTAGAGAGTTAGTCAATATATGATTGTACTTGTTTCTGTTATATGGAGTGACTTCTGGACAAGTATCTTTCAAAATTAATGCACCTGCTTCTTCGAGAATATCGATAGTACCATCAGATTCTAATATCTCATAATTATGACCACTCGTAAATACCCATAATCTCTGATTAGGAATAACCTCCCCAAGTTCCATTCTCGAACGAACAAAAGAGGCAGTAGTTCTAACTTCGCCAACACTCGCCTGAGGACAACCGATTACAACTAAATCAACAATTCCTTTAGGTGCTAATTCTTGATAACGAATCTGTAAGTCACTCTCTGTGAATATTAATTCACCTTCATAAGAATCAGTATAGGGAGGAGAAACTGTATGGCCATCGGCCCAGAGCATAGGACATCCATAATTTGCTGCTGCTGCTGTTAAAGCCTTACGCATTTCGAAACTAGCAAATTCTGGGAGACCAGAAATATGTGGCATCATACCCCAAGGAAGTTTCCATTCAGGCCGTATTTGTTTACCAATCCAATCACCTAATACACTCCAGTCGGAAATATTTCCCATGGAACATTGAACTTTTACATGAATATTAGGGAAACGGTTCTCATCTAAGTGAAGTCCCCAAAGAGGAGCCCATCCAGTTAATGCAGTAGCTAATGCAGATAAACCAGATTCACGATTAGTGATTAAAGAGGTATAAGAATTTGAAAAACAGACAGCATTTGATTCCGCCCAAGAACCTATACCTTCAGATAATTCTACTCCTCTATCATAGGGTGTACAAGATAATGTGGCATCAATGCCTAGATTAGAATAGGCTTCAATAATCTCAAATTGATGTTTCAAAAAGTCTGGATAGTCGATACCCATTTGCTCCATTTTCTCCCTATCACAGCCTGCTGAGTTGAGAGTAGTAGGTATTGAAACAACTCCTTCAACATCTCCTGCCAAGTCCGATAGGAATCTACGAAGACCATGACCTCCAGTAATTACACTAACACCTGAAACATGAGCGTGTTCACATCTGACAAAATCTATCGCCCCTGCTGTCGATGCAAGATCGACTACAAGTCGCGCTGCCTTCTGTTTAGTTGTACCATGTTTGCCATCAAGCATCAAAGTTAACTCACTAGGTACATTCACAACTACTGGGTGACGTAGGGACTCGATAAAGCATAAAGGTGATTTATCTAATTATGACTAACTTCTCTGTCTTTGTGCTTCAATAGCGACTGCACTTAATGGAGCCTGAAGATTAAACGAAGGGACGAAACCAGACATAGGTATACGGACTATTTCATCTGATTCAGATAGAATCTCTTCAGATATGCCATTTCTCTCACCACCAACTATCAGAACTACATTTCCTGTCATATCAACTTCCCAAGGAGCGGCAGTACCTACATCTTCTACCGAAATTATTCTAAAACCAAATTTCTTTGCCAATATTATTGCATCAAATCCAGAAGTCCAATGCACTGGTAAAAATCTATGTGCTTTCATTGATGCACGTTTCGCGGCACTTCTTTCCTGATTGTTTAATTCGGCATCTACTATGACAGCACTAGCTCCAGAAACCTCTGCGGTCCTTATACAAAAACCAATATTAACTGGATAAGCCGCACCTGCAAGAAGCCAGACAAGACCCCCATTAGAGAAAACTTCTTCCAATGAAGAATCAGGGTTACGGCCTACCAAAGCAAGTATATTCGGGACACCTTGACTATTATTCCGAGACATTCTCCAAAGATCATTTTCTGAACCATGAATAATCTTGATTTTCAAGCTTTCAGCATATCCTAGTATTTCTCGAAGTTTAGACGAAGAAGATTCTCTTTTCACTAAAATAAGGCTTATATTTTCATTATTCTCAAAAGCTGAAAGAACTTCATCCTCACCACACCTCTGCATATTCATTAATTCACCTCAAACTGTATCATATAAACTAAAAATTATCTTTTATTGGTATTAATATTTCATTTCTTCTCAAAAAAGGCAATGTAGTCCAAGGATTATCATAAATCGCCAATATATGAGAGGAGGTGGGTTCTAATTTATTTTGTAAAATAAATTTTAATAGTTTTTTACTTAATCTATGAGTTTTTCTCCGACTAGCGAAGCCAGAAAATTTCATTGCAGCAGTTAATTTACCTTCAACTTCAACTATCTCGATAGAAGAATTATTCGGAATAGGTAAATCTGACAATTCATGTTCTGAAGGCATAGTGAAAGCCATTTTTGTCATTTCTTCTTCACTCCACATATGAACTGGGGCGGTCATCGCTATTTTTTTACCTGAATTATTACTTCCGAATATGTATCCGGCTATAGTTCTGAAACCATTAGAGATACTATCTTGACTTTCCCCATTTGTATTAACGCGAGCTTGTATTGTATCATGATAGAGGCGCGTTTCAAAAGACCCGAAATCAAGTATTAAATCGTATTTCGGCTCCTCGAGGTCTTCAGCCATGTATATTGCGAGAAGTAACTAGTATTGGTATTTTGTAATGTAGCGTTGAATAATTCATCATTAGTGAAGTAGTTACTCAAGCCTAGAATCTATACTCTTTAGTAAATCTCTGATTTCAACAAGTACCTCGTTCGAACTAATTGAGGGGCCAGCGTGTTGAGGATTGGAAACTAAAGAGTCCCTTTGCCTAAGTACAAGGTCACGAAATTGCTCTGAGTTTTTTACACCAGTCAAGATAAATGGAGCGGCTCCCGCTGTCTCGAATTGCATTCTGACAACTCCGAATGCATTCAGGATAGGACCCTCGTGTATTGATACATCAGTTAATTTATCTAATGGGATATTTTGCTGTTTCTTGAACAACCAACCCATCCTCATATTGACGGAACGGTCGGTCAAAGCCGCAGACATGTGCTCATACTGTTTCTTATGAATCAACCATCCAAATGGTACCCAAAAAATCATTACTACTATGCCTATGATAGTAGAAAGTAAAGTCATATTTGCTACTAACCACCAGTAAATAATTATCTTTTTATCAAATTCAACTGCCATAATATGGCCGCTATCAGCATATCCTTCTGAGGAACCCATGGGTTTTGCGAAAGATTATTACTATTGAAATCATCGTTTATTATATTTAAAAATAGGAATTGGGTTCATTTTATGAGAATTCATTGAATTAAGTTTCAGATAAATTCTCATCACTTCCGCAAGCCTTTCATTAAGTTCTTTTTCAGCAGAGGGGTTGTCAATTTCATTCATAGCCCACTCTAATTCATCATATGTCGCACCTATTTGATCTTCATCAGTTCTACCATCGGACCAAAGGCCGTCTGTAGGTGCGGCTTCTTGGATTTCTTGAATTATACCTAAAGAATCTGCTAAGAGATATACCTCTGATTTGTACATATCAGCAATAGGAGAAATATCAACTCCCCCATCACCATATTTAGTGAAGAACCCTACTCCAAAGTCTTCAACTTTATTTCCAGTCCCAACTACTATACCATTATTTGAACCAGCCAATGAATATAATGTTGCCATTCTGATCCTAGCTCTCGTATTTACCATAGCAATATCAGAGACCTCTTTCTTACTAAGTTCATTTTTCAGAACATCAAAAGTTTTTGATAAGTTAATTATATGACTTTCTACATTATCCCAATTTGACCTCAACCACATCATATGTTGGTTAGAAAGATTATACTCTGAATCATTCTGATGTATGGGCATGTTGATTACTAGAGTTCTCAAACCTGTTTTAGCACAGAGTGTAGAAGTCACAGCAGAATCGATACCTCCTGAAACTCCAACTACTAGAGTAGAAATATTATTGCTTTTGGCATAGTCCAAAATCCAATTGGAGATATCTTCGCTAAGATTTTTCCACTTCGACATTCTAATACCACCTTAATGACATGCAACACCGTACTTTTTAAGTCGCCAATAATTATACGGCCAAGGAGTGAGAAATCCCGCTATAAACATAGGTATGATTACCCACCAAGTAAGTTTAGCACCGCCTGTTAAAGCTAAATCCACTATATTCATTGCAGCCTCCATAGAAATCATTGAGATTAATGACATCCCCACTGCTACCCTAAAAGCCTCTTTTAAAGCCATTTGAGCTGATAAAATTACTGTTTCAAGTGCGATGGATGTCATAATTCCATTAAACATAGCCAGTAACATAATCATCATAGGAGTCCAGCCTGAATCCGTAAATACAAATTGGAAGGCTGCAATAGTACCAAAATCGCCAATACTGCAACCAACTAAACACCACTTTGTATTGTGTGCTGATTGTTTCCAAACACTACTATCGCGCCAATTAAATTCTTCACCCTTACCATCAACAGTATAGCCTATCGATAGGATACTAGATGCCATTGAATCTCTAGATACATTATCGTGTTGAATGATAGCCATTCCTGATTCGTGAGAAACTTCCGCTGAATGAACTCCAGTTATTTCTTCAAGAGCATTTTTGACTCTATCAGAGCAACCAGTACAGGTCATTCCACCAACCTTTATTGAAACAGCCTCTGACATCTAATATCTTCCACTAGGCACTACCTTTTGAAGGCGTGGTTATTTGCTAATTCAGTTTCATCTTGATTAGTCACGTTCAAGAAAGCATATCCTGTCGGTATCGACATGACCGTACCTAAGACCGCTGGCGAACTAGACCCAGTAGCTCTTGAGACTTCTTTAATTGAGACATGGAATAATGAAAAAACATTCACTCAATCTATTGAACAAAGAAGAAATGGAAACTCACCATTTACTTTTCTTGAAGGTCCACCTACTGCAAATGGAAAACCAGGAATCCATCATGTAATTTCTCGACTTTACAAAGATATGGTGTGTAGATGGAAAACAATGGAAGGCCATATAGTTGAAAGAAAAGCGGGCTGGGACACTCATGGTTTACCTGTGGAAATTGAGGTCCAGAAACAACTTGATTTAATGTCTAATGAGGCTATTGAAGCATACGGCATGGAAGCATTTAATCAGAAATGTAAAGAGAGTGTGTGGACTTATGAACAGGCATGGAGAGAAATGACTGAAAGAATGGGATTCTGGGTAGATATGGACGACCCTTATGTCACTCTACATGATAATTACATAGAATCAGCTTGGTGGTCGTTGAAGCAAATGTTCGACAAGGGGCTTCTATTCAGAGGACATAAAGTATTACCATATTGCCCTCAAACAGGCACTAGTTATTCGAGTCACGAGGTCGCACAGGGTTACAAAGAAGTCTCGGAACCAGCAGTTTTTATAAAATTCAAATTAACAGATAGCGACGCCTCAATATTAGCTTGGACAACTACTCCTTGGACATTACCTGGGAACGTAGGTTTAGCAGTAGGACCTGAAGTAACTTATTGCCGTGTTAAAGTGACCGCTGAGCCATCTAATTCTTGGGAAGGTAGAGGGGGTGCAAATCTAGGTGAAGAACTAATACTGGCTAAAGATCTGCTAGGGAATGTCCTACGTCATAAGATGGAAGTTTTGGAAGAATTTCCTGGTTCAGAATTAATTGGTAAATCATATGAACCACTGTTTCCGGGTGCAATAGATGGAAGTAATTCCAATGCGTGGACAGTAGTTGGAGCGGATTTCGTTACAACTAGCGATGGGACAGGAGTGGTTCATACAGCAGTTATGTATGGGGAAGACGATTATAATCTTGGTATGAAAGAAGGATTTCCCGCACAACATACAGTAGGTATTGATGGGAAATTTATTCGGGGTACTCACCAAGAATTGGATGGTAGATATGTTAAGGAGTGTGACTCAGATATTATTGACTTACTTAGTAAAAATGGTAGTTTATATCGAGAACACATCTACACACACGACTACCCACATTGTTGGAGAACTGATCATCCGCTACTATACTACGCAATGGATAGTTGGTTCGTAAAAATGACTGCAGTGCGTGAACAAATTATAGAATATAATGCAGAAGTAGAATGGGCACCCGAATGGACTGGTTCGAAAAGAATGGGAGAATGGCTCTCAAATATCAAAGATTGGGCTATTAGTCGTGAAAGATACTGGGGGACACCAATACCTGTATGGATTTGTCAAGAGTGTCAGCATGAACATTGTATTGGAAGTATCGATGAAATGATGTCTATGAAAACAGATGACTCTCCTAAACCTCCTGAATTACACAGGCCATATGTGGATGATGTGAAATTAAATTGCAATAATGAAGGATGTTCAGGAGAAATGATTAGAGAACCTTATGTCATGGACTGTTGGTTCGATTCAGGTTGTGCTTCTTTCGCTCAATGGCATTATCCATTTGAAAATAAAGAAAAATTCGAGGGAGTTTTTCCGGTAGATTATATCTGTGAAGCCGTAGACCAAACAAGAGGGTGGTTTTACTCACTACTTGCCGTTTCAACTACTGTTTTCGATAATGTAGCATACAAAAGATGTCTTTCACTCGGACATATCCTTGACAAAGATGGTAAGAAAATGAGTAAGTCGAGAGGAAATGTAGTCAATCCTTGGGACCATTTCAATAAAGAGGGTTCAGATTCTATTAGATGGTATATGATGACACAGAGCGCCCCCTGGACACCAACTAACTTCGATTCAAATGGAGTTAGAGAATCTTATGCTAAAATGTTTCTGACACTATGGAATGTACATCGTTTTTACTCGGATTATGCAGCACTAGATGGATTCGATCCTGAAGATAGTTTGGGACATGTGAATGTCAAGGAGAGGAGTCCTCTTGATCAATGGGTATTATCACGTATGGCCACAGTAGCTGAAAGTTATCATGAAAATTTTGTATCATGGGATTTCCATAAAGCAGGGAGAGAACTAGAGAATTTTGTAATTAATGATTTATCGAACTGGTATGTCAGAAGATCAAGGAGAAGGTTATGGAATGAAGATGATAGTAATGATAAGAGATCTTGTCAACATACTTTACATGAAATTTTACTCACTGTTTGCCGTTTGATGGCACCGGTAGCACCTTTCATACCAGACCAAATCCATAGAGACTTGACTGGATTATCAGTTCATCTTGCAGACTGGCCAGTTGGTTCATCACTAGTATCGAGTAATTTACCAACTCAAAACTGGGTACTAGAACAAGAAATGGCATTAGTTAGAAAATTAGCAGAAACAGGTAGAAGAGTAAGAGTAGAAGCAGGTAGAAGACAGCGATTACCTTGCAAATCTGGATGGATAGTAGGAGGACCCGATATATCTGAATTTCATGATATCTTAGCAGAAGAATTGAACGTTGTTTCTTTGACAACAGAGGAAGACCTAGATAGGTTTCAAAAAATTGAAATCGCGCCTAATAGAAAAGCATTAGGGAAAAAGTGTAGGCAAGATTTACCAGCAGTATTGAATTTACTATCAGAAGCAGATCCAGATAATATTCTACTTGAGATTGAGGCAGAAATCTGTATCTTAGAAGGGTATGATATCACGATGGAAGATATAGAAATCAGGAGAGTAGAAAAAGAAGGATATGCGGCTGCAACTATTTCTGTGGATGAAATAGGAGATGTCTCACTAGTATTAGATATGAGACTTGATGAAGAATTATTATCAAAGGGATTATCGAGAGATATTATTAGACATGTACAAGCTAAGAGGAAAGAAATGAACCTTGAAGTTGAATCATCTATAAAACTAGAAGTTTGGGTTGAAGGACAAGATCTGTTTGTGGAAGATTGGAACCATATCCAGACAGAAACTAGAGCAGGGGATGCAACTCTAAATGATGAAAAAATTCCTAAGAATCTCAATTCCTTCGAAGTAGATGGAATTAATGTGAAATTTATTGTAAGTCTACTGGATTAAGTTCTGTACCGCAATATTTGCAATGTTTAGCATTAATATCATGCCCATCTTTAGAGCAATAAGGGCATGCTTGTGTACTTATCTCAGTGGATTTAACCAACTGATTTGTAATTATTCCAGTGGGAACAATTATCAAACTATAACCCATAATCATGATAAAAATTGCAAGCATTTTCCCTAACGGAGTCTGAGGAACCGTATCTCCATATCCCGTACTCGTTAGTGTAGTAATCGCCCAATATACACTCTGAGGTATTGAAGTAAAACCATTAGAAGGCCCTTCGACTAAATACATTCCAGCCCCAGTTATGAAACTGAGAACTATAATAGTAGAGAGAAAAACAATAATACGATTTTTAGATTTAATTATTGCTTGACTTAATGCAGTAGCTTCACCTAGGTATCGAGTTAATTTGAATATCCTAAATATCCTTAGAAGGCGTAGTGCACGAAGTACAAGAAGACTTTGGAAACCGGCTAAAGGAAATAATAAACCTATAAAGCTGGGTAAAATTGAGACTAAATCCACAACACCAAAGAATGATGTTGCATATTTTATAGGTTTCATAACAGAGTATAATCGTAGTAAATATTCTATAGAGAAAAGAATTGTAAAGAGCCATTCTATGGCATACAATTCATCCCCATATACATGATTAATTGAGTCAACACTTTCTAAAGAAACTGCAAGTACAGATGCAGAAATAGAAAATAATAGAATAATGTCAAATAACTTCCCTGATGGTGTATCTGCCTCAAATATTACCTCATGAATCATTGATCTATAATTTTTCTTTAGATGGTTTGATTCAGCTAAATTACTCATTTTTTCAACTCTTATTACATCATATTATCTTGATAATTACTAGGTAGAAGCATTTCTACTGCAAATAGAGGGTCTGGATCTGATGAATCATGATACGCAATAAAAGAACCGCCATCCGGAAGTATACCCATACTAGCAAAATCAAATCGTATGTCAGCACCTGCTCCTGAAGTAGAATCTAAATCCCCTTGACCAATATATGTTTGAGAATCAGGAATAAGGCTCTCTGAGAATTCTCTAACATGCCAAGCAACATCTATGTCTGGACCGGATGAACTTTGGTACCTTACATTTAGGACGAAAAGGTCATGTATACCACTTGAATGATATTCCCATTCCTCTATAGCACTTGCAGATTCAGATAAATCATAGGTATTGTTTTCCCATGTTTCACCACCATCCCATGATAGTAAATGAGTCAATGAATTTCCTTCCGAAATCACACAATGTAAAGCGCTTGATGAATCAAAAGAACAGTATTCTGAAGGAAGTGAAGAACCATTCTCATTCGTAGCCGACCACCAATTGAGAGAAGTATCCAAAAATGCATCAGTACCATCTATAAAATAATCAGGAAAATACAATCCTCCAGAAGGCACGGGAAATGATCGCATCTCTTTATGAGGTTTAGTGAAATCCCACTCCACCCCTAACTCTGAAGAGATAAGATTGACTTCAATATTATCTAGATTAGCGTCCCTATCAGGGAATGGAAAATAATCATAATTTAGGCCATCAGTAGAAATTTGCCCGCCTACATTTTGTACTTGGTGCCAAAAATTAGATATTACTAGACTCGCATAGTCTCCATTACCATAAATACCACCATTAATTGGTCCAATTACCTCGACTTGCCATGAACGGTCATAGAATGGCTCAGGTGTTCTATTGAAACACCAACTCCATTCTTGGTCCTCAGCATCATAAAGAAACGCATAGAATTGGTCAGCCCCACTAGCACTTGGATATGGGAACCACCCCATAGATATCAAATCGCCATTTGTTGCTTGGACTATACTCCCCTCCCCTAGACCCTCTTGACCGGGCAATGTTGGTTTTGGTTCTAAGCAACCGATTTGTGATAAGAGTGTGGGTTGATATTCTTGCCATGTATGTCCTCTATCTTCAGACCATGTTGGATATTCACCTCCAAAATTAACTATCCATCCTTCTTTAGTTCCTGCGAGATAGTGCTCACAACAGTTCCCTCCTTCTTCATTTCCAAATACCGCCCATGAAGAATTCCCCCATGTCTCATTAGAGAATGGAGAACTTACAATGAAATTTCTAGAGTCACTATGAGTTAGTGGGTCGTCGACATAAATAAAATCTTCATCCCAATTAATTTCAGCACTAATTTCTGATTCCACCGCTTCTAGGCATCCAGCCGTGGCAGTAGCTGATACTATCAATATCACAAACATAGCTTGTACCACGGACAGGTCAGACACAATACTATGCGATATGGCGCGACTTATCGGTGCTTCGCTATCAAATCTCGATTGTTTAATTGATTAATTAGAAAATTATTTTAATTTCCAAACAGGGCCTTTTGGAGAGTCTTCAACTATGACTCCGATCTCATTTAATTGGTTTCGAATTAAATCTGCTCTTCCCCAATCTTTATTCTGACGTGCTATTTTTCGCTGACTGAGTAAATCTATAACTTGATCTTGGAGCCTCATTCTTTCACCCTCAATCCTCTCAATGTTTGCCAAAATCTCTTCATCTTCTGGCAATATTCCTAACACATTTCCTGCAAACTCAGATAACCAAGAGACCGCTGATGAAATTTCTTTATCAGAACCTGAATCTAATTTTTCCCTCAGATATTTGACAACGGATTGAATTTCAACTATTGCCACCCTAGTATTGAAATCATCGTCCATACCATTGGAAAAATTTAATTCAGCCGTTTGTAAAAAATCTAAATCGTTCCAATCACTTTTACCTGATTTCGAAAGGCCTTCCCCATATGCAGACAATAATTTATGATAGTGACTTGAAGAATCTTGAAGTATCGTATCATTAAATTCAACAGGTTGCCTATATGGGGCATTGATTAAACTATATCTTAATTCCAATGGTTCAATCTTAGAAATCGCATCCCTTATAGTCCAAAAGTTACCTAAAGATTTACTCATTTTTTCTCCATCAACGTTAATCATCCCATTGTGCATCCAATATTGTACGACAGGATCATGTTTCAAGCAGCATTCTGATTGAAATATTTCTGCCTCATGATGAGGGAAAATTAAATCTGAACCACCGCCATGAATATCGAATTTTTCACCAAGATGCTGCAAGGACATTACTGAACATTCGATATGCCAACCAGGGCGCCCGTTCCCCCATGGGCTTGGCCAATATGGTTCGCCAGGTTTAGCTATTTTCCATAAAGCAAAATCTCTATGATTTTTTTTCCCAGAACCAGTTTCAGAAACTCTACCACCCGCTCCCTCACGAACCATCTCTAATGTTTGTCCTGTCAACTGACCATACTTCTCAGGAGCAGTATCAATTTCAAAGTAAACTCCATCGGATGAAGAGTAAGCATGACCTTTGTCTATTAAATTCTTAATCATGTCAATAATGCCGGGTATGGTTTCTGTAACTCTAGGATATGCATCAGCAGGGATCACATTCAGTAAATCCATAACTTCAAAATAGTCATCAATATTTCTATTCGCGACATCGAGAAAATCTATATTTTCTTCATTTGCAATACTTATTATCTTATCATCAATATCAGTAAAATTAGTGATATGATTTACTTTCAAACCACTCTTTCTTAGCCACCTTACTATGATATCGAAGGCAATGGCTTGACGTGCATGACCAATATGGCTGGGAGAATAAGGAGTAATACCACATACATAAATTCCGACTTCACCATCGACTAATGTCTCTAAGGTTCTCTTACTGCGAGAACGGGTATCATAGAGTCGCTGCGCCATGCCTATCAAATCACGGTGCACGTATTACAGTGATGAACCTCGCGCTGTTTCAATGAACTCAAGATACAAATTAGTGTGTTTAATCCTCTCGGGGTGCCATTGGACACCTATGCAAAATCTAAGTTCTTCAATTTCAACTGCTTCAATCAAGTTATCATGACTTGAATAAGCAGAAATTAGTAGATTTCCTGCATTACTAACTCCTTGATGATGCGTAGAATTAGCAGTAATATGTGTACCCATTATTTTCTCTAATTTTGTACCCTTTATGATATCTACTCCATGCTCTGTGACTCTACCGTTCCAACCACCGTGATTTTCATACCCTACTGTTTCTGGTAAATGTTGATGTAACTCCCCTCCATTTATCGCGCATAACAATTGAAAACCTCTACATATACATAAAAGAGGTACGTCCTTATCTATTGCAGATTTTATCAACTCAATCTCTGAATCATCTTGTGCAGGATATATTTCATTAGTATATGAGCCACTATTCTGACCATATATCTGAGGATTAATGTCAGGGCCACCTGAGATTATTAACCCATCAATCCTATTCATAACTTCGGAACTACAGCCTGGAGGAATAAGTAGAGGTATTCCTCCACATTGCATCACCATCTTATGATAAGTCGTAGGTAACACTACTGCATCTAAATCCCAATTAGCCCATTTAGTAGGTCGAGAAGGACAAGTAATACCAATCACTGGACTATTGCCTACCGGCATAACTAGCCGTGCAAGACATAATTAATAATCAAATTGTATATTATCTTGAAGAGGCTTGAATTAACCCCTCAAATACCGAATCTTGCCCCAACATTTCAGGATGCCACTGGGTTGAAATTAAGAAGGGATAATCATTTAATTCAACAGCCTCAATCAAACCATCTGATGTCTTACCTACTACTCTCAAATCTCCCGCATCAGATACTCCTTGATGATGTCCGGAGTTTCCCCTAATTTCAGAACCTAGTAATTCGAATATTAAAGAATCTTTTTCAAGTTTGATAATATGTTCTGACCAATTACCACCTGTCGCACCATGCTCTTCATATCCTTCAGTAGTAGGAAGATCCTGAAACAATTGACCACCTCGGATTACGCAAAGTAATTGATGCCCTCGACAGATACAAAGAAGAGGGAGACCCCTCTCTATTGCACCTTCTATTAGAGAAATCTCCCATGAATCTTGTATGTCACTAAAATCAGTTGTTTTTTCATGAGGAGTTTGACTATACAAATTAGGATTGATGTCTCTTCCTCCAGAAATAACTAATCCATCTAAACAGTCTAAGAGCTCGTCCACATCATCACATTCAGATATTAAAAGAGGGATACCCCCTGCTTTCCTGATTGCTTTAGGATAGTTTTCTGGTAATATTACAACTGATTGATTAGGTATTTCATAATCTCTAGAATTTACCGAGGTAGTAATACCTATCAGTGGCCTCATTTTTATTCACCCAGTGACTCTCTCAACTTCCTCGCATGTCTGAAAGAAAGTATTCCAGAAATCATAAATGTAACTCCAATTATTATCAAAAATAGATGGGAAAATATTGTTAAATCACTTGCATCTGACCATGTGGAAAATATCCTTAGGCCACCCATTACTGAAATAAGAGCAAAAACCATTGAAGCATGCATATAATGATGCTTATTAGATATATTTTTATTTGAAAGAAGGCCTAAAATTATTAATGGAGCACCAAAAATAGA
Source organism: Euryarchaeota archaeon UBA556 (assembly GCA_002494975.1). Taxonomy (GTDB): domain Archaea; phylum Thermoplasmatota; class Poseidoniia; order Poseidoniales; family Thalassarchaeaceae; genus MGIIb-O2. The sequence continues at coordinate 32,482 of DADI01000060.1, forward strand.
TGGTATTAACGCTGTTAAACTACCCGTATCGCTGATTAGATATGAGGCGATACCAGACATAACAAGAAGGCCGCCACATATGATTGCAAAGTTTGGAACAGAAGTCCTCATAAATTTGAATTCATCACTCATAGTTGGTCGAATGAGACAGACTTTAAGATTATACTCATGATTCATTACTCAAACTTGCCGTCGCATGAATTTCTTCGTCTCTAGCAACAATCTGCTCCCAAAGTAGTTCTGCAACATCTTTTACATCCATGTCAGAACCTACTGAGTCTAATCCGTCTTTTACCATAACTGAACAAAAGGGGCAGCCTATTGCAACTGTTTCACAACCAGTTGCTGCTATCTCTTCTGCGCGAATCTTATTGACTCGTTTATCAGAATCCTCTTCCATCCACATCTGAGCGCCACCCGCTCCGCAACAAAAAGAATCTTTTCCATGTCTCTCTACTTCAACATCAATACCCCCTAATACAGATCTAGGTTCATCAATAACGTCTCCTATCCTACCAAGATAGCAAGGGTCATGATAAGTGATACTCGTGCCATCTTTATCAAATTCAGGAAGTTTTCCTTCTTCCTGTAGTTTTGCCATGATTTCTGTATGATGGAATACTTCTAACTCATCAGCACCATAATCTGCATACTCTTTCCCTAGAGTATGGAAGCAATGAGGACAAGAGGCAACGATTCTTTTAACGCCTAATTCTTGGAATGTCGTAATATTTGTTTCAGCCAACATTTGGAATAAGTATTCGTTACCTGCTCTTCTTGCAGGATCACCTGAACAACCTTCTTGCATCCCTAAGATTCCAACATCTAATCCTGCCTCTTTCATCAGAGAAATTGTTGCACGTGCTACTTTTTGATTTCTTTCATCAAAACTAGCTGCGCATCCTACGAAATAAATATATTCTGCTGGCTGACCTACTTTGACATCTAAATCAGAAGCCCAGTCTGCCCTCTCATGTGGGCCAAAACCATATGGATTAGATGCAGATTCTAGATTACCCATAGCAACATTTAGTTCTTCAGGATAATCCATTGTTTCCATCATAGCATTTCTTCTCAATTCTGTTAGTTTCGGGACATGTTCAATGTACAGAGGGCATATATCTACACAGGCGTTACAAGTTGTACACGCCCAAACTGCCTCACTGGTGATTCTTGCTAACATTGTTTCCTCCGGATTTTCACCCTTCAAGAGAATTGGAGCATATTCATTTGCATAGTTCCTGACATCATGGATTACTTGCATTGGATTCAAGCCTTTGCCCGATTCATAAGCGGGACAAACGTCCTGGCATCGCGCACATGATGTACATGACCATCCATCAATAATCTGCCTCCAAGTATATTGATCAAACGTACTAACTCCAAAAGAATCGATATCAAGATCTTCTAGAGGAACCGCTTTGCCATCATCTCCTATCGCAAGAGGACGCATTTTACCAAGTGCTTGCGTATCATGAAAGAATACGTTTGGTATTGCCATAACTAGATGCATATGCTTAGATACAGGAATTAATACTAAGAAGCAACAAATCGAAATCATGTGAGCCCAATAAGATGCTACTATGAAATTTTCAGATAAACCAAGACCAGAGACCCAATGGCCAAGAGGCTCCCATATTGAAGAAGGATTCTCAGAGGACTCAATGATGAAAGAAGTAGAGGTTATTGTCAAAATTAAAACTAGAATAAAATTACCTTCTAATTGAGATTTACCTTTGAGTTTTTCAGGGGTGAAAAGTACCCTTCTAGTCAAGGCAGCTAAGGCACCCAAGAGAGCGGTCATGTACCCTAATTCTACAATTCCATTCCAAGGATTATTAAGGAATTCGGGCAATATTTTATCTGAGAAATAATTTGCACTTACAAGATCTAACATATCGCTTCCAAGCATGAGGAAACCCCAGAACATTAGGACGTGCATCGTTCCTGCCACCTTATCTCTGAGCACTTTCTTTTGACCTAGCCAGCCCACCAGCATTTCTTTAATTCTAATACCCCAAGAATCAAATCTATTGTCTGGAGCTCCTAACATTACTAATCTAGTCGCTTTCACTACTTGATATATGAAAAATGAGATAGATAAACCACCCATCAAAAGAAGTATAATCCAGCCGTCAACAGGCCCGTATTGCATTTCTAAAGGGTGCATCATTTCCATCTTGAGTTACCCCGAATGTGCCTCGGAAGAGAAACCGCACTTTCAATTAACCGATTGATTGAACGTACCCAATACTAATTTCCTATACCCATCACCGATAGTCATGGCAACTGCCTTCGCACCCGGGAAGTGTATCTTATTTGGAGAGCATGCAGTAGTCTATGGGCATCCTGCAGTAGCAGTAGCAATCGATGCAGGAGTAGAAGTAAAACTAGATTTTTCTGATGAATGGGGAATTAAAAATTCATACTATGCAAATGAATATATGAAATATCAAGAAGAAAAAAATCCATATATCCACCATATTATTAATGATATTTTTGATTATGATGGCCCCCCTCTAAGAATAAATATTGAATCTGATTTGTTTTCTGCAGCAGGACTTGGATCTAGTGCCGCATTATCAAATGCAATGGGAGCCGCCCTCCATAAATTAACAAAACCTGAAGAAAAAATTGATCGCATAGAATTGGCTAAAATAGGTCATTCGGCAGAAGCCAGCGCTCAATCAGGAAGAGCCAGCCCCACCGATTCAGCGGCTAGTTCATTGGGAGGTTGCGTCGTAGTTTCGGGTGAAAAAAATGAGGATTGGGAGCATGTTTTTGATACTAGCCTGATGACGCCAGAGGGGGAGAGAAAATGGTCAATACACAGTATTGATTTACATGAGAAAATAATTAATTCTTGGCTAGTTCTGGGATTTACTGGAGAAGCATCACCTACTGGCGACATGGTATCTGGGGTGGCTAGTAGATTGAAAGAAAACCCAGAACTTTATGATGAGATGGAAGCAATTGAAAACATTACAAAAGCGGGTCTTAAAGCTCTAGAATTAGGGAGTTTAGAGGCCGTTGGCATAGCAATGAATAGTTGTCATGAGAAATTAAAGATTCTTGGAGTTAGTACTCCGGCATTAGATAATATGGTATCTATGACTAGACAACACTCATTCGGTTCAAAACTGACTGGAGCAGGAGGTGGAGGATGTATGGTTGCCTTGACAAATAATCCAGAAAGAGTAGCTCAAGAAATTGAAATATGCGGAGGTAAACCATTAATCTCCAAATTTGGTTCCAAGGGTGCTCATCTGAGAGGAAATTGACCGAATTAATCGCTTGAAATCGGACTTTTGTTCGATTTAATGACAACTATTCTTTATAAGGGGGACATAAGTGCGAATGATATGCTTAGTGACGAAGAACGCCTAACTGTAGTGAATGTAGTTGCATCAACCCGAGTCGCGGAAGAACTAGATCTTCCGGATATCGCAATTCAGCTGAATTGTGAGTATGAACCTGAACAGTTCCCAGGGGTTGTTTACAGAGTCGTTGACCCAAAACTTGCAATCCTTATGTTCCGTTCAGGAAGAGCAGTTTGCACAGGTGGAAAGAATGAACAAAATATCCACACAGGTATCGAAAGAATGACTGCTGATTTACAGAATGCAGGAATTGACACATGGGACTTAAAGGATGTTGAAATAGAAGTTCAAAATATGGTAGCTACATACTCTCTGTTCTATCCAGAAGACTATAATGGAACCGCCAGAATGGATGATAACAATACACGTGTCATTGATTTAGAAGGAGGAGCAATTAGAGCCGCAACAGATGAAGAAGTTGAAGCAAATGATGACCGAATCCGTGGAATTAGACAAGGAGAACCTTTAGCTGCACTTCCAAGAAAGTTGAATCTAAATAATCTGACCTTCCACTTACCTTTCGACAAAGTAGAGTATGAGCCAGAACAATTCCCTGGACTTATTTACAGATTAGATTACCCTAAAGTTGTATGCCTAATTTTCGGAAGTGGAAAGATGGTTATTACTGGTGCAAGACACAAGGATGAGATTCTTGAAGCAGTCCAGTTCATACAAGATGAGTTAGCAGATTTACTGTGAAATTTAATTTGAGAAACTTCAATCGAGAGATTGATGTGTGAGTAACTATGCGAGAGCGCTATGCGCTCTCGGATTGAGACAGTTTATTTTCTGACCTTTCTATTGTTAATTTCGGTATTTTCGGGAATATATGCCCCTGATAATCAGATAGAGGAACTTGAAGAAAGTAAAATACGCATAGATTCAATATCTAGAAGTTCAAACTTAATTGATATCCCGGATTGGAAAGTAAATGACAGGTGGAACTACAATGGTTACTTAGACATGGTAGATTTCATAGTTGATTCAGGAGTAAATACAGATTTAGAGACTCTAACAGGCACTTTGGAAAGTACGGTAACAGATATTTATTTGACAACAGTAGATAATAATCCAACTCTGGTTTACAAGGTTGAATCAGATGGCTATTATGAAGCGAATAGTATTAATCTTGACGGCCAACCAGGAGATTTAGAAGTAACTATGAGTACTGTTTCTACAGTAAGAGTCTCTGATCTTGCAACTGTATCTCAAAATGCGGTGATTGATATTAATTTCTGTAGAGATTTTTTATGGTGGTGCGTTGATGTTTCAGTTGGCACCCTAGAGGTAGATCAGTCTTATTCGCCCCCATTAGAAGGATATGACTTCCCGTTGTCAGTTGGAGAATCATGGAGCCAGAATTATACTGCAACTACGAATTATGATGGTCAAAGTGACTATGTAGATATTCCTGACGACAGCGTATCTCAAAGAAGTGCAAATTATGAAGTAGTCAGCCAAGGTTTTTCAGGCGTTAATTATGGAGGTTGCAGTACTTCATACAATATATCTAGCACTAATGCAGATGGTGATGATACCGGTTACAAGTGGTTTTGTCCAGCTATTAGAGGAGATGTGAAAATGGAAACAATAGAAAGTTTAGGTTTCACAGCAGTTCATTCGCTATCATCATATCAGGCAACTAGTAGGCAAAAGACAATAAATATTGATTTAGAATATCCACTATCTCCAATTAATATGGATATTTCGGCTTGGATTAATGTGACAAATAATAATGGTAATCCGGTAGGTAATCAAGAAATGGAGTTTAGATATGAAGTAGGAGGAGATATACAGAGTATTGTAACTTCTGCGAATGGAACTGCACATGTGATTTTAAACACCGGAAATCTAGCAGATGACTCATACTCAGGAAATGATTTAGGAAGTCATGGGATATTAGCATGGACCAATACAGAATCAACTAAAATCATAGGAGTGAGCACAGTAACAATCGACCCGGATGTATTTGAAATTGACTTATATGTTAATCCAAATGGTGTTTCAGTCGAAAGGATTAGAGAAAATTCAACAATTACTTTGGATGAAAATATTGGATTTACAGGAATTAGAGGAGATAGGTTTGTTGCAAGTATACCTGTGCTAAATAAAGGATTAAGATTATCTCCAGCTGCTGTTTTGCAGATTATAGGTCCAGATGGTACAATCTCAAATGCAAATATACCTCAACTTTCCAGCCTCGAAGAAGCAAGAGTCGAAGTATCTTGGGAAGTCCCAGCAAATCAACCATTTGGAAACATATTAATGTCATTTAACATTGAAATTGACGATGGAGATTTGACGAATAATGAGGGGGAATTCAGTCTTTTCATAGGAGCCATACCAGTCGCATTATTAACAATTGTAGAAGAATCATTGACTCTTGATGAAGTGACTTTTAACGGGCTTAATTCTTATGACCCAGATGGAGGGCTTCTAGATTGCACCTTTTCTCTGGAAAGTCTATCAGGAGATATTGTAACATCTCAGGAAGATGATTGTATTTTCGAATACACTTGGAATGATGATGGTGTCTTTACAGTAAATATGGTGATTACAGATGAAGAAAGTGATTTTGATTCAGTAAGTAGTGAGATTATTATTATTAATAGGGCACCTGAAATTACAGTTTCTACTGATTCTGAAACGAGTCCAGTACTATCACCTATAACATTCGAAATTACTGAACGGAATGATCTAGATTCTCTTAATCCACAGGCACCAGTAGATATCTTTTGGAAAGCACCTTGTGAACAAGGAAATCTGGGCATAAAATGTACATTGACACCAGATCAAGAAGGACCGTATACCGTTGAAGTTGAGGCCATGGACGACGATGGAGCGGTAACAACTGAATCATATACAATAGATGTAACAAATATCGCCCCTTACAATCCAGAATGGGAAGTCCTATTTGATGGAAATAGGATGACTACAAATTCTTTCGGACTTTATACAGTGAATGAAGGAGACCAACTTACCATAAGAGGATGGGCTGAAGATTCAGATAACGACATGTCATCATTAAGGCATGTTTGGACTCCAGATGCAGAAGATTATCCAGGCATTAATAATCAGCAAGAAGGTCTTGTAAGTTCAATAGAACATATTTACAACACGGAAGGTCAACACATTGCAACATTCCAAGTCTTTGACGATAATAATGAAAGTACTGATTTAATGACTGTACCATTCAAAGTAAATAATATCGCACCTATTATTCGCCCATTTTCTCAACCCTTGCCTGTTGCAGAAGATCAGCAAATGGAGATATCGATTATAGTTCAAGACACCATATATGATATGGAAAGCCTCATTCCATGTTATGACATTAATCCTTATTCTAATTCGGATAATTTAGGTAATTCGAGTGATGATTGTGATATCGAGGCGTATTATTTAGAATATGCATGGCCTAATTCTGATACTGCCCCAGACCATATTGTATTCCATGTAACTGATAATGATGGCGCTATAGCTTCCGTAAATATATCAATAGATGTCAGAAATATGAAGCCTAATGTAGGTATGACAACTAGTGAATACCAGCCGACTGCTGGTGAAATGATTAGTTTGACAGGTAATGGAACTACTGACTCTGTTTATGACATGGATAATATGCAATACTGGTGGGACATGGATATTTCAAAAGATACTGACGGAGACGGAGACAAAAGCAATGATCAAGACATTACTGGGAAAATAGTTGAATGGTCATTTTCCAATGCCAAAGATACAACCATTCAACTAACTGTATATGATGGAGATTCATCAGATTCAATGAGGATAACAATACAAGTTCAAGAAAAACCATTTGCACTTTCAGATGTTCTAACAAATCCAATTTTTATTGGTATAATACTATTATCAATTCTTGGGGTTTTGGGAGTACTAATGAGAAAGAAAAACATGCCACTAGTAGTATCTTCAATAACTGAAGGGAATATGATAATGGATGATGCTTTTGACGATCCTGAATTCGACCCCTTTAGTAAAGATAAACAAAAGCAAAAAATTAGTAAAAAAAGAATAAAACAGGATAAAAATAAACCTAACAATAAGAATTCAAAAGATATTGATTCAGACTTAATAATAAATCCTACTGAAAATGAGATGCTACAAGAAATGGAAGAATTGAAGGCAAAACTAAAGCAGTTGGAAGATAAAAATCTCTCAGTAAATGAAGTCATGAGCTCGTCAGAGATAGAAGAACTAATTGGGGAAGAGGAATAGGACATTGTATGGTCAATCTATTCAAGCTTCTAGGTTTACCTGATCCAAACAAGACAATCCCTAGAATAGTCAAGAAAAATTTAGGATCTGCAAATCCAGGGCCGAGATCTAATTCAAGAGCAGACTTCCACGACCTAGGTGATATTTTGTGGTCTGAAAGAACTGAAAGATTGACACCTCAGGCTTATAGAAATATAATCTACATGAAGCCTGATGAATACGATAGGATTCGACTAGATGGAATAGAAAATGAATTAGCAAGAGGGAATATGCTGCTTGTAGATATCAGTTCATTGGCACACATGCCGGCTCAGAAGAATATTTGTAAAAGAAAAGTAGAAGATTTGGGGGAAAGAATGGATATCCCAGTATTTGCTTTGAATGAAAATGATTCATTATTGATGGTACCTGGTTCAGGAATGAGAGTAGATACTACAAAGCATAGATTAGGCATGAAAGATTTAGAAGGGCTGCCTATAAAATTGGATTCTTAGTATGAAACTTCAAAATCCCAATCATTTTTACTAGAACTAGGCCCTAATTTATTAAAATTAATCTGCATTAATTTTTGTGGCATATTTGAAGAATTGATTTTAGCAGATGTCAGTATACTCTCAACGCAAAGTATCGCTAAAGATGCTGAAGAACCCTCTGGTAATGGATGAATTTCGACTAACTTACACTGCATTGCAGCCATTGCTGATGAAAGAATTGGTAAATCATCGCTTGAAAGCATGCTTCCACTGACTAATTCCCACTCTGATTCATCTATAGGTAATTTTGTAGAAGTCTTCTGTATGTTTTTCGCAGAATCTAGATCTGCAGGAAGTATGAATACCATGCATGATGAACCTACTCCTGAACTACGGAAATTAACTAAAGTATCTCTTTCTTGACCATTTCTACTCTTTGAAAGACTAACGGTGATTAACGGAGGAGTATTTGATACGACACCTATTGAGGACATTGGTGCTAGGTTTTGTATACCTTCAGAGCTTACTGTTCCAATCAGAGATACAGGACGTGGCATCATTAAAGACGCCAGCCAATTTCTTCTCTGCTCATGCGATAATTCAGATAATTTAGAAACCTTGGTTTCGCCATCTAATGATAGATAGGCGCCTGGTTCCGATTCGTATTTACCGTCCTCTAACCAAGTATCAAGTTCACCCGATTCTACTTCAGATGCAGAAAAGGAGGTGAATTGACGATAATTTTCCCAATTGGAAATATCTTTTTCATCGCCACCACGTGATTTTTTTCTTTCAATAGATGCATCGGCATATGTGACACATCTACGGAGAAATCGAGAAACTACTTCTCTTCTCTGAGAAATATCCATTTAAATCACTCTATACCTAACTCTCTAACCAGTCGATCAACATGGCCACTGGCTCTAACATTATACCCTACTGAAATTAGTTTACCATCTGTGCCAATAACAAAGGTGGAGCGAGAAACGCCTAAGTAAGTTTTACCGTAATTCATTTTTTCTCTCCATACACCATATAAATTATGTAATTCTATATCAGAATCTACGATTAATTCAAATGGGAGTTCATATTTATCAATAAATTTCTGATGTGAATTGGATGAATCTTTGGATACACCTATAACCCTAAAACCTGAAGACTGAAGTCGAGAAAAGTTATCTCTGAAATCACATGCCTGAACAGTACAACCGGGAGTACTATCTTTAGGATAAAAATAAAGAATAACTTTTTCTCCGGATGAAAGAATTTCTGAGAGAATTATTTCATCGCCATTTGTTAGTTCTGCTACAAAATCTGGTGCGATTTGACCTACTTCTAAGGAGACCGGTTCTGAGTTCATGTTTCTCGCAAGAGTAAGAGACTGATGAATGCTCGTACTAACAGCATTCAATAGTAAACATCCTCTGGTATGAATATGAGTAAAGTAGGAATCATTTGTTTGGTATTAGGAGTTTTAGGATTCACAGCATTTCTAATTTCTATTACAATTGTAGGATATATTGATGATAGAGTAAATGAAGAATGTGATACTGAAATAGGCACAGTAGGGCAGATCATAGGTGCAGATGAAGGGCAATGTCAAGATGCTAGAGATTCAAGAAACCTGATTAAAAGTATCCAAATTCCAATTCTAAGTATTGGAGTGATCTCTGGAGTTTTCGGTGGAATACTAATTTTCAAAGATTAATTTCTCATCTCATCTCTAATCCTTTTCTTTGTTGATGCCCATCCACAAATCAAGCATTTTTCTAAATCGTGGTTTCTTGCGGGACAATATTCTCGACCAAAGAAAATGATTTGTAAGTGCCGTCTAATCCAAGTATCTCTCGGAAAAACTTTTTTCAAATCTTTTTCGGTAGTTTCTACATTTTTCCCATTGGATAACCCCCAGCGAGAAGCTAAACGATGTATGTGAGTGTCTACAGCAAATGCAGGGATTCCAAAAGCTTGTGACATTACTACACTTGCAGTTTTATGGCCAACACCAGCTAATGATTCCAAAAAATCCCAGTCAGGTATAACTTCACCACCACCATCTATTATTTGTAAAGCCATTTTCTGAAGGTTCTTGGCTTTCGTAGGAGCTAAACCTATCTCTCTAATAATTCCATGAATTTCTGTAATTTCTAACCTAGACATTTTTTCAGGATTATCAGCTCGAGAGAACAGATTAGGAGTCACTTCATTGACTTTTTTATCCGTGGTCTGAGCAGACAACATTACTGCTACGAGTAAGGTGTATGCATCCTTATGATCTAGAGGAATAGGCTGAGTAGGATACAGGTCATCTAATATCTCACCAATGCGATCTGCCTTGGTGGCTCTATTCATCACTCCATCTCCACTTGAACTCTAAGACCGTAAATAAATGCTAAAAGGATTATAGAAAAAGGTACGCCATAACATGGGCCGTACATAAAATCAGAACTAGATGGAGAGCTAGTGATTCCTCCGAAAATAATGTATGCTACTAGTCCAAGAATCATGGCGGGTAATACAGAAACTAAGGCGAATACTAGTCCTCGAGTCATACTCATATATCGATGGAAGAGATTCACAATGATGAATATTATCAGTCGTTGAATAGAGATTCTATTTCTAAACTTGATTTTGTATTTAGAATATCTGAACTTTCAAGCCATCCTTTTCGAGCAATTTGTACACCATACCATACATCATCTAAACCACTAGTATCATGCGCATCCGGATTTATACAAATTGGTACTTTTTGTTCTTTAGCAAATTTACATAATCGCCAATCAAGGTCAAGACGATATGGAGATGCATTGATTTCAATAGCCTTCAAATGTCCATCTGAATTTAACTCACCCATTCTTCGGATAACTGCATGCATATCAATTGGAAATCCTTCTCTCACCTGTAGAATACGGCCCGTGGGGTGGCCTAAAATTGTGAAAGTAGGGTCTTCAATCGCTCTAATTAGTGCTTCTGTATTATCAATTTCATCCCTATTCCTCCAACTACCTAATGCATGAACACTACCGACTACATGAGAAAATAGGTTTCTTACTTCATTGGAATAATCAAGTTTTCCATCAGCTAGAATATCGCACTCAGAGCCATGAAAAAGTCGAAAATTAACGTCCTGATCTTTCCAGTTTTTATTTAGTCGAATAATTTCATCTGATTGTTTAGGCACCGTTTCACTAGGTATTCCAATTTGTCTACCACCAATGTTCAAAGTCTCAGAATGATCAGCAATCCCCAAATATTCCCAACCTAAAGATTGAGCAGCTAGTGCCATTTCTTCAAGAGTGTTGGTACCATCAGAATATACTGTATGGTTATGAAATGCACCACGTAAATCTGAAGGCATTATGAGTTTAGGAAGAGAGGATTTAGATAATGATGATGCTTCAATTTCACCCATATCTTCTCTCATCTCTGGAGGTATCCAATTCATACCTAGATTTTTATAAATTTCAGATTCATTGGAACAATTCAGTGTGTATTTAGCAGCCTCCATTCCGATTTTTCCATCTGCCAAACTTTCAGGGAATAAACCAAATTCATTTAAGCGCAGGCCCCGATTTATTGCTTCTTGCCGCATCCTAATATTATGCTCTTTAGAACCGGTAAAGTAAGCTAATGTAAATGGAAACATTTCTGGATTAACGATTCTAACTTGTGCATCGATGGTTGCATCACTATTTCTTTCGATCAGAGTTTCTGCTAATCTTTCATCGAGACTACCAGAATTAATTGAATTTGATAGCATTTCTTGTTCTAGAATTAAACTGACTTTAGATTCACCATACCCCTTTACCTCAGCTATCCCAGGTAAATTAAGAATCTTTGAAATGACATTTTTATGATTTTCTGGAAGTGAAGATACAACAATATCAAGATCGCCAATTGTCTCCCTGCGACGGCGCGCACTTCCTGCAAGTTGGGCTTTTTCTACCCCTGTTATTTCAGATATTTTTTCTTGTAATGCACGGCCATATAATAATCCTACATCCATCCTAGTTCTACCTTGGTAACGACGTAGTAAATCAATACCCTCAAGATATTTCTTCTGACTCTTTTCACCAAAACCACTCAGAGGTGAAACATGCCCTAATTCACATGCTGTTTTCAGCGCTTCAACCGAGTCTACACCTAATGATTCATGTAAGATTCGCGCTCTTTTGGGCCCTAAACCAGGAATACCAACAATCTCAATTAACCCTGGTGGGATTTTGTCATATAATGACTGCATATCGCCCCAAGTCCCTTGCATAACTGCTTCAGTGATTAGACCACCAATTCCCTTACCTATTCCTTTAATTTCAACAACTCGATTTTCCGACACTACTGTGAATAAATCTTCTTCCATAGAGGCTAAAGTACGTGAACCATTTTGATATGCGCGTACTCTGAAACCATTTGCCCCAGATAATTCTAATAATATTGCAATTTGTTCTAGAACATCAACGAGTTGAGTCTTACTGACATAAGGTGCTTGTTGCCTTCGAGATTTAGGAAGAGTCCAACCACCTACCTTCGCCATGCTTGCATGAACAAGCCACAGGTCTTGAACCATACCATTGATATCTGGATTAGCGTTCCCCAACATAAACAAATGAATGCCTCTAGCATCGATTGTGGAATTAGTTTCATTATTAGAATCCGCATCTATCACACTTTGTGGTTTTGCTACTATTTTATGGATGGCGATTGGTACTTTAGCAAGATTTGAAAAAGGAGAGATTATCACGCAAAAGGCTGTAGCCTCTCTTTGTATTATTTCTGCAATTATGCTTTTTTCTTTACATTATTTAGGAGGAGAACTTTGGGGTTCTACAACTGTAGCAAGACCCCTGGCAGTTACCGCAATTATTGTGGCTGTAACTGGAATGCTAAATATCAAAGGAAAAGATGTTCAAGGTGAATCAAATCCGCACCAGATAATGAAAATGAGGGCAGCAGAGAGAGATGAATAATCACTGCTGACCGAGCTTCTCATCGATAAAAGCCCGCATATATGCAGGTAATTCTCCATTAACAAAAATAACATCATTAACACCATCAAGTTTCATGAGAGAATAATAAATTTGCATAGCAGTCATAGGAGTAGAACTACAACCAGTGCAACCACCTTCTAAAGAAATCATGATTATTCCATCAGTTGTATCTACAACATTAACTACGCCATCATGAGCATCTAGGATAGCTTGTACCGGCCCTACTGAATCTAGAATTAACTGTTCATCAACCATATCTACATACCCTTGTGTCTGAGCCTACTGGCCGAGGACTAATGAACCTGAGGCTCTTTCAACTACACATGAGCACTACTTCCAGAGTTCTGATGATTGATTTATTAGTTGAAAGGGCAGAGTTTGGCCATGGAGGTAACCAAGAGGTCATCAAGCCAATTGCTGCTTTGTCAGACGTACAAGTCCTCCTAATTACACCTCAGATGCAATCTTTTGATGCAGGATATAAGGTACAAGCAGAAGCAGAAGTTAGTCTAGAAATTGATGACGTACCACTCTGGGATAACGAATATGAATTTTGGAGTCAAACGGAAGAAACTCTGGAAGGAAGAAAAATAAGGTTTCAACGAATAATTATGCCTATGCATGAAAATGAAAGTAAAATGAGTGATTGGCTAAAGAATTTAAATATTGATGCAGTAGTTTGCTCAGGTTCTAGAAAGAATGTTAGTATTTGGGAAAAATGGATGGGGCCTACTGAAACTATGTTTAGAGCTGCTGCAAAATCAGGTACGCCTACATTAGGAATTTGCTTTGGGCATCAGTTACTTTGTCATTCACTAGGTTCGGATGTTGAGCGGGCAGAAAAATTGTCGAGTGGGATTTGGAGTTTGGAACTAACAAAGGATGGTGAATCAGATATTCTACTTACTTCACATAAACAAAATAATGAAGAAATATCAGGATTATTTAGTCATCAAGATCATGTGGCTTCGACACCTGAAAATTGCACATTATTGAGTAAGACATCACATAATTCAGTTACTGCAGTGAGAGTTAACAATGAATCTGGTGAACCTTTGCCAGCATGGGGTATTCAATTTCACCCTGAGGCAGCTAGGAAACGAATTGAACGGGCGTATGGTTGGGGACATATCTCAGAGGAAGAATATAATTCATTTAGAGGAGAACATGATGGTGCAGGAATACTGTCATCTTTCGCGAAAATCGTCTTAGAGAAATCATCCTGAGCCACTTCTCTAGAGGGTGTTTATTGGGATTCTGATTATAAGTAACTCTTTGGTCGGCGGGTCACAAAGGTGAACACCATGTTAGATGATATACCGTTAATTGCAGCAGGAGCAGGTCTTTTAGGTCTGTTAATTGCATTTGTATTATACAGAAAAGTGAATAGTGTAGAGATAGATAATGAAGTTGTAGCAGATATAACTGAAGAGATTCAAGAAGGGGCTATGGCCTTTCTTTACGCTGAATATAAAGTATTGAGTGTATTCGTTGTTGTTGTAGGTGCAATACTAGCATTGGTTAATGATACTGAAACTGCAGTAGCATTCTTTGCCGGTGCCATAGCATCTGTAGCTGCAGGATTCTCTGGAATGAGAGCAGCTACCTCAGCAAACGGAAGAACAGCAATGGCTGCAAAGAATGAAGGCCAAGCTGGAGCATTATCCGTTTCATACAATGGAGGCGCGGTAATGGGTCTTTCAGTAGGAGGACTAGGTTTACTTGGTATCTCATTAATTGCGTTCTGGCTTGGTGCTGATGATGTAGACAGTAATCTTTCTGCTGCGGCAGGTTTTGGCATGGGTGCTTCATCAATAGCTCTTTTCGCACGTGTTGGAGGCGGAATATACACAAAGGCCGCAGATGTTGGAGCAGACTTAGTTGGTAAAGTTGAANNCCTGAAGATGACCCTAGAAACCCAGGAGTTATTGCAGACAATGTTGGAGACAATGTAGGCGATGTTGCTGGAATGGGTGCAGATATCTTTGAGTCATTCGTAGGCTCTATAATCGCGGCTATGATAATTGCAAGCAATTCCGAAGATATGGGAGTTGATTATGTAATGATGCCTATTATGCTTGGATTAATTGGATATGTAGCATCGATCATAGGTGTATTCTCAATGACTTTCTTAAAGAATGGATCAGATGCGGCTGCAGCATTAAGGAATACTACATTCATCGCTGCTGTTTTATTCTGGATTGGCGGTTACCTATCCATTAATCAAGAGTTAATTATGGTCGATATGGGAGTGATGCATTCAGTAGTATTAGGAAGTATCGTAGGAATTATGATTGGACTAGTTACTGAATACTACACAGGTATTGAACCAGTTTTTGGAATTAAAACTAAAGCTATACCACACATTGGAGAAATGTCAAAAACAGGTCCAGCAACAAATGCGATTGCTGGACTTTCAGTAGGTATGATGTCAACCTTCATCCCTATTCTCTTGATATCAGCAGGTATCCTTGGAGCAAATTACTTCGGAGGAGAGGAATATGGACTCTACTGTATCGCAATGGCTGCTATGGGAATGCTAGCGACTGTCGGAGTAACAATGACTGTAGACGCATATGGTCCTGTTGCGGACAATGCAGGAGGAATTGCAGAGATGAGCGCTCTTGGAAAGGATGTTCGAGCAATAACTGACGAACTTGATTCAATAGGAAATACCACAGCAGCAGTAGGTAAAGGATTTGCAATAGGTTCAGCGGCATTAACTGCGCTTGCATTATTCGCAGCATATACTGCTGCAATTACTGCAGATGGTAGTACACTTGACCTTACATTAACAAATCCTATGGTAGTTGTAGGACTTCTAATAGGAGGCGGATTACCATTCGTAGTTGCAGCCATGACAATGACTTCAGTAGGAAAAGCTGCGGGAGAAATGGTTCTAGAAATTAGAAGACAATTCAAAGAAATACCAGGACTTCTAGAAGGAAAAGAGGGAGTAAAACCAGATTCAAAGAAGTGTGTAGATATTTCAACTCAGGCGGCATTAAGAGAAATGGTAGGACCAGGTATTGTTGCTGTTTCTGCTCCTGTAATCGTAGGTATGTCCCTAGGATGGGATGCACTGGGTGGACTCTTAGCGGGCTCACTAGTAACTGGAGTACTGATGGCATTATTCATGGCTAACGCTGGAGGTGCTTGGGATAATGCAAAGAAAGCAATTGAACAAGGGCATATCGAAGGTGCTGCTAAAGGAGATGCTGCACACGATGCTGCAGTCATAGGAGATACAATTGGAGATCCTTTCAAAGATACATCAGGACCTTCATTGAATATTCTAATCAAGTTAATGTCAATAGTTGCGGTTGTACTAGCAGGAACTGGCGAATTAACTCAGAATGGAATTCTCTGAAACAAAAGACCGTTAGTCTCTTGACTAAACTATAGGAGGGGTGGACATGACGAAGGTCACGACATTTGGTATGGCGTTGATAATACTGGTTATGCCATTGTCTGGCTGTACCAGCATAACTAGTGGAATAACAGGTAGTTCTGCGAATGAAGAAATTTCGGTTCCAGGTTGGGAAATTGGAGACTACTGGTTGTATACATTTTCTACTCCTGATTACAGTGATGACACTACAAAGTTAGTTGTAGCAACAACTGATATTGAAGAAGATGGAACTGCATATATGCTTGCAATTTCAAGTATTGGAGAAGCCAGAAGACATGCTGTTTTGAATCATAATCCATTTCTTGGAAGAATTACACATGACCAACTAAGCCCATTTGAGAATGGGATGGCTCAGCCAGTTCTTGACTTTCCATTGACAAAAAACAAAGCGTGGAGTTTTGACCTATTCGGTAACGAATGGAATGCTGTTGTTACATCAATTGATTCATCAATTGCATCAATAAGAGCAACAGCAAATGATGGCTCTTCAATAGACTATATATTCGATGGGAATCTTGCTTTCTTTTCTTCATTCATATGGACGGATTCGGAAGGCATTATTCAATTGAAAATGAAGAATGCTGATCAAGGAGTTGGACATACAGGAGACGTATATTTCGTAAGAGGGGGGGATTTATACAGTAATAATTGGTATAACAGTGGGCCTGATGCCGAATTTGTAGATACTTTTCTCGTTAATGACCACCCTAAAGACGGAGAATGGGATGAAATGATATATTTCCTTGATGCATCGTGTGGAGGTGGTTCAACAATTTCTCTAACCTTGAGAGATCATTTTTCAGTTTCTGCCCTTGAACGCTTTTGGGGACCAGGAGCAGAAGAAACTGGCACCTTAGGGACAATACCATACCCAAGTGAAGATTATACGCTTACTGTAACCTTCACTGGTGATACACATCTACGAATATTATTAGCAGGTGGAATTACTTATTCTTGGAATCTTTAGATGATGTTCATGTCAGGCACATTTGTAATGATGCATGGAATGACTGGAACTTCTGCAAAGATGCTACCACTAGCTAGGCAATTAGTCCCTGAAGGGTGGGATATAATCTGTCCAGAAGCAAAAATACCTCACCCTACTAGAGGAGGGTATGCTTGGTGGTTACGTTCGGATAATCCTACTGAACCGCTTGATGATGAATCATTATCTCAAGTTAATGAGTCAATTTCGAGAGTCATATCAGAGATTCCAGACGGCCCTATAATAATAGGAGGATTCTCTCAAGGTGCTGCTATTGCCTCAGCCATGCTTGAATATGATATACAGACAAGGATAGTTGGTTTAGTACTACTTGGGACTAAAACTGTTAGACCTGATGAACTTAGAGAGATACTACCATTTATGAAAGCAAGGAAAGTAGTATGGATGCATGGTTCACGTGATCATCTAGTTCCATTAGAAGAAGGAATTAAGCATATAGAAATTTTCGAAGAAGCTGATTGGGAAGTTACAAAACTACAACACGAAAAGGGTCATATGGTTAATCTAAACCAATTATATGAATTGAAACAGGAAATACAGAATATGGCTAATTCGATTCATAGGTAATCAATTAGATGATCGGAACCGCCTATGAAAATCGGTTTCTCACCCCTCATATCAAAACAAATAGGGACTGTTCGATGACCTGTAACTCCGACAACTTCTGAACGAAGATTATCTTCATAATCAAAATTTACTTCAGAAAATGTTAGATTCTTAGATTTTAAAATATTTTTCGCTCGATTACAATAAGCACATATTGTTTGTGTAAAAAGTAAAAAATCAGTATTACATTCTTCTAATATCTCTGAAAATCTATCCATGGCTACACATTCCGTAACAGGTCTACTAGCCAAGGACTAATGAACCTGAGGATACTTGACTATTCTTAAGAATAAAACTTACGAGGTAGATGGTTCAAGATCTTCAGCAGTCCACCATTCTGGCCGTTCACCGAGGTCAGTATCTGGATCTTCTTCTACCCATTCCTCATCATCTAGAATTCGCCCTTCGAGGACTCTGTCAGTCTCAGTTTCATCAATGAAAATCAACATTATAACAGTGATCATTGTCAATACTGCGCCTA
>DADI01000041.1:0-1703 GCA_002494975.1 Euryarchaeota archaeon UBA556
ATGGCTACATGATTTATCTATAGATCCTGCGACAAGAGTTGCCGGCGCTATACTAATTATTTCGGGTAGTGCTTTAGGTGCCATGTTAGGTGTTTTATTGATGGCAGCAGATCCGGCCGATATTATGGGCCAAATAGATAATGAACAATCCTCGGATGATGTTGATGGTCTAGTGATATCTTCTTTAGAAAATAATACTGGAGGCAACCCTATCGAGGGAGTTTTAGTAGAACTACTTAATGAAGATAGAACTTTAATTAGTAGTGATATAACTGATTCTGGAGGGCGCTTTAATATTGAAGATGTCCCCCGAAGTTCATCAATTCTTTATGTTCAACACCCAGATAACAAAACAGTAGAGATATTACTAGTACCTGGTGACCATTCTCAAATCTCAGTCACTTTAACTCCCGGAGATGGGTTAATTGGTCCAATAGATATGCGGGGAGAAAGTGACCTTTCCGAATCAGTATTCGTCGGACTGTTTATCGCAGTAGTGACTCTTATCACTGGTTTAGCAGGGATAGTTGGTGGCTTAGAAGTATACAACGGTGATAAATATAGTAGATCCTGGTGGTTGACATTCTTTGGTTTGTTTAGTAGAGGTATGATTTTCATAGGCCCTCTACTAATACTTCTAGGATTAGGTTTGATGTATATGACTAGAGATCAGTTTACTGATTACAATCTATCAGAGGATTAATGATTCCCATGTACCTAATTAGTGTCGAAGGAGGAGATGGTAGTGGCAAAGGTCTCGCTACAAAGGTAATCGCTCAAGTTCTCGAAAGAGAATTCACATTTTCCTCTGTTGAAGTTACTGGTGAGCCTCGAAGAGATCATCCACTGGGGCGCCTTGCAATTAATTCCGTCCGTACAAAATCCATGACTCCCGAAGGTGAAGCAGGACTTTTTGCAGCAGACCGTGTTGATCATTCACATGGTTGGATTCTTCCACTTTTAGAGGAAGGGCGAGTGGTAGTAAGTGAGAGAAATATCCATTCCTCTCTTGTTTATCAGGGTATAGTGGGAGGTTTAGGGATAGATAAAGTAGCTCACATGAATTCTGCAGCCCTTGTGCCTGACCTATGCGTATGGGTTGATTGTGACCCTGAATTAGCACTCAATAGGATAAGAACGGGTACTTTGAGAATACATTCTGAAAAAGAGGAGTATTTTGAAACCAGTTCTCTACAGAAAGAAATAAGATCTGGATATTATAGTCTTCTTTCAGGAGAATTAGAAATGCCGATTCCTTTCGATATGGGTGCGATAATAGGTCCAGTTCTAAACGAAGGTAGTGAAGAAGATTTCAAGAAAGAATTGAGATTAAGGATTCGGAGATTCATACATTCACATCCGAATCCTATTAATGTTCAAACAGAAGTTGTAGAACAGAATCTCATTAGAAAACTATTGGTCAAAAGTAAAGGACAAACAACATTGGTAGGTCTTGGTGTAGAGCCAAATTCAGGACGAGATGAATGGCTTAGTGGCAAGAAACCATGGAAGATACTAAAGAATTCTCAAACGAGTCATGAAAAGTGTCTAGTTGAGACTTCTTCAAATATCGCTCCCTACATTCCTCAAAGTGTTCTCGCGCATTCTATCTCTTCAATAGTGGGTACTTTGTCTATTTTGACCAATGCAGATATCGGTGAATTACGTTCAGCGCAAGGCCCCGTGAGAGCAGTTTCTGAGAG
>DADI01000041.1:1809-2733 GCA_002494975.1 Euryarchaeota archaeon UBA556
AAAACACATCTTAGATTTTGCTTAGGGCAAATAATTCGTTCTGGTGAACATTCCGTATCTGTGAATAATTGTATACATAGGATCAAAATATTAGGTTCGGGGTGCCCGAATATGAGTGCTCCAAAAACTCCCTCTGGTTTAGTTGATTGGTGGCAAGGAAATAATTAATCTCTGAATACTAATTTAGCGTTTGCTGGGAGCCTTACCTGTTCTGCTGAATCAAAATTATCTGGCCTAGAACTAATTGCTGCACAAGACCACCAAGATAATACAAACCCTGCTCCAGAGCCAGTGATTAATCTGATTAAATTTGTTGATTCATAAGATGTCAATAATTGTGTAAAACCATCTAATCCTATTGGAATTGCACCTAGAGATGCCAAAAGTATCATTGCTAATAATCTCCTATCCTCCTTATACAAAAATTCTATTTTTTCATCGTTAAATACCGACAAAAATGAATCTCTAACAGTCCATCTATTTAGCCCTTTTTTTCTCCAAAACAATGCGCCTACTGCGAGTCCTAAGAATAAACCAACGTCTCTAGCACAAACTGCTAACTGGTTCCCATTTATTTCCCATGAACGTTCATGTTTTTGATGGCAATTCAAATCACCAATGAAATAAACTAATGCTGCTAATGGATTTAATTCTGACCAGCTAAAGAATCCCAAATCTTCTTGATTATGGCCTATTTCTGCATTTTCTCCATGATTATGGTTCCCCCATGATCCCCATCCATCTTCTGTGGCATAGTCGATTCTGTTAGCTCTACCAGATAAATCTGGTATGGTATTTGTTGGTAACATTAATGGTGTAATGAAAAGTAGTATGAAATACCCTCCAGTAAATGAAGCAACTATCAGTCCTACTTTTTTCTCTCGTAATCTTTCGAGTCTACCATTTGCCAACATTTTCAGACTC
>DADI01000089.1 GCA_002494975.1 Euryarchaeota archaeon UBA556
ATAAATTTTGGATTTAGAAAATATAGTACATATTGCTGAATTAGCAGGCGACGCAATACTAGAAATATACGGTAAGCCAGAAACAATGAATATTCAACACAAAGGAGATAATTCGCCTTTGACTGAGGCCGATTTAGCGGCACACAACATAATTGTTAGAGAATTAAGAAAGATAGACAACACTCCAATTGTTTCAGAAGAAGGAAATGAAGGAGACCCAATGTCAAGTGATACTTGTTGGTTAGTAGACCCCCTAGATGGGACTAAAGAATTCATCAAAAGGAATGGAATGTTCACCGTAAACATTGCTCTAATGCGCCGTAAAAAAAATAGATGGAACCCAATTTTTGGAGTTGTTCATGCCCCAGTAACAAAGACAACATGGTTCGGAGGCACCGTAAAACCTTCAGAAAGAAGAGGCCCCGACGGCTCGGGTTTAATGATGGTAAATCCATCTTCGCCTCCTTCGCCAGTACGTCTTGTAGCAAGCGGAACACATCGAGGAGAGAAGGATGAAGAATTTGCTAAAACATTAGGGAATTATGATTTAGTAAGAATGGGTTCTTCATTGAAGGCATGTATAGTTGCAGAAGGATCAGCCGATCTTTACCCACGTTTTGGCCCCACATCTTGTTGGGACATTGCAGCTGCCCATGCTGTAGTTTCAGGCGCCGGAGGAATTATACTAGGCCCAACAGGAAAAACATTGGATTATGACTTAGTAGAAAATGTTCTCAATCCTTATTTCCTTGTAGCAGCAGATAACAGATGGACTGAAGATTGGGTCTCTCATCAGTGAAATTATATTCTTTAATTTCATTCAATGAAGACTTTCTTGTCTCCTTTTCCACAATAGCCCAAAACCCGTCGATGTGAAATAGCCCATATCTTACGCCATAGTCATGTCCCACCTCGACGCATTAGAGGCGGAAGCAATCCATATCATGAGAGAGGTGGTTGCTGAGGCTGAAAATCCAGTTATGTTATACTCAATTGGCAAAGACTCTTCAGTCATGCTCCATTTAGCGCGAAAAGCCTTCCATCCAGGCAAAATTCCATTCCCAATAATGCATATAGATACAATGTGGAAATTCTCAGAAATGATTGAATTTAGGGACAAAACCGCTAAAGAATTAGAGCTCGATTTAATAGTTCATATCAATCCAATAGGGAAAGAAATGGATATGAATCCGTTCATACATGGTTCATCTAAACATACAGATGTGATGAAAACACAAGGCCTAAAGCAGGCTTTGGATAAATATGAATTTGATGTAGCATTTGGCGGTGCCAGAAGAGATGAAGAAAAATCAAGAGCTAAGGAAAGAATTTTTTCATTCAGAACGTCAAAACACCGATGGGACCCAAAGAATCAACGGCCTGAGTTGTGGAATATTTTTAATTCACGAAAGAACAAAGGAGAATCAATCAGAGTATTCCCTTTGTCTAATTGGACAGAGTTAGATATTTGGCAGTATATCCATTTAGAAAAAATACCAATAGTTCCACTATATCTTTCGAAAAAGAGGCCTGTTGTAGAAAGAGATGGGGTGCTAATACTTGTTGATGACGATAGGCTACCTTTAGAGGCGGGCGAAAATCCTATGATGAAAAGCGTTAGATTTCGAACATTAGGATGCTACCCCCTATCGGGAGCAGTAGAATCCGAAGCCACAACATTACCAAAAATAATTCAAGAAATGCTTCTTACCACAACGTCTGAAAGACAAGGTAGAACCATAGATCATGATAGTAATGCATCAATGGAGAAAAAGAAACAAGAGGGGTATTTCTAATGTCTCATATCAGTAGCTTAATTGCCACCGACATAGATTCTTATCTCAAATCGCATGAAGAAAAAAGTCTTTTGAGATTCATTACATGTGGTTCTGTAGATGATGGTAAATCAACACTAATTGGACGAATGTTATATGAATCCCACATGCTTTTTGACGACCAGTTATCTTCTTTGAAAATAGATTCCAAGAAAGTCGGAACCCAAGGAGAAGAGATAGATTTTGCTTTACTAGTCGATGGTTTAGCAGCAGAAAGAGAGCAGGGCATAACAATAGATGTAGCATATAGATTCTTTTCAACAGATAAAAGAAAATACATTGTTGCAGATACGCCCGGGCACGAGGAATATACGCGTAATATGGCAACAGGGGCATCAACAGCCGATGTAGCAATTATATTGGTAGACGCCGAACAAGGCGTTTTGACTCAAACACGAAGGCATTCATTCATCGTCTCTATGGTCGGCGTCAAGAATGTATTATTAGCAATCAATAAATTAGATTTAGTCGAATATTCTCAACAAGTTTATGACGATATTGTTTCCGAATATCGAGAGTTTGCGGATAGCGCATTGAACTTAGAATCTATAACTCCAATTCCAATATCTGCATTAATGGGAGATAATGTAGTAAACAAGAGTGAAAACACCCCCTGGTTTAATGGACAAACAATAATGCAATATCTTGAAACTGTGGAAGTTTCTAATCAAAAAGCACTCCAATCATTTAGAATGCCGGTGCAATGGGTGAATAGGCCGAACTCAAAGTTTAGAGGTTTTTCTGGTTTAATTTCCAGTGGAGAGATAAATACAGGAGATGAAGTCAGAATACTTCCAGGTGGCAATACCTCGCGCATCAAGAGTATAATCACATGGGAAGGAGAACTTCCTAAAGCAAAAGCGGGAAAGTCTGTAACAATTACTCTTGAAGATGAAATAGATGTGTCAAGAGGAGACATAATAGCTCCATCCACAGATCCTTGTGGAGAGGCGGATCAATTTCAGACACGCATATTATGGATGAATAACGATGCAATGATGCCGGGTAGGCAATATCTACTAAAATCAAGTACACAATCTGCTACATTGACTTTAGGTAAATTGAAACATCGAATTGATGTAAATACTCTTGATCTTCTGCCCGCTAAAACGTTACAGCTTAATGAAATTGGAGTTTGTAATATCTCTCTTGATAAGAGAATTGCTTTCGATTCCTATGATGAAAACCAAACAATGGGGGGCTTCATTATCGTAGATAGATTATCAAATAATACAGTTGGCATGGGCCTAATCGATTTCGCACTCCGTCGATCAGAAAATATTCATTGGCAGAAAATGGATGTTTCACAAAATTCTCGTGCGGAACAAAAATCCCAGACCCCTCGGATAATATGGTTTACGGGATTATCAGGTTCAGGCAAATCATCTATTGCAAATATTTTAGAAAAGAAATTACAATCCTTAGGTAAGCACACAATAACTCTTGATGGAGACAACATACGTCATGGTTTGAATCGAGATTTAGGGTTTACCGAAGCAGATCGGGTTGAAAATATTAGAAGAGTCGGAGAAGTTGCAAGGTTAATGCTCAATAGTGGATTAATTTGCATTACTTCTTTCATATCACCATTCGAATCCGAGCGTGCTATGGCGCGCTCATTAGTTTCTGAAAATGAATTTGTAGAAGTTTTTGTAGACACTCCTTTGTCTGTTTGTGAGGAAAGAGATGTCAAAGGATTGTATGCCAAGGCACGTTCCGGAGAGATACCGAATTTTACAGGAATATCATCTCCCTTCGAAGGTCCAAAGAATCCTGAAATTAGAATAGATACTACAAAAATTTCTGCCGAAGAA
>DADI01000037.1:0-6687 GCA_002494975.1 Euryarchaeota archaeon UBA556
TATGAACATTAGACTACCTAAAGACAGAGCCATTCCAGTCTGAGCAAAAAGAATCCATTGTCTACGTGGACCATACTTTTCGATAAATACTGCATCTACTACTGGCCCCCAAATCCACTTGAAAGTCCAAGGTAAAGCAACTGTTGCGAATAAAGTTGCAATCTCTGCTGCACTAGTGCCATTGTCAACAAGATATGCAGCAAATACAACACTCGCAAATCCCCAAGGAAGGCCTTGGGCGAAATACATGATACACAAAGTAACTATTCGCCGAGTTTTATTCGATGTAAGGTCGCCTCCTTTTCTCCATTCTTTAGACGAATTCCTAGTTAATTCAATCGATGAAGGGACCCATATTAGTGGGTTAATCTTTTCCACTGAATTAGATGCCCAAGTATTGATATCAAAAGGTTCCTTTTCTTCAGATATCTCTCCAGTCATCCACTCTTCACGGTAACTTATCCAACCCAGAAGAAGAGTTACTGCTAGGAATGGTATGATGAAAAACATAGGACCTAAGGAGGTTTTTCCTAGATTGGAATCAGGATCAGTAATTGACACATAAATTGGAAAATTCGCATAAACATCCCCGGGTTCACCACCTTCGTCAGAATAGTACATTCTGAAACTACCTGAACAATCTACTTGACCTAATGGATCAGGGACTGCGCATGGACCATTTGTTTGGGCTGGAACTGCATAAGATACTGTGATTGTTGTCCGAGTATCTTTCGACCAAGTTCTGATAGAATCATCAACTGTGATATCCCAACTGGTAGTGTAATCATTTCCATTGTTTACTGAGTTTGCTGGCTGAGTAAATTGAGAAATTTGTTCATCTCCTCTTAACAAAGTTAGTATAAGGTCACATTCATCACCTCCACAATTTCCGGATTCAATATTGAATTTCATTCTAATCGATATTGATTCGTTAATTTCCAGAATAAAATTCTCAGAGAATCCAGATTGGAGTTCGCAAGAAAAATCAACAACTACGTCCTGACCTTCTGGGAATAATATCTCTCCATATCCTTCTGATGAAGAGCCTTCAGACAAATTATCAAAATTAGTCCAACAATTATCTAAATTTTCTGAGCCCCAGATATACATATATGGATCATCATTCGTTGGATGATTCTGTACAGATTCAGATTGGGCACTAACAAACAGGGAAAAACAACTGAGAGTCAAGAGTAATATAACCCCAATAGAAAGACTGCGACTAGTTGACTGCATAAGTTAAGGGATGATAAGTAACGTTTGAGGCTTATCCCAGCATGACCTGCATTATTTTCTTTGAATCCCTGTACTATCATAATCCCAATCGATTAATTTCCAACCAGATTCAGTTAGTTTCTTTCGGACATCTTTAATCGACATTGGGTGGCAAAAAACTGCTGCGCAACCCCCTGCACCCGCACCCAAAGCTTTCCATGCCATAATACTGCCATTTTCTTTTAAAGGTCCTATTACTGAAGTAAATGGAGCATTTATTGAAGGATTTATCATATCTACTCCACTACAGATTTCATTAAATGATTCAACAAATAACTGTCTTTGATCTCTCTGTAAAGCATCTACTATCTTACGAGTAGCATGACGAATTTGGTGCAGACCTGCAATAACCTCTTTATCACCAGATTCATACTTTTCCCAAATACCATCCTGTAACTCTCCAGACTTACGAGAGATTCCTGTATGAGCTATTATCATGTGTTTTTTAATCCATTTTATTGCAGAACGGGCAGGTTGAAATGGAGTTATCTCAACATTTTCCCCATGGAACATAAAACGATTGAAACCACCATATGCCGCCGCCCATTGATCTTGTCTCCCACACCTATTACCAGAAGATACTTCTGCTTGGTAAGCAGCCTCTGCTACCTCATCAGGAGAAAGAGAATCATTTCCATCTAATAGTGTAATACGAGCAACATTAAGTGAACCACTAGCACCTAATCCTGAATTTATAGGAATATCAAATTCATATGCTATCTCTCCCGATTCTTCAAATTTAGCAGTAACATACTTATTGATAGTAAAATTGACCACTTCACCACCGAAATCAGTACAATATGGATTAACATCTGTCCACCCTCCTGCTAAATCTACACGGACGGGAACTTTGACTTCAGTATGTGCAACCATGGGTGAGCCGAGGCTTAATCACATGAGAACCCTCCGCCATAGCCTAACCGTTTGACCGAAAACAACCCATATGAGTACCTTCTCCGAGACATATGGCTGACACAGTTGACGATGCAATATTGGCATTTTCAAAAGGTAAACCGGTAATGGTTTTTGACTCGGATTTTCGTGAAAAAGAAACTGATTTATTATGGCCAGCCACAGCAGCAACTCCTGAAGTAATGAGGAGATTGAGGATTGATTGCGGTGGTTTACTATTCCTAGCGATAGGAGATGAAATTGGTCAAATGTTTGATTTACCATGGCTACAAGATTTACACACCCATAAGGGGCTAGTAGATGATAATCCTGTACTCTCACATTTAATCACAAATGACTTACAATACGATACAAGATCTGCATTTACTTTATCCATAAATCATCGAGACACATATACTGGAATTACAGATAGAGATCGTTCGCTAACAACCAAAAGATTTGGTGAACTATCAGGGGAATTAATGGATAAATCTGTCACTGGAGAAGATGCATACAAGGCATTGGGCCTTGAATTTAGAACACCAGGTCACATTCCTGTTTGTAGAGAATCACCAGGTGGTCTCTCAACAAGACAAGGGCATACTGAGTTGGCAGTAGCTATTGCTAGGCTTGCTGGACAAGTCCCTGCAACAATTGGTGCTGAAATGCTTCAACCAGATGGAGATGGCGCTCTTTCTGTCGAAGATGCAAGAATTTACGCCGCTAGATATGATATCCCTATGATTACCGGTGACGATCTAATCAATGCTTTAAACATGCATAAATAAAGGAAAAAGATTTACTAAATATTATCAGGAGGGAAGAAAATGGTTCGTGTAATGGCTGTAGGTGTTTTTGATTTACTTCATGCAGGACATCTACACTATGTCGAACAGGCAAAATCCCTAGGAGATGAATTAATTGTTGTTGTCGCTCATGACGATACCGTACGTAAACAAAAACATGAACCAGTAACAAATCAAGAACTGCGGAGAAGGATGGTTGAAGGATTAAAGCCGGTTGATAAGGCAATAGTCGGAAACCCACCTAGTGAACCAATATTTGATATCCTAAATATTGTAAAACCAGATATCATTGCCCTCGGTTATGACCAAAAACATTCTCGTGATTCGATAAAAAGTGGACTAGATAATAATGGGTGGAGCCAAGTAGAAGTGATTAGAGTAGAGGGACTCGCTGATGATTTAGATGGTACTCGAAAAATAATTGCTAGAATACTAAGTTTATGGTCAGGTGAAACTGGTGGCCCTTACGAGGAAGATTGACATGTATACAGGTATTGTTGCAGGTACTGCACCCGTTGTAGAGATTAAAAATGGTAAAATTATACGCAGTTTCACTATTGATCTAAATGGATTTTTAGAAGGTTTACAAATTGGAGCGAGTGTAGCTCTAGATGGAGTATGTATGACTGTTGTTTCAATAGAAGATAATCTTGTTAGGTTTGATGCTATTGAAGAGACTCTGAGTCGTACGACTCTGGAGAATCTAGAGGTAGGTTCATTGGTTAACATAGAAAGATCTTTGAAAATGGGCGATGAACTAGGGGGGCATATGATTTCTGGACACGTATGGATGACTGCAAGAATTATTTCTAGAGAAGAACGGGGAGAAGGTACTGATTTTCTGATTGAAAACCCATCTGAAGCAAGTCCGTATATACTTGAGAAGGGGTTTATCTCAATAGATGGTATGTCTTTGACTATCGGTAAAGTAACTGAGGAGAATTTCTCACTACATATTATCCCTGAAACATTGAGAATTACAACAATTAGCGATAAGAAAGCTGGTGATTACGTGAATATAGAAATTGATTCTAGAACACAAGCGGTAGTCGATACAATTCGAAGAAGTATGGAAGTGAAGAAATGAAAATTGCAGCAATTTGTGGTTCATTCCATAAAAAAGAAATACAAAAAATGTTGGAATATGCAGAAAATCAAGCAGATTCTAAAAATTGTGAGATATCCGAGATAGTATGGGTTCCAGGGTCGATGGAGATGCCTTTAGCTCTAGAACGTCTTCTGAAAAAAAAGGAGATAGATGCTGCGATTACTCTAGGAATTATAGAACTTGGAGAAACACAGCATGGTTTAGTTATGGGACAAGCAGTTACTAGAGCAATTATTGATTTACAAATAAAGCATAACAAGCCAATTGGATTGGGGATTATTGGCCCTGGTGCGGAATATCACCATATAGAGCCAAGATTAGAACCCCATGCTAGAGCCGCAGTTGAGGCAGTAATTACAATGTTTGAGTAACATATTAGAATTCATGATTATATCTGAAAGATAAGCACTCAATAGTGTTGTTTTGAAGTTAATGTTCAAAGCATTCCTATCATTCCGAGAACTATGACCGATGAAGTGCGCAATGTGATAATCATAGGCTCCGGACCTGCGGGTTATACTGCTGGTCTATACTCAGCCAGGGCTTTGTTAGAGCCATTGATGTTTGCAGGATATATGTCAGGAGGCCAATTAATGCTAACTTCAGACATAGAAAATTTCCCAGGATACCCTGATGGAATAGGTGGTCCCGAGATGATGATTCAGTTGAGAGAACAGGCTGAAAAGTTTGGACTAGAAGTCCAAGATAAAAATGTAGAGAAAGTAGACTTCTCAGAACAACCATTCAAAATTTGGGTAGAAGGAGAACTATTTTTGACGAAATCTGTTATTATTTGTACGGGTGCTGAATCTATATGGCTAGGAGCAGATGGAGAAGAAGAGCAGAAAGGAAGAGGAATCAGTACATGCGCAACATGCGATGGGGCATTTTTCAGAGAAGAAGAAGTATTGGTAATAGGAGGAGGAGATTCCGCTATGGAAGAAGCAACATTTTTGACTAGATTTGCTAGTAAAGTCACCTTATTGCATAGAAGAGATGTTTTTAGAGCATCTAAAGTAATGTACGAAAGAGCATTGAATAATCCAAAAATTGAGATTAGGCCATTTAGATCTGTAAAAAGTTGGCTTTCCGATGATGCAGGACTAAGTGGCGCTGTTCTTGAAGACCCAAGAGATGGAAGTATCGAAGAAATCTCATGCACAGGAGCATTCATAGCTATAGGACATAAACCGATTACTGATTTCTTAGAGGAGCAAGTTGAAACTGATGATTCAGGTTATATTTTGGCAAAAGCGCATACTATGACAAGCGTACCAGGAGTATTTGCTGCGGGAGATGTTGTCGACACAAGGTATCGACAAGCAATTACTGCTGCAGGGATGGGATGTCAGGCAGCAATAGATACAGAAAAATGGCTTGAAGATCAGCATTGAGGGTAAAGATGCAAGACAAAAATACTACTTCGAATCAGACTACTGATGGAAGTTTAACGTCAGAACAGAAAGCGAGATATGCTAGGCACCTAATGCTACCACAAGTAGGTGAAAGTGGACAAGAGAAAATAAATTCAACCTCTGTTTTAGTTGTTGGAGCCGGCGGTTTAGGCTCTCCTGTACTGATGTATTTAGCAGCAGCAGGAATTGGTAGAATAGGAATAGTTGATGATGATTTTGTCGATATTACAAATTTGCAACGTCAAATAATACATTCAACATCATCCGTTGGAGAATTAAAAGTTAATTCTGCTAAGAAAAGAATTAATCAAATAAACCCCAGTATCAAAGTTGAAGTTTTCAACTATAGGTTAGAAGTTAAAAATATCGAGAATATAATCAAAAATTATGATATTATTGTTGATGGAACGGATAACTTCGCAACACGATATACAATAAATGACTGTTGTGAAATATTAGGAAAACCTTGGGTTTTTGGAAGTATACATAGATTCGAAGGTCAGGTTTCAGTGTTTAATCTGGAAGGAAGTCCGAATTATAGAGATTTATTTCCAAAGGCACCCCCCCCTGAATTAGCACCCAATTGTGCAGAGGCAGGAGTACTAGGGGTACTACCGGGAATTGTAGGTTCATTCCAAGCGAATGAAGTATTAAAAATCGCATTGGGTATTGGAGATACTCTGGATCATGAATTATTATTAATAGATGCACTAACAATGAACATTAGAAAACTTAGTTATAGTGCTGATAAAAAAAGAAAAAGAATAACTCAGCTTTCTGAGGAAGCGATATCTTGTTCGGTGAGTCAGGATGAGCAACAATCATTAGATTCCTCACAAATCAGAGAATATATGGAAGAAATTCAACCGTCGGATTATGTGGAAAAACTGAAACAGGGCTGGGATCCATTTTTCTTAGATGTAAGAGGTGAAGCAGAGGAGAAAATAGTTACTCTTCCAAATACTAATCTCCGAATCACACATACAGAAATACCCTCTAGAATTGGAGAAATACCAACTGATAGAGATATCGTAGTTTACTGCAGAAGTGGTACGAGGTCGGCAATGGTAGTTAAGTTCCTTAGAATGTCAGGTAAGTATTCCAATAATCTATACAATCTATCAGGTGGTATTCACTTGTGGTCAAAAACAGTAGATTCAAGTATACCTAAGTATTAATTTAAACTACCTAC
>DADI01000037.1:6770-18606 GCA_002494975.1 Euryarchaeota archaeon UBA556
TTTTAATTAAGGTAAAAAATTGTTTTAAGAGATTTTTGGGACCCCATGATACCACAATTAATAAATAAATACCACATTTGTATCTTGGGAAGCGATTACTTGTAGTACTTAGATGGATTCCGAGCGTATATGACTATAGCACGACAGGGGATTTGGCTGTGCCCAGAATGCAATAATCATGAAGCGTGGAAAACCAGAGACGAAGAGACAAAACAAATAGATAGGAAATGCAGTCATTGCAATAAAAGAGCGAGAGTTACACTAGACCGTTCAGATACTGGCAAAGGTCGGAAAAGAAATTTTCAGATTTGGGAAAGAGATTTGTCGATAAGTTTCAAAGAGATCATAGAAGAAGCGAGAAGAAGGAATAGAAATTATTCTAGAGAAATAAATACCTCCATCATTAACCCACTCACAAAGGAAAAATCTAGCCAAGAAGAGCTCCCACCAATATGGGGAGCCAAATGGAAACCGAAGAAACCACTAGCCTTTACAAAAAAAATGAGTGAAATTCGAGCACGTAAAGAAATCTTACGTTTTGTTGCTGAAAGACATGATGGATACTTGGAATTTGTATTGAAAGAGTGGATGAATATGAACCCACCTTCTGAATTCAATGGAGATACGTTCCACAAATTCAGCATAATGTTTTGTGATAAAATATCCGATTCACTTAAAGAAAGGCTATGGACACCTGATTTAGCATTAATAGGCGATGATGAAATCATCCCTAGGAGGAAATCCGAATTATACTTAGGTAGAAGAAATATACGATTTTTAAGAGATTTGTCCCTATGCCTTAGAAGAATCGCATATTTATCTAGCGTGGATTTAGACACGCATTTACAATGGCAAAGATGGATGACAAGAACTAGAGCTATTGATGAACACTTAAAGGACCTTTTTACAAATGGGATAAGTACTCCAGATGGAGGGACGTTCGGAGGCAAAGGATTCAGATCTACATGGCAAGAAGGAATTGTGGGTTGTGCAACATCCCTAACAAGAGCTATCGACTTACCTGTCGAAGAAAAATTTCGTGCAGATATAATTGCCCCGATGATTAGAGATGTAGGTTTAGCGCTTGCAGTCGGTCAAACTCCACTGGAAATATTTGCGGCTCAAATGGGTAAATCGGGGTCATATATGGATGGCGGCAATTTAGATTCAGGCGGACGCGATTTACACATCGGAAATTGGGAGAAAGGAGTCCTACCCCCTACAGCACCTCTTCCAATAGCCAGTGCGACTGCCACAGGAGTTGCTTTAGCAGCTAATTTACTAGATATTGACCGGTTTCATTTGGCACCTGTCGGAGAAGGTACCAGCAGCAATGGAGAATTTTGGGAAGCTATGAATTTAGCAGGAGCAAGAGGTTTACCAATAGCATTCATGATTCAAAATAATCAAATAGCCCTAGATACATTTACGGTGGGGCAATCAGGGGCCGAAACCTTTGGAGACAAAGGCTATGCTATGGGAATTCCTTCATGGTCTATTGATGGATCGGACCCCTTACAATTTCATGCTTCGACTGCAACATCCAGAGAGTATGCTCTAGATGGAGGGGGTGCCACATTAATACATGTAGAAACAATGAGAGGTTGCGGTCACGCACATCATCATGATGACCTGTATCTAGGATCAGTAACTGGGAACCCTCCTGGTTACGTAGGAAGAGACTTATTGACATATTGGGCAGAAAAGGACCCTTTACCAACACATAGAAAATATTGTATCTCACTAGGCGCTAATGAAAAACAATTAGCGATGATGGAAAAAGAAGAACAGTACTATGTCGATAACGCAAGGGAAGAAATGGAAATGATGCCTTGGCCAGAAGGAAATACTGTGACACAAGGAGTGACTTCTAGGCACAATGCAGACTCACACACTCAACAATA
Organism: Euryarchaeota archaeon UBA556; assembly: GCA_002494975.1. Taxonomy (GTDB): domain Archaea; phylum Thermoplasmatota; class Poseidoniia; order Poseidoniales; family Thalassarchaeaceae; genus MGIIb-O2. Next base: position 8,675 of record DADI01000037.1, read on the forward strand.
TGACCGTTTTGAGAAAACAGATAAGAGCGCGGCACCCGGGCCACTGAAAGATGGTGAATTGTCAATAGAATTTTCCAATGCGCCAAACTCATCCACATACAGTAGGGCCATCCAGAATGCAATGGTGGTTTTAGCAGAAAAATATGGAGACCAGATTGTTTTCATGGGAGAAGACATGGAAGTTGCTGGAGCATTTGGTATGAATATACCACTGAAAGCTAAAGGGCATTCCGATAAATTACTCGATATGCCACTATCAGAATCAATAATCATTCATTCCGCTACAGGTGCTGCTCTAGGAGGTATGAGGCCAGTTGCAGAAATCCAATTCGGAGGGTTCGCAGCATTAGCTATGAATGCGCTAGTAAATAATGCCGCGCAATTACGATGGAGATGGGGAGCTGAAGTTCCTTTAACTGTAAGAATCCCTCTTGGCGCTAAAATTAGAAGTGGGCCATTCCATGCAAATATGATTGAATCTTGGTTCATGAATGACCCCGGTTTGACTATAGTTTTCCCAAGTAATCCACAAGACGCATATGATCTATTAATTGAGTCTCATGAAATGAATGACCCCGTAGTTTTCCTCGAACACTTGGGATTATACGGGCTTGGAGGAGGCAAAACAGGTTGGGGTGAATCAATCAATCAAGTAATCGATACTGAATCGGTGAAGAAGAGATTAGAGAAAAATGAGACGTCGATAGGTAAAGCGAAGATTATCAGAGGCGGCAGTGATTTAACGATTCTAACTTGGGGAGCTATGACACATATTGCTCTAAAGACTGCTGAAATTTTAAGTAGAGAAAATATTGAAATTGAAATCGTTGATTTGAGAACAATACTGCCATTTGATAGCACCACTTGCATAGAATCAGTTTTGAGAACAAAGAAAATGATTGTGCTTCAAGAGTCACAATATACTGGAGGTTTAGGGCATACCGTAAGTAGCAGAGTAATGGAAGAAACTTTTTGGGATATGGAATCCCCACCTATAGTCATAGGAGCACTAGATACGCCTGTTCCGTTTTCGCCAACACTAGAAGACCATACAATACCAACCGTAGAACTTGTAGCAAGGCATGTAAGAAGAATGTGTAGATAATTAAAAACTAGGAGTGATTAAATGTTTAATTTCATATTAAATTTACCAGACTTAATACTTGTATTATTAGGATTCATTCTCCTTATATCGGGTGGAGAAAGCGTAGTCCAGGGAGCTATTACTCTGGCTAGAAAAATCAACGTATCTCCTTTATTGATTGGTTTTACCATAGTTGCAGTTGGGACATCGCTACCAGAATTAGCCGTCACAATCAAAGCAGTAAGTAGTAACAGCCAAGAACTTGTAGACTTAGCAGTGGGCGGTGTTTTAGGTTCAAACGTTGCTAACATAATGCTTGTACTAGGGACTGCAGCAATGCTAGGAGCTTGTGATGAGCCGGGATTAGGGATTAAAAAAGATGCAATTGCAGTAATGGTTGCTTCTGCAATTCTGCTAATTACAGTAATGCAAGGAGAGATTAGTGGATTAATTGGAACTCTAATGTTACTATCGCTGATATTTTATTACATCTATTCTTATAATTATTCTAAGAAATTAGGATTAGAAGAGGAAATTGACGAAACGTGGATTGGTGAAAACATGATATTAGCAATTATAATTACAGTCATTGGTGGAATTATGATATTCTTAGGCGCGGAATTCTTGATTGAAGGAGCAACTGGTATAGCGAATTCAATGGGGATTTCTGAAACTATAGTTGGATTGAGCGTGATTGCCTTAGGGACATCATTGCCAGAATTAGCAGTGACAATAATTGCTGCCGTGAGAGGGCATGAAGGAGTAGCAATTGGTAATGTATTAGGATCAAATGTCATCAACATATTAGGAATTTTAGGAGTTTCTTCCGCTTATGCTGGAGGGATATATATCTCAAATGAATTCTTAGGAAGAGATATTTGGGTAGTTTTAATCACATCTGGACTTATTTCTGCAATGTTACTTGGTGAAAGAAGAATTGGGAAAAGAATGGGGGCAACTATGGTCGCTGGTTACCTTTTTTACATGATACTTCTTTATACAATATGAAATTGATAAGAGGCGAACTGCTAAGTCTGAATGCTTCTTGCGGGTATCATGGTTAACTTTGAATTGAGTGATGAGCAACTCATGTTGCAAGAAATGGCACGTGATTTTGCTAATGAAGAAATTAAGCCAAATGCTGCATCCTGGGATCGCGATAGTATTTTCCCTAGAGAGGCTATATCTAAGGCTAATGAATTAGGATTATTGACTCTCAAAATACCTGAAAAATACGGTGGAGGAGGAATGGGGTCTTTTGAAGAAGTAATTGTTCTCGAAGAATTAGGTTGCGGTGACCCAGGCTTTGCTACTGCATCTGGTAGTTCAATGCTAGCATCTTATCCAATAATTACAGGAGGTACTGAAGAGCAGAAAGAAAAGTATCTTCGAATGGTTACTGAGGGTAAAATTGCCGCATATTGTGTTACCGAACCTGGAGCTGGAAGCGATGTCCAGGCAATTAAAACTGAAGCAGTCAGACAGGGAGATGAATACATCATCAATGGACAAAAAATGTGGATTACAGGTGCTGGATATGCAGACTGGTTTTTCGTATTAGCTTACACAAATAAAGAAGCAGGATATAAGGGGATGAGTGGCTTCATTGTTGAGGCGGACCTAGATGGTGTTGAATTAGGTAAGAAAGAAGAAAATATGGGTCAACGCTGTTCTGACACGCGGTCTGTCACATTCAATAATGTGAGAGTCCCTGTTGAAAATTTAATAGGAGGTAAAGAAAATGATGGTTGGATGAATGCCATGAAGGCTTTTGATTTATCAAGACCAAGTATTGCATCTCATGCAGTGGGGAATGCAAGAGGAGCAATGGAAGAAGCGATTGATTACGCAAGCGAAAGAAACGCATTCAATAAGCCCATTATTAGACATCAAGCCATTTCATTCATGATAGCCGACATGGCAACAAAAATAGAAGCCGCAAGGATGCTGGTCTGGAAGGCGGCTTTGAAAGCTGATTCTGGGAAAAAAAATACTCTAGATGCGGCCCATGCAAAACGATTCTCGGCAGATATGGCTATGGAAATTACTACAGATGCGGTACAAATATTCGGGGGATATGGGTACTCTGAAGAATATCCGGTTGCTAGAAGAATGAGAGGAGCAAAAGTAGTACAAATATTTGAAGGATCAAGCCAAATTCAAAGATTAATTATAAGCAGAGAAATGCTACAAGACATTTAGCAACATACAGAATAAAGAAATCAAATAACCGTTTGATTCAAGTCTAAGTTCTTTGACGGATGTATGTGAATATGCGCAATAGGGTTGGTTTGTTGAAGAGATTAACTGCAATAATGATTCTGGGATTAATGATACTTCCAGTACTATCTAGTGCTGTACCGTTACAAAATGATAAATTAGTTCATAATCAAGTAGATGAGGTCCTTTGGTGGGAAAACACGAATATGGACGAAAATAATGATTACATACATGATGCTATATGGATAGCAGCTGAGAACAATGGATATGAGTATTTAGATGAAAATAACATGATAAGTGTGATTGTAGATTTTGACCATACCCCTACTATTGAAGACGAATTAATGCTTGAAGAAAATGTACTCTTTGAAGTTCAATTCAGATATTGGCTTATCGATAGTATTGCAGGTAAAGTAAATATAAATTTAATCCCAACAATTATTGAATTACCAGGAGTTGTTTTCGTAGAACTTGATGGCCGACTAGAAATACAAATGAACGATGTTAATGAAGTTCATGATGTGACTCAAGTGTGGGAAGAGACAGGGTATACTGGGGCAGGAAGCGTAGTAGCAATAATTGATACAGGTATAGACAGTGATCATGTAGGTTTAGACGATATTGATGATTCAAACTACACTAATGACACAAAAGTAATTGCATTTTACGATGCAGTTAACTATCCTGAATTGACAAATGGGACTGAAATTAAAGCATATGATGATCAAGGACATGGAACACATTGTGCTGGAATAACTGCTGGTACAGGAGCACCTGATTTCCAATATAAGGGTGTAGCTCCTAAGGCACAATTAGTTGGAGTGAAGGTACTAGATTCTGGAGGTTCTGGTTCATTCGCAACTGTGATGGCTGGCATGGAGTGGACTGTTGAGAAAAGACATGTATTCAATATACGTGCAGCAAGTATGAGCCTCGGTGGCCCAGGAGCAATTGAGTGGACCTCGTCAGAAGAAGAATCAGTTAATAGAATGGGTAATGAGATGATGAGAGAAGGTGTAGCACTTTTTATTGCGGCAGGAAATAGTTTTTTTAGTGCACAGATAGGTACCCCCGGTTCTGCTGAAGATGTAATTACAGTCGGTGCTCTTGATAAGAATACTGCAATAGCGGTTTACTCAAGCCAAGGACCGACTGAAGAAGGGAGAGTAAAACCAAACATAGCATTTGTCGGAAGTAGTGTCATGGCACCTGATTTTAACACAGGTGATGGTTATACAAGTAAGTCAGGAACAAGTATGGCAACACCTGGTGCTGCTGGATTAGCTGCATTAATGTATCAAGCAAACCCCGACTTATCTCCATTTGATATTAGAAATATCATGCAAGAAACTGCAACTTATCGAAGATGCGACTACATGTTTGCAAATGAGCCCTGTGCTGAAGACAATATTCCTAAAAATAGACAAAACAACGTTTACGGACATGGTCATGTAAATTCGGTACCTTCAGTCATGGAAGCAGCGAACAAAGTTTATGAATTATCTTTGACACTAAATATTACTCTTGCTAGCGATTATGGCATGGATAACAGAGTTTTCCTAAATCAAGATGAAGTAGTTCAGTTTAATGTTGAAGGAGGAGCTACAAGAGTCCAATGGAGAACATGGGATATGAGAGATAATTGGATGGACCTCGCTGGTTTTGATGCCGATGATACGACATTCACTGTAACTCATTCATTACTCGTAGATAGATTACAATACCTACCTAATAACACAGTAGAAGGAGATCAGGTACTATTAGTTAGAGCAATTACAAATGAAAAATCGTCAACTAACTTAGCGGTCGACATACACATCATAGGAGACGAAAAAATAAGCTCCGAAGATAGTTCTTCGAGTAATAATGCAATATTAATTGGAATACTATCTGTTTTAGTATTAATTTTATTTGCGGGTTTAACTATCGCAACTATGAAACTAAAAGAAACTGGATTCTGGGAAGATGAAGAATATGAAGATTTTTCTTCTTTTGATAACTTAGTAAAACATAAAGAAGAAGCCCTTGATAATCCAGATGAAAGTAGTGATTAATTTGCAATTAAAAAATGCAATAATACTTGCAGCAGGTGCTAGTGAAAGATTAGGTCAACCCAAAGCACTGGTTGAGATAAATGGAGAAACTCTTACTCAAATAATAATTAAAAAATTGAAAAAACATAATCTAAATATAACCATAGTTACTCGCTCAAATTTAGAACAAGATATCAAATCTTTTGGTGAGAAAGTTGTTATTAATCCAACGCCTGAAAATGGTAGAACGGGAAGCATTCAATGTGGACTAAAAGAAATTAAAGGTCAAAGATGCATAATTGTACCAATCGATAGACCCGGTTTCTCAGACATGACTCTCGAACTTTTAATCAAATCAGAAACTACTACATGCCCCAGTAAAAATGGGAAAGGTGGACATCCCGTGACTTTGACAAAAGAAGATTGTGATAGAATTTTATCAAGTGAATCATCAACTCCATTAAGAGATTTAATTAATCCATTGAAAATAGAAGTAGATGACGAATATTTACATTTGAATATTGATTTCCCAGAAGACATAAATATACTAAAAAATATGATGAAGTAATCAGATTATTGTAAATTACGCTAGCGAAATCAAGAAGAGTAGTACCTTTTCACAGGTTCATGTCTGTCTCAGTCCTAGCATGGTCTTTGTCACAGATCAAGCTTGGAAAAAGAGTTGCTATAGCCACGGTAATCTCTGCTAAAGGAAGTGTCCCCGGAAAACCAGGAGCGAGACTAGCAATCACTTCTGATAACCAAACTTTTGGAACTGTGGGGGGTGCTGGTTTAGAATTAAGAATTCAAAATAATTTGGAGAATTTATTAACGAAAGACTCGGAATTAAGTCGTAAAGAAGGTGGCTCGATAGAGATATTTCAGTTATACAAAGATGCGAAGGGAAAAGAAGTGACAGCCCTTGACAGCCTATGTGGAGGACAGGTGACTGTGAGTATGGAAGTGATTGAGCCGGTACCGCACATATTGATTGCAGGCGGAGGGCATGTAGGAAGATGTGTCGCACTAGTGGCCGATTCATTAGGGTGGGATTATTCAATATTTGATGTAAGAAGAGAATATTCTAATCCTGAAAAATATCCATTCGCAGTAGATACTATTTCAGCAAGCGTGGAAGATTTTCTTAATTCAGAAAATAATGAATCAATACAACGTTTCTCTGATATTCTATTACTGGGCCATGATTGGTCTGTAGATCAAGAACTTTTATTGAGGTCTCTTAAAATTAGAGGCGAACAAATGAGACCTAGGATTGGTGCAATCGGTTCAACATCGAAATGGAAGGCTTTCAAAAAAGCCGCAATGAGTCATGGTGTTAATGAAGAATGGTTCAATTCAGCAAGATGCCCCATAGGAATAGACATAGGTGCTGAAACACCGGAAGAAATTGGATTAGCTGTGTGTGCAGAAATATTACTACTAGAGAAAAAAGCATAGATACGGAGAACTGAAAAAGAAGTTATCTCTCGGTCATATAATGAAGAATCTGACTGTGACTCTTGTGTTAGTAATGACACTAGCATCATTTAGTGGATGTTTGGCTAACGAAGTTGAAAAAGACGATGTTATTGAAACAGAAAATGACTTTAGAACTTATTCGGTGGTCGCACCAGTTGATACTGGAATTAATGTATATCATGACCATTTCAGAACAAATGAAACGTATCCACAATGGCTTTTAGAAGGATTAGGAGTAACAATGACCTGTGAACTAACATTTGTAGGAAATTGGCAAGAAAGATATGATGCAGATAAGGAGTCATGTTGGGACATCATAAATTCAACCGACATCGTATATTTCCCAGGTACAAAAATAATAGGTACTACACCAGACGATGAAACAGATATACCGATACTTGATGACCCCTCAGATGGGCATGGTTCAGCTGTTACTGGGGCTGTGTTAAATGCGAATCCGGATGCTATAATATTCTTTGTCGAAGGATTCAGTGATGCTGCAGTACTGGCTGCAGCAAATCAACCATTGGTTGACATAATAACGACAAGTTTCGGACCTATTGGTTCAATACCTGTCCCGGGTATCGAAGATGCAACAAAGATTGCAGTAGTGCAAGAAAAGAAGATTCATACTGGCGCTGCTGATAATTCCCCGTCTCCAGCAGTTCAAGATTCTACAGCAGGCCCACCTTGGAGCATAGGAGTCTCAGGATATGCTGAAGAAGGCGATGATCAGAAAGAAACTATGAGCGGTTCATATCCCGATATAGCAGCAGATTGGACCCAAGTATTACCAAATCATGATGACATTGACGGTTATCATGAAACTAGTGGCACCTCTTTTGCGACTCCAAGAACTGCAGGGCTTCTATCAAAAATTATCCAACAACTTAGAACTGAATCAGAAGATTACTCCTCAGGTGCTAGCCCGGACACAAGAGGTGGTTTCTTAGTAAATGGAAACGAACTAAATATATCACAAGCACAAATTAGAGATGCTCTGAATCTTTCCGCTTGGTACCCCTCATTCAGCACATGGGACCCATTGTCGGGAACAACACCTGTATCTCCAGTAGCCCCTTGTACACAACTTGGATGGGGTGTAGTTAACGAATCAAATGTGCAGCCAATTATAAATCATCTTAATGGGATGAGTACGCAACCTAACAGACCTTCTGATGTGACCACATGTATGGAAACAAATCAACAAATTAGAGAATCATACTGGAATTAGCAGTATCGGCGGATTCAATAAGACAAAGGCACTGCACGCTGTTATGCGTAAGGTCATTCTAAGATGGAAGACTAGTTCTTTACGTGGTTCAAAAGAAATTTCAAGTATTTTAGAAATTTGTGAAAGAATGGAAATTTTAGGCCATCTTTCAATTACTGACAAAGGAGTAACTCAGTTAGCTGAAGTCAAATTGAAAGAAGGGAAAAAGATTGAAGAACTCAATGATTTAGAAAATTTCGAAGTTATCGAAATCCATGAAGAAAATGAAGATGGTGTTTTAGTTAGTCTTTTCTGCAATCATAACTTAGCCGTTACTGCAATAGAATTATCCAATATTCACATCCATCCACCTTATGGTATTTCTGAAAAAGAGGGTATGGAGATGAGAATTTCGGGACTATCAAACTCAGTTAGAAGATTTATTCAACTAATTAGAATTGTTTTACCCCCAGATAATATTTCTGTACAAACATTTCAGAAAGAAAATAATGATAACGTATGGAAAACAATCCTTACGGAAAGGCAAGTGGAAGTTTTATCTCATGCTATAAGGAAGGGGTTCTATAGTATGGATAGAAATGTAACGCTAAAACAACTTGCAGATGAGATGCAAATGGCTAGAAGCACATATGGCGAACATATACGAAGAGCGGAAGTTGAAATAATGAATAAAATATTCAATGATTTGAGCTAAGTCAGAAAGTCTTGGACCGAATACTAAAATGGCAAACCCTTTTGGTGACGTTGTTAGCATGAGTGTCATACGTCTTCCAATGCTCCCTGGGTCTGAAAAAATACCCTGGGAAGCAACCATAAATGGCAAACTAATTTCCAAACCAATTGAGAGCAATGCTATACTTCTTGATGTTTTAAGAGATCAAGTTGGAACCCTTGGTGTAAAAAGAGGATGCGACATGGGGACTTGTGGTTGTTGTTCGATATTAGTTAACGGAAAACCAAAACTATCATGCCTTGTTCTAGCTCAAGAAGTCAGCGACTGTGAGATTACAACCGTTGAAGGATTAGCAGACGGCCATCACCTACATCCTATTCAAGAAATGTTTGGAGAATATGGTGGAAGTCAATGTGGATTCTGTACTCCAGGATTTTTAGTAGTAATTTCTGCTCTATTAAATGAAAACCCATCCCCTAATGATTCCGAAATTAAAAATGCAATTGAGGGAAATCTGTGCAGATGTACAGGTTATCAACAAATTGTTGATTCAGTCAGAGCAGCAAGCGAATTATTAAACTCAGGGCAAAATATCAATAATTCTACAGAACCTAAGAGTAATCCTAATCCTGGATTTGATGAATGAGGGCTTTTTATGACCAAAAAGGAAAAAAAAGAGATGGTTGGCTACAGACAACAACCAGGTAAAATCTCTTTTTCTAGACCTGGCTCCGGTGGGAAAAGTCCCTTCAGCGAAGCTCGGGATGAGGAAATGATTCCTGAGAGTCAAGGGGGGAAAAAAGAGCAACCTTGGGGCGATCATAAACATGATAAATTGATTACAGGAAGAATAGTTGGTAAACCAACCTCACTTGTCGATAGTAAATGGAAAGTCACTGGTAGAGCAAAGTATGGTGATGATATAAGATTACCAAATGAATTAATAGGTAAAATAGTAAGGTCACCCCACCATTATGCAAGAGTATTGTCTATTGATTTATCTAAAGCATTAGAATTACCTGGCGTGGTATCTATAGCAACAGGAGATGATGCAAGCAACAAGTTTGGCGTTCTTCCGGTAACTAAGGACGAGCATGCTATGGCAGTAGAGAGAGTAAGACATATCGGAGATTTAGTCGCTTGTGTCGCAGCAGAAGATGAGGCTACAGCTTTGGAAGCAGTTCGACTAATTAATGTAGAATATGAAGT
>DADI01000009.1 GCA_002494975.1 Euryarchaeota archaeon UBA556
TTCCGTTTCGGCGTCTAAGGCAGCGCTTGCCTCATCGAGAATTAAAAGATCAGGGTTATTTAGAAGTGCTCGTGCTAAACTTATGCGTGCTCTTTGACCTCCTGAAAGCATTACACCACGGTCCCCTACCATAGTGTCAATTCCTTGGGGTAATTTAGAGGTGAATTCCAATGCTCCTGCAGTTTCTAAAGCAGACCTGATTTCATCATCAGTGGCATCACGTGCATAAGCTATATTTTCACGTAAAGTACCGAAAAAGAGGAATGGTTCTTGAGATACAAAACCAATTCTATTCCTTACTGATTTAATGGAATATTCATTTATATTTATATCATTAATTAGAATTTGACCGCTCTGGGGCTCATAAAATCTTTCTACTAATTTTAGAATTGTACTTTTCCCTGCACCAGTATGTCCCATGACACCTAGGGAATCTCCAGAAGATGCAGTGAAAGAAATGCCGTTGAGGACGTTTCCTTCAGACGATGGATAAGAGAAAGATACATCTTCAAAAGAAATAGAAGTTATTGGCCCATCTAGTTCAATGGCACCTTCTTTATCGTAAATTGATGGTTCTAAATCAATTATTGCGAATACTCTCTTGGAAGAAGCCTCACCTTTCTGTAACTGATTAAGAAGCATACCCAATATGAACATAGGCATAGTCATTCTAGTTGATATCAAAAGAAATGTGACGAACTGCCCCACCGTGATCTCACCTGAAGCCATAACCCATCCACCTGCTGAAACAAGAAGGCCGAATGAGATACCTGCAACAACATAGATTCCAGGAATGAAACGGTTCCTAACAAATGCCGCAGAAATAGATTGATCTCGATAATCTCCACTTTGCCGCCCTATCCTAGAACTTTCAAAGCTAGTAGCATTGTAAGCTTGTACAACGGTTATTCCTGACAACACATTTTCTAGTATGGCTACTATACCTCCAGTACTTTCTCTTGTCTTCCTATATTTACGTTGAACTCTAGTAGAAAACCATACAACCATAGGAACAATTAGGGCTAAAGGAGCGAATAAAATTACAGCGAGAGTAGGGGACATCCAGAACATAATACCAAATGCAGTAGCGAATGTCATGACTAAACGTATCATACTGGTGCTAGCATCAGAAATTATATCTTCTAATTGAGCAACATCCGCTGATAAAACAGACATCAAATTACCTGTCTGTCTTGTTTCGAAATATGATGCTTCCATAGCCATCAACGAATCAGTGGCATCCATTCGAATATCATGTTGAGCCATGTAAGCAGTTGATTGCCAAAGTTGGTTACTAAGACCCTGGAAAATAGCAAGACAAGTAAAGCACATTAGAATCAAGAAACCAAAACCAAACTCTACTGAATTCATCGGACCCAAAGAAGGAAGAATATCTGAGGTTACAAAATCTCCAATAATTGAATCTGGGATTAGTTCGTCTCTGTAATAATCTGCAGCCATTCCAATAGCAACAAATGGTATCAAGTCGAAAGCTCGTGCTATACCATTAGTAACCACTCCACCTAATGCCCTTCGCCAGTATTTCTTCAGATATGGTACTATTCTCCAAATTTTTCGACCAATAATTTGCTTATCATCGACGACATCTGAACTATCTTTACTCAGTCCTATTTCATTAGACATCGGAGTGACTTCATTGTCGGACATAGATTAACGGAGGGGGAAAGGTGTTTCAATATGATAGTTTGAAAGTTTGTGATTATTTTGGTGCGCCCGCCGGGATTTGAACCCGGGACATGAGGTTGGAAACCTCAGGTGATAACCCCTTCACTACAGGCGCGCTGACCGTCCGAGCATAGGGCCTTTCTAAACTAGTTCGGTTACATCTGTTCAAATGTTAGTGGCATCTCGGAGTATTATGCTTGTGCGTCAGAGAATTGGTATTTTGTTTATGATACTCTTCTTACCAATAAATGGACCAATACTAAGATTAGTAATACAAGAAGTAATTAATCGTCCCTTACCAATAGGTGAATTTGATTTTTTTGCTATCTGTGTCCTCATGTTCTTAGGAGGAGGCGTGATGACATTTACTCCAAAACTTAAGTTCGCGTTTCACATAATTGAATAAAGAATCTGAGGCCAATTAAAATGGATATTATTTAAAATCTCGGAGACTTGATCTTCTGAATAACCATTCTCAATTAACAAACTGGATAATTGATGAGTTCTTTTGGGTATTGTCTTAGGGCCGAGTACTGCACCTGGTCTTTTTTCATCATCTAAGAAATCTGTCTCCATTCCCCAATATGAATTAGACCTTGGAAGTGTTTCAACAATTTTTGATAGGCTGCCCTTTCCTACACTTACAGTTGCACTTAAACCATGAGTGAATTCCTCACTAATATCCGCAGGAGCATAATGCCTTATAGCAAGATGCCTAGATAATTTGGCTTTGTCACAAAGTGTTGCTAGATCAGAATATGTTTCCTCACCATTATCTTCCACGTGTAATTGTATACTTGTTTTTGCTTCTGCTGCTAATTTCATTATTTCTAACAATAACTCATTAGAAGCTTTCCAAATTTCATCACTTACTGGATAGTGAGGGCGCCCGACTTCTCCCAAACATATCGCATCTCCAGAAGAAATGTATTCTAATGCGATCTTAACCGCTTGGAGATGAAGAGAGCTAGATTTTTCTAAACCTATAGTATGAATTTGATGCTCCCATGCTACTGGATGGGGGCCAAGTATCACAAAGACACTGATTCCAAATTTATCACGTACTTCTGAGGCCATTTGTAAAGTATTTTGGTATGCTTTTCTGTAATCAGAAGGGGACTCTGGGAGATTAGAGAAATCGGGTTTGTGTACTAAATTAATGGCAGTACCACCTGAAATAACAAAT
>DADI01000053.1 GCA_002494975.1 Euryarchaeota archaeon UBA556
TCAGTTGTTATTGAACAGGAGTGCTAGTTGCAAGATATTATTATTTACAGCAAGTTCCTCTGCTTCAGTAGTTATATTTGATAACTCAGATTCTAATTCAGAAATTCTTTCGTCTTTCTCAGTACTTGAATCATTACCAGTACAACCTGAAATTAATGATGTCAAAAATATAAGAGTTAGGATAACTGCAATTTTTTTCATATCCGTCCTAAGACTCCGAACTAAATAGGTAATTCTCCTACAGCCTTATTCTAAGTGATAGATAGTGTACACAAAATATTTAACTATAAAATCCATGTAATTGAAACAGATGTTGATAAGTACGGATACTACACGAAAATCATGAAGATAATTATTTCAACCCTTAGTCTTGTATTGTTAGTATTATTCACAGCTACTGGAGGAGCACTTGTTGCTACTTTTTCAACAGTAGGAACCTCTTCAAACCAACAATTTTCTATAGAGGCGCCGGCTGTATATGGAGTTAATGAATACACACTAATAGAGGTTGATGAAGGGGATAATGATGAGGAAGAAGTTATTTTTGCTAAATTACATGAATTTATTTTTGAGAGTCAAAATTCGAATGGAATTATCTTTTGGGATTTTGGAGATGGAAATTCCGCTACTGGTCAAGAGGTATCGCACACCTATGATGACCCTGGATATTATACGGTAACTGCTACATCGACTTCATCTAAAAAAGTTGAATTATCAACACTAGAAGTTACAGTTGAAATGATTGGCTATGTGGAATCAGATAATATGGAATGCGCATGTGCTCCAACTGCTAAATCAACTATTGTAGATTTGATACCCCCTCAAGGACTGTTATCCTTCGAAGGCATTGTAACAGTGGAGCATGATGGGAGTAGTGAATCATGTACACTACGAAATCCACTTCAAGAATGTCATCTTCGTGTGATTATTGAATATACAAAGGACGGAGCCATAATAAATCAGAATATAATTTTTGATGGGACATTTAGAACAAATGAAAAAAATGTTCAGTTTGAAATCTCAGATTTAAATGTAGAGGAAGGCGAAGGCTTGCAGATACGTCTAGAAACTGATCAATTAAGAGATTGGCATAAACCAAGTACGACTTGGAGTATGACTGCTCCAATACAATAATCTCAATATTTTTTACTAAAACTTAGTTATTGGTAAAGTTAGTAAACAAATTGATATTGTGAAGATATTATCGGAGATAGAAAAATACATGGATGAAAATAATTCTAAGAAAATATGGACATATATCCAAGAGGCGGGAGACAAATTAGTAGGGAAATTACCCAATTCAAGAAATCATCCAAAAGGAAGAAATCCCTATGCTCATGTTGCAATATGTGTAAAAAGTAAATTCGGACAGTCATACAAAGAAATTCCTGATGATAAATATCAAGAAGTCATAGAATTCATAGATTTTCTTGTGGAAAATCCAAACTAATAATTATTAACAAAATCACTTTAGATAGGATGATGACAATGAGTTCAAGTCTCCAAGATATTCGTTTGACGACAATAGTAGTTGCCGTTACGACTCTGATTATTGTTTTGATTGTTAGCGCTGTACAAGAAAATTCAGTTGAGCTTTATGGTTACTCAGCAATAATTTACTGCGCAATTCTCTCAATAGGGATTCAGTTGATTGGATGGATTCCTGCTTCTATCAAGAAAACTGAACGTTTCTATGATATTATTGGGGGATTCACATATATCTCAGTTGTTGTTTTCAGTTTATGGGTAGGTTCAGAAGCAGAATCTCCCAGTATCAGAGAATGGATTGTAAGTATTTTTGTTATAATTTGGTCTTTAAGACTCTCATTTTTCCTGTACCGACGTATTCATCGATCAGGGAAAGATGGACGTTTTGATAATTTGAAAACATCTTCTATTCGATTCTTAGTACCTTGGACTCTTCAAGGACTTTGGGTATTCTTAACTTTGTCCGCGGTTATAGTAATCAACAGTCAATCTACACCTGCTCCCCCAATAGGAATTTGGGACTATATTGGAATATTTGTTTGGTGTATTGGATTTGGAATCGAAGTCGTTGCAGATAATCAGAAAACACAATTCAACTCAAAGCCGGAAAACAAAGGAAAATGGATATCTGAAGGGCTATGGTCACGAACCCGACATCCTAATTATTTGGGTGAAATACTTCTATGGACTGGGATATCATTTTTCGGCATATCTTGCTTTACAGGATTAGAAAAAGTAGCATGGATTTCACCTATATTTGTATACTTTTTACTCGTCAATATAAGTGGTGTACCTATACTGGAGAAAAGGGCAAACGAAAAATGGGGAGACGTATCTGAGTATCAAGAATATAGAGAAAATACACCAAAAATATTCCCTAATCTAATTGGTTAAGGTGAAAAAAAACAACTATGGGATGCAAATGATTCTAGGCAGGAACCCCTACAGCAATGCATGGGTCGCTTCTTGGTAGTCATCGTCTTGACCTCGTTAATGCTTACTTCGGCGTCCCCTATTGCTACAGCACAAGTAGGGCAACCAGATATTATTCAGGAACATTGGTATCATACATATGCAACTCTAACTCTAGATCTTAATGAGTGGGCTGATAATAATCCAGAAATTGTTAATTTACTCTCAGTAGGTCAAACAGAGATGGGGCGAAATCTCTGGATGTTACAAATTTCTGACTGGAGTCAAGATACAAAACCCAATGGTGAGATAAAAGAGGTCGTATATATCGATGGAGGCCATCATGGAAATGAGCACTTAGGTACGGAACTTGCATTCCTTACAGCAGAATATTATATTGAAGGATGGGTAGATGGGAATCAGGATGTAATTGAGATTTTGGGGACTACAGAATTACATATTCTAATAATGCTGAATGCTGATGGTAATGATTTAGACACTAGATGGAATATAAATCAAGTAGACTTGAATAGGAACTACGGCCATTACTGGAATACTTGCGATTCAACCCAACCGGGAAGTAGCGCATTCAGTGAATCCGAGACTCTAGCGAATTCGATTTATATGAATGAAGTTGTCCCTCATGCAGATTTGTATGTGACTATGCATACGGGAGTATGGATTATGCTTTACCCCTGGGGGAAATGGCCTCAACAGCCATCAGACTGGGAGATGTTCCATTTCATCAGAGATGATGTGAACTCTAACATATCCGAGATACCTATTCAAAACGCAAATCAAGGACTCTATCCAAACTGTGGAACTAGTCGAGATTACGGCTACGGCGTGATGGGTTACCCAACTTTTACTTTCGAAACAGATGATGAGCAATTCCTTCTAGGAACAGTAGAAGCACTCTCTGATAGATTGGGTGAAGAATTGGATGTGATGAAATATCTAATAGAAAATATATGGTATTGGCGAGCCCGTCTTGTAATAGAAGATCTCAAGATTGGAAATAGCCTATTAGAGGCATATGTAGTTAATCTTGGCCAAGCGAGTACTTCTAATGCTACGTTTCACTATTCAGATAAAAATGGAGAATTATTGTGGCATTCGGAAACTTTCGGAGTTAATGCAACCAATGAATCAATCGTAATTCTCGATTCTAATAATCTAAGTTTGGTCGATGACGGTGTCTGGAGTATTCACTATCAGAAAAGAGTAATTGATTCCGCTCAATGGGTTGATGAGTCAATTAATAATTCAGTGATAAAAATTACAACTAGCAATGAGGGTTTCTTACCTGCACCATCACTATTAATCAATCTAATAACATTAATCACAGCGGCGCTAGCAAGCAGAAAAAAAAAGAATATATTAGATAAAAACTCGAATATAACTATTCTCTGAATAGTTAATATAGATTTATGATAGAAACGGAGAATACCTTATTAATTAAACTACCATAATCATGAGGAGATGAGTGTTAAGAATATCCTGGCTACTCTTTCTCAGAGAGTAGAAGAACATCCAGATAAGATAGCATTTGCTTTCCGAAAAAAGGATTCGAATGAAATCTCTTATGATGAAATTTCGTATAGTGATTTGGATAAAAAAAGTAGTAAAGTAGCGAATTATCTTTCTCAAAGAGGATTCCATCATGGACTCATTACCTTAGTGATAATTAGACCAAATATCGACTTTATAATACTACTTTATGGAATGATAAAATCAGGATCAGTTCCGCTACTAATCCCAAATTTGAACTTGAAAAATAGCTATGATAGAAGACAATTAAGGGCCATACTAAATCGTGCTAAACCCAGAGGAATAATAGGATTTAGAAAATCCTTATTCATCAGTTGGATTCTAAGATTTAGTAGAAAGTGTGATATGTCGATAAATATGAAACATCTAAAATCTTATTATACAAATACAAATAATGATTCTATATTTAATCTCGAAGATGGAAAAAACTGGGAGGAGACCCCAGCATTCGTCAAGTATACTACAGGAACAACAGGACCTGCAAAAGGGGTAGTTTACAACCATGGAATGCTTCATGCACATCTAAGACTTCTGAAATCTCAAGGAATGAATAAAGAGGAAGTTTTTTTTGGTCGTTCTGGAACCTTAATTGTTCATCCACTTCTTGGTATTACTTCTATTGTGAATACCTCAAAACCTCGACAAACAACAGGCCAGAATATTGTTGATGAAATAAATCAATGGAAGGCATCAAGTGCATTTTTATCACCACCTTCTGCTATTAATTTAGCCAAATTCTTAGACTTACGGACTAATGATAAATGTCAAAATACGCCTATTTTACCATCACTAAAACGTCTTTATGTAGGTGGAGAGTCAGTATCTGCAAAGATAGTTCAGTTAATAGAACCACATTTTTCAAAACATCGACCTGCTGATGGAGGGTTTCATCTGGTTTATGGAGCTACTGAAGGGTTTCCTTTATGCCAAGTTCAAACTAAAATGATAATTGATACCGAATCTGAAACGAATTCTGGAGGAGGAATTTGTGTAGGTAGAGCAGTAGATGACATTAGAATTAAGATTCTGACATTTGAAGATGATTCTGGACTATTCGACAGCTCTTCAGCAGTAGAAGTATCTGGAACTGGAGTCTCATCATTGGGAGAGATTTCAGTCCAAGGATCTGCTGTTTATTCAAACCTCATAGGAGAGGATGAAACTAAATTTGGAGGTTCTATTTCTTGGGCTACAGATGTACTAAACAAAAATTCATGGCATAGAACTGGAGATTTGGGATACAAAGATGAATTAGATAGGATTTGGTTAGTCGGAAGAAAGGCCCACAAAGTTCGATTAATAGATGGGAACACCCTATATACAAAGCAAGTCGAACAGTTCTTAGATTCTAGTTTGAATATACGTACAGCACTGGTCAATGGCCCAAGTAATTTGAAACCTGTAATCGTTGTAGAAAAACAGGAACAAAATTGGATTATACTAGAGGCGAAATTAAGGCAAAAAATTCCAAAATTATGCAAGGTTTTCAATATTGATTCTGATTTTATATTTATTCAATATGATAATGAATTCCCTGTTGATTCTGGCCATGAAGCAAAAATCGAGCGTGAAAAACTAAGTGATTGGGCGAAAACAAAAATTCACATTAAAAATAGGAAAGTATAAGAAATAATTAATGCAGGTATTGCACTGTATAATGTAGCAATTATTGCCATCTTAGGTGCTAATGCTATAGCCGGAAAAAGAGCGTCTCCATCATTAGAAATCGCATTACCTATCATAGCGGCGAAGGGTATTACACCATTCAGATATAATGTAGTGATTATTATTTGAGGCCCACAACCTGGAATAAAACCAACAAGAATTGCAATTAATGGTACGAATAGCCAACCTGCTTCCGCTAGAGCGGCAATATCTAAACCGAGATATTCAAATGCGTATTCATAAGTCAAGTAAGCTGCTATTACCCAAGATGTCACAAAAGATGTTTCTTCAGCAGTACGAGTGAAAGGGTGATCTAAATTAGCAGAAACTGCACTGATTGGAGATAGGGCCCAGATAAATATTGACATCATGGCACCAAATAGACCTAGGGCTAAGGTAAGCCCTCCAAGTTCTGGAGTTTCCAATTGCATTAACTGCATAATACCAATGATAAGTCCAGGCAATACAATAATAATGTAAACAATATCTATAACTCGAAGTTTACCGACCACTGGTATTTCATGATGTGTAATTTCTTGAACATATATTTCTCCAGGGTGGAAACGATCTACTAGCCATCCACAAACTATTCCAGTGGAACATGAAATTAACAATACTACGACATAAGTCATCGGTTCTTTAACTAACAATAAAAATGCTGCATCACCCATAGTTGAAATTAATGCACCAACCATAGCACCTAGAGTAATATTACCTCTAGCAAATGACGTGATTACAACAACTGCACCTCCACAACCTGGTAATGCACCTAAGCCAGTTGCAATAGGAACTTGCCAATTACCTCCCTGACGCATTTTTTCTCCTATATCAAAATCCAAAAAATGTTCTAAAGAAAAGAATAGTAATAATGTGATTGCAACGAAAACGGATACTTGTGTGTAGGCATCAAAAACCGAGGATCTAGTTAACTCACCTAAACGATTAGAGTTAAAGAGGGCTGAAGTAAGTAAAATAGCTGCTATTAATCGACCATATTTATCTGTAAATATGCGTAAAAAATTCATTCGAGAATTTTGATTACCATCCGGAGTAATAGAATTTGAATGCAAAATATCAATCCTCTTGTGAAACTTTCACCAAACTTGCTATAGAAGATGATATCCTAACTTCATTATTATCAATTTTACAATTAATACCACCGTCGAAATCGTCTCTTGATTCGATTATTAATTTCACACCAGGAAATATACCATTAGTTTCTAACCAAGATGAAACTAAAGAATCATAATCTGGAATTTGCATTACAGTTAATGATTTATTTAGTGGGCAGTCAGATAATGGAATATCAAACCCACCCGGTAATTCACCATTAGGGCCTGGTATTGGATGACCATGTGGATCACGAACAGGGTTTCCGAGATAATTTGCTATAGCATCCTCAAGTTCCTTAGAAAGTGCGTGCTCTAGTCTCTCTGCTTCGGCATGTAATTGATCACGCCCAAGACCTAATGTTTGCGAAAGAAATGTCTCTAATAGACGATGCCTTCGCACTACAGAAAGTGCTTCCAATTCACCTTGACGAGTTAACGATGCGCCTTTGTAAGGAGTATGATCAACTAAGCCCATTTCAGTCAATCTGAGTACCATTTTTGTTACTGATGCAGGTTTAACATCGAGGTGAGATGCTAACTCCTGAGTACCTACATCTTTCGGCCCAAGTTTCCATAAAGACTTCAGATAGTCCTCTATGGCCACTGAGTACATATTACTTTGTTAGACACGGCTAATATAAAGTTTAGCCATGGCTAAACTGAAAATTAACTCGTGGAGTCAAGTATATTTTCTGTTGAAAATATAGTAGATAAAAATGATTTCAAAAATTGAAATAATCCAACGACAGAAAATATAATTGCAGCTACTAAGGCAATCATTGAACCGCTACCAGTGTCATACTCAGCAGAGAAGTAAAGCCCGAGTAATACGGAACTTAATCCAAACACCTGAGTCCATATTAAGCAAGAACGGAAACTTCTTCCAACTAACTGTGCAGTTGCTGCAGGTGTTACAAGCAATGCTGTAACTAATAAAGTTCCAACAACTTGAACCATACTAACGACTACTGCTGCAGTAATAATGCTGAATAAGAGACCAATCCCGCGTACAGGAAGACCTTGGACTCTAGCCGAAATTGGATCTACGGTGGTGGCTAGTAATCCAGAACGAATAAAAATTAGTAATAACATTGAAAATACACATATAAACGAAATAAGATCTAAATCAGCTTCATCTATCAAGAGTAAATTACCGAATAGATAACCCTCAATATCTGTAGTAATCCCTCCGCCTTTAAGACGTAAAGTCACTAGACCAAAAGCTAGCATACCAGTAAGAAAAATTGCAATCGATGCATCCCCGGTAAGAATTTCTCTGGATTGCATCTCATGAATCAAGATAGAAGCGGTAATACTGAAAACTAGTGCGTACCAAAGCGGAGATGTGGCTCCAAGAACGATACCTACGGCGACACCGCCAAATGATACATGGGCTAAACCATCTCCTATCAATGCGAGATTGCGTATAAGGAGGAAGGTCCCGAGAAAACCGGCTACTATTGTAACCAATATCGCAGCAAGTAGCGCGCGTTGAAATAATTCCATAGTGAAGAAGTAAGGGAATACTTCCCCTGGAATTAGTGGTGCGATAGATTCCATTAACGGGGAAAATATGTCCATTAACAAAGAACCTAGACCCATTATTCTCCCTCCACCAAATGCGTGTGCTTATGGGATTGATCTTCGCCATGAACTGGTCTAATGCCGCGTAAGCCGGCAAGACTTTCCAAATCAGGGAAATTTTCCGTGGGCCCATCATACCTAATCATCTCTTCTAAGAAAATCATTCTATGAGCGGTTTGACGTATTGCAGTTAAATCATGAGATACCATCAATATAGTTTTATCACTATCATGACAAAGTTGATCTAATAATTTTAATAATGAATTCCGAGCTTCCCTATCCATCCCTACCAATGGTTCATCAAGTAAAATAAATTCCGCCTCTGTAGCTAATGCTCGAGCAATTACAGCACGCTGGCGTTGTCCACCGGATAATCTAGATACATCGACATTCTCTACGTCTTCTAAACCTACCATTTTGATTGCTTCATTCACTCTTTTAACTCGACCTTTATCGGACCATGAAAACATATTTTTACCATTCAGAGTACCCAATCTAACTAGTTCCCTAACTGTAATTCTTACATCACGAGGTAGGTTTGATGCTGCTTGAGAAACCCAACCAATCCTTCCAATAGTTGATCTTGAAAAGGGTGGTTGACCATATATTTCCACAGATCCTTTTTGTGCCCTTAGAACACCAAGAATAGATAATAAGAGTGTTGATTTCCCACTTCCATTTGGTCCAACAAGACCAATGAATTCACCTTTACAAACTTTTAGATTTATATCTTTTAACACTATATTCCCTGAACGAATTACGGTTAAATTATCTACTGAAAGAATCGGAACATTGAGCCGATTATCATTAACTACACTCGGCTGCATGTATACCCCTAATCTGACAATATATTAGATTGCATCGTTTAGGTTTAGAGCTTAAGCAGTCTTTGCCATGTAAAACTCAAATACCAAATGACCTATCAAGAAAACAAATGTACCAGTTACCAAGAAAATTGGTAATAAATCAACTACGTCCATAATATATATCTCCTTAACAATTAATATTGAATATTTCTAATTCAACATCCAATCCCTGAAATAAGACTCTCAAGATTCTTATTCATTAGTGAAAGATAATTATCATTAGCATCACTAGGAGACAATTCCATTGTGTATAGTATCTGAATCGACACTCCAGTCTGTTGGAC
Organism: Euryarchaeota archaeon UBA556; assembly: GCA_002494975.1. GTDB lineage: Archaea > Thermoplasmatota > Poseidoniia > Poseidoniales > Thalassarchaeaceae > MGIIb-O2. The sequence continues at coordinate 9,463 of DADI01000053.1, forward strand.
TATTGAATCAACAGCCCCTTGATCGGTAAACTCTTCAACAAATAGTACAGTGATTCCTTCTTCATTAATATGATCAACAACTTCGGCGATATCTTCTGGCGAAGGTTCTCCCTCGGGATCTAATCCATGTAACGAAACAACTTCAATATCATACTTTAAAGTCATGTATGAATAAGCATTATGGTTTGCAATAATAGTTTTTGTAACACCTGCAGTATCACAATCCCCTGAATCTCCGAAAGCATCATTAAATCCATTATCCAAAGCCTGTAATTGCGCGCTATAAGCTACAGCGTTCGTGTTAAAAATATTATTACCATTCGGGAAATTCAAAACTAATGAATCTAGAACGACAGCCAACTGTGCCTCGAAAGCAAGCGGACTAAGCCAACTGTGTGGATCATACATGAAAACTTCTTCATCTTCGTCTGCGTGGATTTCTCCATCGTCATCATCATGGTCGTCGCCCTCGTCTGAGTGATCGTCATGGTCATCTCCCTCATCTGAGTGATCATCATGGTCATCATGGTCATCATGTCCGCCCTCACCCATCAATACAAAGAGTTCAACATCGTTAGGTAAAGCGAATCCATAATCGCCTTCTACCTCGATGTGAATAACTACTGCACCTACTTCATGATGCCCTTCTTCAGAGTGGTCATCATCATCACCGTGGTCCTCCTCAGGGAAGGAAAGTATGTGTGTAACACGATCAGCATGGATTTCCGGTAGGTTATGATCTTCATGTTCCATCCAGACATGACCCGCAGACTCGCATTCTTCCTCTGAAGATTCGTAGTCCTCATGAGTCTCAGTATTGTGGCACATTTCTTCACCGTGGTCTTCATCGTCAACCCACACGTGACCTGCTGCCTCACAATCTTCCTCAGTAGATTCGTAGTTCTCGTGAGTCTCAGTGTTGTGGCACATCTCATCATCATGGTCATCATCACCGTGGTCATCGTGATCGTCATCGTCTGAGTGGTCACCATCATCACCATGGTCATCGTGATCATGGTGAGCGTGGCCACCTAACATCTTGAGGACGGCCATGTTGAAGTCCTCGTCATGTTCAGATTCGAACTCAAGAACGTGCTCACCTGCTTCCAT
>DADI01000034.1 GCA_002494975.1 Euryarchaeota archaeon UBA556
CCAATCCAAGTTAATGCCACAAGATTCTCTTTGGAGGGGTCGGAAGCACCAGATAATACGAAAAGAAAAATAATTCCCCACACCAAGAGAGCAGCTGAGAGAATTGATATATTCGTGATTATTTGATAATGTCTATCGCTTTGATTAGCCCACCATCGACCAAAAAATCCCCGCTGCTGCTCGTCTCGACGTGCCATTATATCGAACAGGGGTAAGGCTTCGCCGCTTAGTGCCTTACGCTAACAAGTTCAGATTTATTCTAATTGTAATAGCAATTAATTAATGTGCTTTACTATCAAGTGGGATGTATGAAAAGTCAACGTTGGACAATGATTCTTGTGTTTAGTCTTATTTTATCGGGATGTATTACTGAGACAATACCGGACCTAGATGGCGATGGGATTGAAGATAGTGAAGATAATGATAGAGACGGAGATGGCTGGGATAATTTATTGGAAATTAATTGTACTACTAATCCTGATGATGCTTTAGATTTGCCATCAGATTTAGATGGAGATAATATCTGTGATTTATTAGATGATGATGCTGATGGCGATGGTTGGAGTAATGATTTAGAAATAGACTGTCTATCGTCAGCTTATAACTCCTCAATTAATCCATCAGATCTCGATGGTGATGGGATTTGTAATTATCTTGACGAAGACATAGATGGCGATAAACTACCTAATAATTGGGAATATGAAAGAAATTTTGACCCTTTAGATCCTGAAGATGTAATGATTTGTCATGGAATGTCAGAATATTGTTTACGAAGTTATGATGATTTTACATTTCCTGAAACACATAATGCATACTCTGCTGCGGAAGATGGAGTAGTTCTGGGAGTAAATCATTACACTGGCCTTCAGGCACAATGGGATGGAGGAATTAGAGCATTTATGGTTGACACACACCACGTCAACAATGAGGATACTGATGCCGAAGATGTGAGATTTTGCCATGGATCCCCGGGCCAATTTCCACATCCATGTTTGTATTCAGAAATTAATGCTTTTGAGTGGTTATCTTTGTTGAATTCTCTTATGAATTCGACTAATGATGAATGTTTATCTTCATGTGGAGATGTAGTCACATTACTTATTGAAAATAATGTCCCTGCAGATCATCTAGAATATTTATTCAATGAAACTGGGATGTATGATAGAATATATACACATCAACTAGGCGATAATTGGCCAGATATTGGCGATTTGATATTGATGGGTAAAGATTTAGTCATTTTCTGGGAACAAACGGGAAATCAGAGTTATCCTTGGCTTCATGATTTTGGAGAATTTGGATGGACGACTAATTATGCAGAAGATAATCCTGAAGACATGGAATGCACTGTTCATAGAGGAGATGGAAGTCAACCAGTATGGCATCTTAATAACTGGTTAAAGAGCATGTTCGGGGTCGCCGACCCTTACAGATCAGAGGAAGTAAATGATTATGATTTCTTACTAAATAGGTCTATTGAATGTTGGGAAATAATGGACAATAGACCCACTTTTATAGCCGTTGATTACTGGGAAGATGGAGAAGTTACTAATGTCACAATCACGCTTAATAAAATGGAAAACTGGGACGATATTATCCCGCCTCATCCATAACCGATAGGGTATGGAAGTGGATTCTGCTTTCGTTGGGTTTTCTAGATAGAACCTTTTCGAGAACAACATGGGTAAAACTGCAATGGAGGCATTGCATCCAAGAGTTCGCGAACTTATTACTCAATTAGGATGGAATTTGACACCAATTCAAGAAGAAGCAACGATTGATTTGTGTAATAACCAAGATAGATTATTAGTTGCGCCGACTGGAAGTGGAAAAACAGAAGCTGCAATTCTTCCAGTAGTTTCTAGAGCTCTTGAAGAAAAATGGGAGGGTTTGTCAATACTATACATAACTCCACTTAGAGCTTTGAATAGAGATATTGATAGAAGATTATCTACAATGTTAGAGCCTTTAGGATTAACTGTCGGATTAAGGCATGGAGACACTACTCAAAAAGAAAGAAATAAACAATCAAAAAATCCCCCGAATCTATTGATTACTACCCCCGAAACAACACAAATAATGCTTTTAGGGAGTAGGTTAAGAGAACATCTTTCTAAGGTGAAGGTAATAATTCTTGATGAAATTCATGATCTTGCTGGAAGCGAGAGAGGATCACAATTAATGGTGGGTTTAGAGAGAATTGCAGATATTAATAAAGGTGGTTTTCAAAGAATTGGTCTATCTGCAACTGTTGGTAATCCTAATGAAGTTTCAAAATATATGTCTAAGAGTGCAAAACCTATTCTTGGCCCTGCTCCAAGATTTACTGAAGTTATTGTCCACAAAGAAAAACCATCCGCTGAAGATGAGATCCTTTCTGTACAGTGGTCTGTTTCCCCCAACTCAATTGCAGCTTTCAGGAGATTAGCTAATTCATTAATCAAAGATTCACCATCTCTAATTTTCGTTAACTCTAGATCGGCTGCAGAAACAGTTGCACAAAGACTTAGCGCTATTGTTCCAGAAATTAAAATTGGAGTTCATCATGGAAGTTTAGCAGCAGAGACAAGAAGAAATATGGAAGATAAACTAAGGCAAGGTGAATTAAATGGAATTATCTGCACAAGTAGTTTGGAATTAGGAATAGATATAGGTTCGATAAAAAGAGTTCATCAGTTGCAGTCGCCAAGAGCAGTTGACCGATTATTGCAAAGAATGGGAAGAGCAGAACATCATCTCGGAGGAACGGGACGAGGAGAGATTCTCGCATGGGAATTAGATGAAATCTCTGAGTGTGCAGTTATAGCGAGAAAGGCTATGTCCTCAGAACTCGAGGGTATTGAGTGGCAAACTAATCCAGGAGTTGTAGCAGCAAATCAATTTATTCAGCTCGGAATTGAAAGAAGTATTGTACCATTAGATAAAGCGAATCAAATAATAGAGAATTGTTCGATATTTAACGAATGGAATTATCAATCAAGTATTGACATCCTAAGAGTTCTAAATGATCGTTGGTTAATACGACTTGTCGAAAAACCCGAAGAATCTGATGTCACAAAATGGCCAGCAAAGCTGTGGGAAGAATTAGCCTCGAGATGCCGAGAAGATATTCCTGATAAAAAACCGCCTTGGGATGAAGAGCAGAAAGATTCTGATAAAATAAAATGGAAAAAGGCAATGCTTAGGGTACTTCCTGAATCATTAAAAAAAGGCTGGTATTCACCTTCAGGAAAAGCATCAAAATCTAGGACTGATCATATATCTATGATTCCAGATGAAATATCATATAGAGTTAGAGATGCAGTAACTAGAACAGTTCTAGGTTCTGTTGATGAGGCATTCGTTCTGTCTTTGAATAACGATGCTAGTGACGATTCTTTAGGTAGAGCGAGAAGATTTGTAATGGCAGGTAGAACATGGCAAATTATTGATGCAGATCCGGAACAAGAAGAATTACTTGTAGCACCGATAAAAGAAACTGGAGAAGCACCTGTTTGGGTGGGGGAATTACCCCCTGTACCGAAAGAAGTAGCCAGAGAGGTAGGGCAATTAAGGAGAAGTGTAGCAGTTTCTTTAGGCGCCATTGAAGATGAGAATAATACTATCTCATTCGAAGAATATCCTATTTCACCAAGTGCCAGAGATACTTTGATTTATACTATATCGGAACACCTTGACGCAACGGGAGTACTCCCTGATGAAAAAACTGTAACAATTGAGGATAGACAAGGGACAATTATCTTGAATACCTGTGCTGGGTCAAAAATAAATGAAACTTTAGCATATTTAATTCAGGCTTTTGGCTCATTAAAAGAGGGTAAAATGGGACGTACATTAATTGACCCTTATCGAATATCTATCCAAATTCCAGGGACCACTCCCTCTGATGTTCTAGGTTGGTTGCAAGATACTCCTCCTGCGGCTCTTCCATCGTTAATGAGGATGACAATACCTAATGGTAGAGCAGTCAGATGGAGGGTTGTTCAAGTCGCTCGGAGAATGGGAGTTTTACAAAAAGGAGTTGACCCTCGTAAAGTCAATCTTCAAGGATTGATGAGAAGATGGAAAGGAACACCTGTAATTGAAGAAGCATTGAGTAAATTATTCCATGAAAGAATGGATATTGATTCGACTATTGATTTCTTAACTGAGATTCAAAATGGTGATATCAAAATTCTTCTAACCCCTCCTGGCCCTCTAGGACAATCAATGAAAAGTGAGAAAGACTTGCTACTACCATCATGGTCTGATAAAGAATTGAGAGAACATTTAGAAGTTCGTCTATTAAATGAAAGAGCCGTTTTAGTATGTTTAAATTGTCAAAATATAATGCGGAAAAGAGTCGAAAGATTCCAAGAAAGAATTGAAGCTTGTTCTACATGTTCGGGTACAATGCAAGCATGTGCACCTGAAAGAATGGAATCTATGTTAGTAGATTGGGTAAAGAGTAAAGACCCTAAAGTTTCTGGGAAAATGACAAAGAATGCTGAATTAATTAGAACGCATGGCAAAGATGCTGTGATTTGCATGATGGGAAGAGGCATTGCTGAAGAAACAGCAACAAGAATTCTCAGAGGACATGTTTTTGGAGAGAGAGTAAGATTACTTAGATCGATACACAATGCCGAATTAAAATATGCTTCAACAAGAAGATATTGGAGTTAGTGGAAAGGTAAGCACTATGTTCGTCCTTTCATGGGGGACTGGTATGTTAATCGGTTTAACTGGTAGAAATGCATCAGGGAAATCAACTATTGTCGATTGGTTTTCAAAAAAAGGTCTGAAGACTGCATCTTGTTCTGATTCAATAAGAACATGGCTTGCTGCGCAAAATATTGAACCAACTAGAGATGCTTTGATTGAAGGTGGAAGAGAATTGAGAAGGCAAGGTGGCGCAGGTATTCTAGCTGAAATGCTACTAGAAATGCTTGATGGAGATAATGCTGTAATTGATTCTATTAGAACCCCTGGTGAAGTTGAAGCATTGAGGAAAAGAGAAGATTTTTTATTGATTGAAGTTAAAGCCAGTTCAGATACTAGATGGGAACGTTCGCAAAGTCGAGCTCGTGCTGGAGACCCAATTGATAGAGAGACATTTATCAGGCAAGAAAAGGCAGAATCTGTGGCAAAAGATGCTGCAGGTCAAGCATTAAATGCCACAGCTGAATTAGCAGATTTAGTTATTCTAAATGATGGGACTGAGAATGAATTAAGCAAAGACTTAGAAGAAATGTTCATAAAATTAAATAAATGATTTTTTGCCGTAAATAACTTAATAGATATAATAATAATACACGCAAATATGAACAAGTACTTTCTTAGCATTACAATATTATTTGTCTTATTATTATCTTCAATTCCAGTTAACGCAGCAAGCGTACCACCAGAACCTAATGAAGATGGGATATGGGTAATAGATGATGCAGGATTACTAATACAAAGCCAGTTTGATTCTCTAAATGATAAATGTAATAGTATCTATCTAAATACAGGGACACCAATTGTAATTCTTACAATTGAAAGTTATGAAAGTCAAGATGCGCCAGATGATTGGGAAATGGAAGAATATGCACGATTTGCATTTGATGAGTATGGTATAATGGACGATAGGAATGAAGATAAGGCTATTCTGATATTTATATCTGAGTTAGATAGGCAATTTTGGATAGAATTAGGAGGAGGATACTTGGGTGAAGAATTAGACGGTTATGTGCAAAGCATCTTTGATAATGAAGTAAGACCTTGGTTAGCCGAAGATCAATGGTTTGAGGGATTACATGCAGCAGTTGAGGGATTGAGACCTATTCTCGAAGAAGGCGAAATAATAATTCCAGATTTTGATTGGAGTGATGAGATTTGGGTAGTGGATGATGCAAATATACTATCTGATGATGAGGAAGTAGAACTTAACATGATAATCAATGAAATTGAGTTCGAAACTAGCTGTCCGATTATCATAATTACGATAAACAGCCTTGCAGAAAAAAATGCATCTCTGATCTCATTTAATTCTTACATGGATGAAGTGTTTGATGAATATGGGGTGCAGGACTGCGGTATAGTATGGGGTATAATGGTAGAATTTTCCCTATGGTCAGATATGTATTGGTATCAAATTACTGTATCATCAGGAGAACAATATAATGGAGACTGGGATAGATTTCTTCGAGACCAAACTTGGCAAATGGAAGACAGTTTGTATTACGGTCAAGAATATGGGATGAATGAGGGGAGTAGTTTGTTTGAAGTAACGACTGATATAACTCAATACTCAGAAAAGGCGATTAATGACGATGGATTCAAAATTGATGAATGGTTGGAAATTAATTCAATTCCAATTTTATTGGTAGCTATGTTTTTGTTTATTGGTATTGGTTTATTCATTTATTCTATACCTAAAAAATTAAAATTTCGAAAAAGAAAAGATGAGGCACTCGTGAAAACAGCAGTGATTAATAGAGCAATAATGAGTAATTTGTCAGGAGGTTCTAGTATCAGAAGTGAGTGGAATGGAGTATTTGGAGGTATGAAAGATTCGGAAATTAAATCATTCAGACAACTTGATGAAAAACTTAGGCATGAAGATGTAAATATTAGTTTAGAAAAATATGGAACTGAACTGGAGATCATAAAAGAAATCTATAATTTACGAAGTTCAAGATCAGATATTGCCACCGCCTTTTCAATAATTATCTCGTTTCCAATGGCAATTATGTTAGTTTTGAGTTATTCAAACTCTTCCACATGGAAGATGGAAGCTCAAAAAATAAGTACTGATGATATATTTATCGGAATTTTTGTAACGGTATTTATTGGTTTTTTTGTAGGACCAATAGCTGCTATGTTTTTTCGAATGATAAACAATGGAAGTGGACAATTGAAAAAAGAAATGGCATTAATACTAGGGCTTCCTTTAATGAAAAGAAGATCAAGAGATAATTATAGAGATGATAATTATGACAACTTCATGTGGAGTTATCATGGAATGAGTAGATCGTTTAGGTCTAGCTCTGGAAGTACTAGTTCTGAAAGAAGCAGTGCTAGCAGCGGCGGCGGCGGTGGCGGCGGCGGCGGCGGTGGTGGTTTCGGTGGCGGCGGCGGCGGTGGCGGCGGCGGCGGTGGCGGAAATTTCTGATTTACCGACTAAGCCTTTCTGACAATTATACCTGCTTCGATCATCATACCAGAAGCAATATTGAAATCTTTCTCCCAACGGTCGGGAATCTCAACATCTTCAGGGTAAACTACCTCACTTACACCTGCTTGAATAAGAGAGCGCGTACATCTGGAACATGGTGGCCATGTAACATACGCCTTTGTTCCCTTTAATGAAATTCCAATCCTAGCGGCATGCATAATTGCATTTTCTTCAGCGTGACAAATCATAGGATATTTTTGCTCGCGATCTTCAAGTCTCTCGATTTTATCTTCAATACCTCTTGGAAAACCATTGAATCCAGTGGAACGAATCTCTCGGTCCTCACCAACCACTACACAGCCAACTTTAGTTGAAGGATCTTTTGACCAATCAGAAATATGCTTTGCCAATTCCAAAAAACGTTTATCCCACTTATTACTCATGCTATCATCTCGTGAATACATCTCATAAGTCATTATCCCTATTGGCCTCAGTACGGCTTGCATCATAACCATCTAAAGTTGTAGGATTAGAATAACAATCTGGATCATCACGATCTGCTTTACCACCATTGTCATTATCAATACCGTCTCCACAATTTCCAATAGTTTGATCATCGTTTGAGGAAAGTAGACTATCAGCACCGCCGCCAGCAAGTATGGCAAATAGTAAACCACATAATACCAAAACCAAGGCAACAAGAATGTATTTAGAAGTACTATCTTGAGATTCAAGTACTACCTTTAACTCAACTTTCTCGCTCGTCTTATCTGTCATCTACGAGCCATCCAGAGGGGTCATCCTTTTTGATTATCGGTGAACACGAAGTTCTTCCGAAAAGTCTAAATTTTTTGTAATTATCATATCATTCAATATGTCTCCTACAAGATAAACACTACCAATTATAACGATTTCGAGACCCTCTTTATTGGCTATAAAAGAGGCTTTATTTACAGCTTCAATAGGATTTTTTATTATTAGTCTTGGAGTTAATTTACCATTACAAATAATTTCGTCTAGCTTTTCAGCAGGAACTGCTTTATTTCGACCTGAAAGAGGCTCTGTAAAAATAATCTGATTAAAGACTGAATCATGAAGAGAATCATTTGTTAAAGGATGTAGTGTATCTTTAATATTTGCTTTTTCACTAACACCTATTACAATAACACACGGTTGATTAATAGAATTTAGTTCTACTTCGAAACCTTCCTTATTATGGGCAGCACATATTTTCGATTTTGTTTCAAACCATGAAGAACCATATCTAGGGGAGCGCCCAGGCCAATTACAATCTAACATTGGTTTATTCCATTGATATAACTCTGCAATTTTCTCTGATAATTGAATCCAGATTTCCCAAGGAGATAATGAATTACTTGGTTCATGTATCCATAAGTCATCCCCTACCTTATCTGAAATTACTTTGAAAACGGATGGACTTAACTTATCACTTTTTGAAATAATTAAAGGCACTCCTGAACGATGAATACCTGCTTTTTCTAGAGCTATTTCTTCTAATGTATCTCCTAAAAACTCAGTATGATCTTTGGAAATTGTAGTAATTACACAAAGATCAGCATCAACTAATCTAGTAGAATCTAATCTACCACCTAATCCTGTCTCAATTATCGCTCTATCAATATTATTCTCTCTAAATGCTAACATAGAAACTAAAAATGTCACTTCAAAAAAAGTAGGATTGCAAATGGGAGGAATTAAACTGGCGTCTCTTATTTCATTCAGAAACTTATCAAAATCATCCGATTTAATCGGAGAGCCATTAATTCTAATCCTTTCCTCGATAGTAATGAGATGAGGGGATGTAAAAAGTCCAACATTTAGATTATTTGCACGAGCTAAAGCAGATAATTGAACACAAAGAGAGCCCTTTCCATTTGTGCCTGCTACATGAATTGAAGGGAAATTAAGATGAGGATTATTCAATCTCTGTAGAATAATTTCACAATTTTCAAGGCCTAATTTGACACCAATTAATTTTCTTTCTTCAAGCCATTTCCTAATATCAGAAATACAATCACCCACTACTGCAACTACGCACTTGTATTAGTCAAAGTGATATGGGCTTTGAACTTCGTGGGGGTTGGGGAGTGAAAGTGAACGAGACAATTGAGGCTATGAGAGACCAATGGAAATCAATGTCCAGTATGGCTGGAATGTTCCTAATGACTATATTTCTAGGTATTACAATACAACCAGTCTGGGATGAAGATGAAGTTAGAGCATTTGGAGCAGAAGGAACTACTCAGACAGGATATATATTCCTAGAATTAGCATTAATTGGGATTTTTACGTTTGTAATTATATGGCTTGCAAGAAAGAACCTTGAAATAATAATCAAAGGATTCATCATGTTTTCACTGTATTTTTCGCTAATGTATGTAGTAGCACCCTACGTGGCATTGATATTAATGTTAACAACAATTGGGACAACGACAAATGTATTTCTTATTACATTTATACTGAATTTTATTTTAATGGCTACATTATGGAAATATCCAGAATGGTACATAGTAAATCTCGTCGGAATATTAGTTGGTTCAGGAGTTATAACAATGATAGGAATAAGTTTTGTTCCTATTCTAATTATAATTTTTATGACTTTTGCAGCAATATACGATCATTGGGCAGTTAATGGAAGTAAACATATGCTAGAATTAGCTGATACAATGATTGACTTAAAACTACCAATATTGCTTGTTGCACCTAAAGATAAAGGGTATACATTCTTGGAAGAAAAGGGAGATGTAATGAAAGAAAAAATTCAGCAACCATCTCAAGAAGATTGGAATGACCCTAAAACTAGGCCAGTTAAGGTTGAAAAAGGAGGTAGAGATGCACTATTCATGGGTCTAGGTGACGTGATTTTCCCAGGAATGCTGGTTATTTCAACTATTACATTCTTACCTGAAACTGGCGCTGTTGTGGGTTCTTTACCACTATCATCAGAGTTTGGGTGGATACATTTAGACCCTCTTTTGGTTGGTTTGGGTACATTGTTAGGAGGTTTGGTTGGTTATCTAGGACTAATGACTCAAGTTGCTAAGGGGAAACCTCAAGCCGGACTACCTTTACTCAATGGCGGCTCGATATTAGGTTATTTTATTACAGGATTAATAGTATATGGCCCATCAGATTTAATTCAACAAATTTCACTATTCTGACCCCAAAAGCCCGATTCATTGAAAGAAGATTGGCCAGCCCTAGGGTTGTTTGTTATGCTAGACATGAAGATGTTCCGTGAGAATGCGGAAGTTTTACGCGCTGATCATGATAAAAGAAAAATACCTCAGGATAATATTGATGAAGTTATTCGATTAGATAATGCTTGGAAACAAGCAAGTTATGATTCTGATCAACTTCGTAAATCAAGAAATGAGGCAGCAAGGGGCATTGCAGCAGCAAAAAAGTCAGGTGATTCTGAAGCGGTAAAGAAAATTATGGAAGAAGTTTCAAGTATTGGCTCTAAAATTGAAGAATTGAGTAAAGTATCGGAAGATTTTCTCAAACAAAGAGACACTATCAGAATGAGAGTTCCTAATCTCCTTCATGAAAGTGTCCCAGTAGGGGAAGACGACCAAAAAAATACTTTACATAGCCTACATGGACAGAAAAAAGATTTGGATTTTGAACCTAAAAATCATAATGACATAATAGAAACCAATGGGTGGGTTGATTTAGCGAGAGCTGCGAAAATAACCGGTAGCAGATTTTATTTCCTACAAGGAGATTTAGCACGTCTTGAAATGGCACTTCAGAGTTATACGACTAACTTTCTTGTGAAGCGTGATTATACTCTCGTTCAGCCACCACTTATGATGAATAAAGAGGCATATGAGGGAGTTACAGATTTAGCTGATTTTGAAACGGTTATGTACGGTATAGAACCAGATAAATTCTATCTAATCGCAACCAGTGAACATCCATTAACTGCTATGAGAATGGATGAAATAATTGAGCCATCAGAACTTCCGATAAAACTCGTTGGAGTTTCTCAATGCTTCCGTAGAGAAGTAGGTGCACACGGACTATCTGATAGAGGGATATGGAGGGTACACCAATTTACTAAAATAGAGCAGATAATAATTTGTAATCCAGAAGATTCTTGGTCACATCATGAAGATTTACTATCCAATGCTACGGAACTATGGGATAGTCTAAATTTACATTATAGGGTTGTAAATATTTGCACAGGAGACATGGGTACTGTGGCTTCAAAGAAATATGACCTCGAAGCGTGGCTACCAGGAGTAGGAGATTACAAAGAAGTTGTTTCTTGTTCTAATTGTACCGATTACCAAGCTAATAGACTGCGTATGAGATATAGAACAGCGGAAGGAAATTCAGCAGTTCATACTCTTAATTCAACCGCTGTGGCTACAAGTAGGGCATTAGTAGCAATATTAGAACAATACCAAACTGAAGACGGTAGGATTATGATTCCGAAGGTACTACAACCATATATGGATAATCAAGAGTTTCTTAAGCCATTAAACTGACTTGATTTTCTTAATTTTTGTTGCTTGGCGAAATAATAAGAATACCAAGATTATTGCGAATATTGCCGCTAATAATGGTGCTATAAGTGCAGCTAATGTAAGAACAAGACTAGCAATATTTTCACCCGATGCAACAATATTGTTTCCAAATCCTAACGTTAGTGTCGACGATAGACCTCTCACCGCGACAGTCGTTGCTTGAATAATTCCTGCGGAACCACCGCCAGCAATGATAGCAAAAGACCACTGCATTATTGGATCTGAGCCTACTAAAACCATTGAAGTCATACCTATTCCAGATAGGACTGCTGCTGGTGAAGCTATTGTATCAAGGAGATTATCCAGCCAAGGAACATAATATGCTCCAAACTCTGCAATACATGCTATCCCTAATATCAAAACCGCTGCATTACTGTCGAAAACAGCGAATCCTGTATCAGATAAATCTAAACTAACCAAGGTATCAGTTCTAACTGCTATAGAAAGAAGAAATGGTGGTAAGAAAACTCTGAAACCTGATGCTGATGCTAAACTCAGACCCATTAAAGCAGCTACTATTGTTGTTTCAACTCCCATAATTACGCTAAGATATAGGGATTAATTAACTCATTGCCTGCATAATTATTCTAGTTTTTTGAATTTTTAAAAGAAATTGTACGCTATTCTCCGATTTCAACGAGATTTTGACCCATATCGACCCTATCTCCCTTCTGGAAATGAACTGCCGTAACTTCACCCGCTTTTGGAGCTTGAATTCGATGCTCCATTTTCATTGCTTCCATTATCAGAAGAGTCTGACCTTGCCTAACTCGTTGGCCAGATTTAACTAATACGTCTAATATTGTTCCAGGCATAGGGGCACTGAGACTTCCTTCCGATAAAGAGGAATCTTTGCTTCCAGGTTCATGCATATTTGTAACATAAATATGTCCTTGGAAATGTATCCACCATTTATCATCAGAACGTATAACATGAGCGAAACTAGTAACTCCCTCTAACTCAACAAGAATTCTTCCAGGTTTTTCATCTCTACTTATTGAAATATCGGGAATTAATTGCTCATTATTATCCGAAACTATCTTTGATAATTTTAATTTGCCATCCGTCTCTGAGAAAGACGCAATATATCTAGAACCAGAATTATCTATACTCCATTCCATAATATCACCTAGGGAAAAGACCTCGTTAAAGTCCTAAATGGATCATCCGAATGTCCACTATATTCGTCAATTAAGCTACTGTCTGGATTTGTATTTCTTGAATATCTATCCATTCCAAGACGATTCGATGCAGCAGATATTGAAACTAAAATTGAGTCTTCAATCTGCGGCTGTGAAAATTCATCTAAAGAAACATTATCCAAGAAATCTGTAGTCACCATTCCTTCAGAGAATGTATTACTGCGAGTAATTTGACGTAAGAATCCAACATTAGTTGTAACACCAAGCACAATAAATTCAGATAAGGCTGAATCTAATCTTCTCAATGCAGCAGGTCTATCTGGCGCATGAACAATTAATTTCGCTAACATGGGGTCGAAATCTACTGTTACCTCATCACCTTCTCTAAAACCTGAATCCATCCTGACACCAGGGGTTGATGGTGGCCTCCACATAGCTAATTTACCAATTGCAGGAAGAAATCCTTTACTTACATCTTCGGCATAAATTCTAGCTTCAATAGAATGACCGGTGATTCCAATATCGGCTTGTGAGAGGCCTAGGGGAAGTCCCGCGGCAACTTCGAATTGTTTCTGAACTAAATCAACTCCAGTTATTAATTCAGTAACAGGATGTTCAACTTGTAAACGAGTATTCATTTCTAAGAAGAAAAATTCTCCTTTTGAAGTTAGAAGAAATTCTACTGTGCCAGCACCTTCGTAATTAACAGCTTTTGCTGCTCTTATTGCTGCTATTCCCATTGCGTTACGAATCTCACTAGTAACAGCAGGTGAAGGAGCCTCTTCGATTACTTTCTGGTGTCTTCGTTGTAATGAACAATCTCTCTCATTAAGATGAATTGAATTCCCATATTTATCACAAAGAACCTGAATCTCAACGTGTCGAGAACCCGTTAGGAGTCTTTCGACATATACCGTGCCATCACCAAATGCTGCTGAAGCCTCGCGTGCTGCGGCTTCGTACTCAGTTCTGAGCATCTTTGGTTCATATACAGCACGCATACCTTTACCGCCTCCTCCTGCACTAGCCTTTACCAATAATGGATAGCCAACTCTTGCAGCGGATGATGCTAGGACACCGAGAGAGTTGGAATCTGACTCAATAGCGAGTTCTTCTCCTGGAATTATAGGGACTTCGGATTCAATCATCCTCCTACGTGCTGATATTTTATCTCCCATCGTTTCGATTGCTTCTGGGGACGGACCAATCCAAACTAGGCCGGCTGATTGAACCGCTTTAGCAAAATCGGCTCTTTCGGATAAAAATCCATACCCTGGGTGTATGGCTTGGGCTCCGGATTGTTTTGCTGCAGAAATTATAGCATCCATATTTAGATACGTTTCTGAAAGATTGTCACCTGGTAAATGAATTGCATCATCAGATGTTTCTACATGAAGTGAACCTTTATCGGGATCTGAATATACTGCGATGCCTCTCAAACCTGACTCTTTAGCCGCCCTAAGAATTCTAACTGCAATCTCTCCACGATTAGCAACTAATACTGAGTCGAAAGGCTGAGGGGCATTGTTCATCCAATCTGGAAACATTTTCAAACCTCATTTTCTTATTTGGAAGACCAATTAGGCTTACGTCTCTCTAAGAATGAAGATAGACCTTCTTGTCCCTCTTCTGACCCTCTCATTTGACTTGTTTTATCCAATGTCCATTGACGTAGTTCATCATCGCTACCATCCCATCTATCAAAAGTCAATGTTAACTTTTTAGCCTCAGCAACAGCCATTGGCCCTGTAGAAAGTACATCTGAAATAATTTTTTCTAAAGAGTTAGAAAATTCATCCGATGACTCGGCTATTGCATTAATTAATCCGATTGACTTGGCTTCCTCGGAATCTATTTTACTAGCCATCATTGACAAACGACGAAAGTTAGAACTGCCTATTTTCCTGTATACATATGGACCAATTACTGCGGGTAGTATTCCTAGTTTGGCTTCTGACAAAGCAATCCTTGTCCTTGGTTCCGCTATCACATAATCAAGACATGAAACTAATCCTGCACCTCCACCTAATGCCACTCCTTGGATACACCCTACTGTGAAACAAGGATGAGACCATAATCCATAAAATAGTCTATCTAATCTTTCAGAATCTTCTCTATTCTCCTCAACGGAACGAGCACCAGCATCTCTCATCATATTGATATCTGCTCCTGCGCAGAAATGCTTTCCTTCACCAATAAGGACAAGAACTCTAAGATAATCTGAATCTTCTGAATCTACTAAAGATGAATTCTTTGAAACGCTACGATCAGTGGTCCATCTAATATTATGAATTAATTCTGTTATTAATTGGGTATTTAGAGCATTGAAAACATCACTACGATTCATATTTATTGTAGCCACATTACCTTTAATCTCAAGACTGCATAATTCAGTATCTGGAAGTTTATCACTCATTTTCATAGTATCCATTTTCTCACCTTACATCCTGAATACGCCATATTTCTGATCAGGGAATGGCGCGTTTAAGCTTGCAGAAATACATAAACCTAGGATATCTCTTGTATCTCTTGGGTCAATTATTCCATCATCCCATAACCTCGCTGTTGAATAATAAGGAGAACCTTCGGTTTCATATTTCTCAAGTATAGGTTTCCTTAAATTATCAAGTTCATAGTCACTCATAGGAGATAGATTTTCTCGCATCCTTTGATCTTGTTTTACCGTCGCTAAAACGTCAGCCGCTTGGGGTCCCCCCATAACTGAAATTCTAGAATTTGGCCACATAAAAACAAATCTTGGATCATATGCTCTACCACACATTCCATAATTCCCAGCACCATGAGAGCCTCCAATGATTACTGTAAATTTAGGCACTGGTACGCAAGATACTGCAGTTACTAATTTCGCACCATCTTTTGCTATACCTCCTGATTCAGCATCTCTACCTACCATAAATCCAGTAATGTTCTGTAAGAATACTAGAGGTATTCCACGTTGACCACATAACTCGACAAAATGAGCACCTTTCAAAGAAGATTCTGAAAATAATATTCCGTTATTGGCAACAATACCTACTGGATAACCGTGAATTCTAGCAAAACCGCAAACTAATGTATTACCATATCTTTGTTTAAATTCATGAAATCTGCTGCCATCTACTATACGAGAAATTACTTCTCTAACATCGTAAGGGGTGCGATTATCATCAGGAATAATTCCCATTAAATCTTCGATATCATGATTTGGGTCTTCTGAATCTTTAACATCTAACCTATGCTTTGGTTTTACATTTAGATTCTCAACAACATTACGCACCATTCTCAGGGCTTCTGGTTCATCTTCTGCAAAATGATCAGCTACTCCAGATTCACGAGTGTGTAAATCCGCACCGCCGAGATTCTCAGCGGTAACTTCTTCACCGGTTGCAGATTTAACTAAAGGTGGTCCTGCTAAGAAAATTGTACCATTACCTTTGACTATTATTGATTCATCTGACATGGCAGGAATATATGCTCCACCCGCTGTACAACTTCCAAGTACAGCCGCAACTTGAGATACTCCTTTACTGGATAATATTGCCTGATTCCGAAATATTCTTCCAAAATGACCTTTGTCAGGAAATACTTCATCTTGCATTGGAAGAAATGCACCTCCACTATCTACAAGATAAATACATGTCAAATTATTTTCATCTGCAATTTCCTGTGCACGAATATGCTTCTTTACAGTCATAGGATAGTATGAACCCCCTTTGACAGTAGCATCATTTGCTACAAAAAGACATTCTTTACCGTGGACCACTCCGATCCCTGTGATTATCCCTGCAGAATGTGCACGCGAGTCATAAAGACCATTTGCAGCAAGACTTGAAAACTCTAAGAAAGGTGTACCTGGGTCGCATATTTCGTTGATGCGTTCTCTTGCTAGCATTTTCCCACGGCTTCGATGACGGGTGACATATTTCTCACCACCACCTCTCTTAACCTCATCAATTCGTTTCTTTAAATCTTCAATTAAACTAAGATTAAATTCTCTTCTACGAGCGAAATCTTCGGCACTTCGGTCGACTCGAGTTGGTAGCCTATCCATATCTCTCATCTCTCCAGAGTACATTCGAACTTTCAATTGAATGGATTCACATTCATAGATTCATCTGTTTTACACGCCGAGAGCCGCTCTACCAACGTCTCGTAATCCGGGTGCCATTCCTACAACCAGCATTGCTAATCCTATTAGTAAACGAAGATGTCGTTGTCTATGCTCAAAGTTAGCGATTGTAAAGAAATATAGAATTGTTCCAGCAAGTATTATCTTGATAAATGTAAAACCAAAAGCATTGCCGAAAAGTTGAATAATTTTATCGGATAATACGTGCTTCTCGCTGTAACCAAGATATTCTAGCCCGATTGCAGTAGCGATTCCATCAAGAATTTGACCCGCTACAGCAAGAAATACTACTGGTGATGCAAATACTGCTTTAGATCTTAGTTTTTCCATCATATCTTTTTCTGGAGATTCTGAATTAAGATACTGATCTTCGTTCATTCCAATAGGTAAAATACCAGAAACCATTCCATTTATGGCAAGAATTTCTGCTGATTCTTTACCATAAAGATACATTTGCCAGCAAATTAAAGCAGGGGCACCTATAACAAAAATAAGTGGCCAAAGTGTTAGTTCTGAAGAATCAACACTTACTGCATAACAACAAATAGCCCCAAGGAAAATGATTGTCCCTCCGAAACCAGTGAGATATACTGAGCGCTGAACAGTAGTAAAAACATCTAATGAACCGCGTAATATTACAGGGAGAAATACTGCAACTAGGCCGAAAAATACTAGCATAGATAATTGAATATTACTTCCTTCTGTCCCGTCTGAGATAGAGTTGGTATACAATAAAAATTGACTCAAAATAAGAATACTAGCAATGAAATCTATTATCTCTCCTTCATCATCATCGTCAATAGATGTATTCTTAGAAATTGAATAACCAAAACCCCCCGAAATAATCACCCAAGCAGCTGTCTGGAAATGGACTCCTGGACTAACGAAGTATGATGATAATGCCGAACTAAACATTTGAGCGTCTTCAACTACTTCTCCGGTTGCTGCCCATAGTACGAAAGGGAATAGTGCAATAATTGTATTATCACTACCGTCAATTCCAAGTCTACGTAACCATGCAGATAATGCAATAACAAACATTCCTAATACAATTGCATAAGTTGCTGTATTAACTAAATTATATCCTGAATCACCAGTTGCTTCACCAGTAATCGGATCTAAATAATATTTGTAAATAGAGTCGGTAAGAATATTATCTATACTCATTTGATCTAATGCTAAACCAAAAAAAAGCAAAAAACCAACGGCATAAAGGACATTTATTGACCAACGTTCGTAATCTTCTAACTCTTCGAGTAGATTAGACATAACACTCGCAGACAGACTTCTCGCTTAGGTATAACGCATTTACAGTTAGAGTAGAAATCATTCTTCTCCATAAATGATTTTCTCATCATCGGCAAGTTTCATCATTTCTTTAATTGCATCTTCATCTAATGGATCGACCTGAGAATTAGTGAATCGTCGCTCTCTACGACGTCTAGCATCAGCCAGACTTGGCACTAAGGTTTCAAATGTGGATGAATCTTCAGTTACCTTTTCTTCATGTGTTTCTAGACTGTAAGAGCGAATTCTTTGACGCTTCCGGTCTTGCTCAAGGCCGAATAGGACAGTTCCGTGTTCAGACCCCTGTAGTATTCCTTCAATAGCGGGTGTAGCCAAGGCTAGCGATTCCTGATCACCAATTACCAGGACCGTAGAACCATAAATTGCCATTTCTGTTCCAGTTAGTTCTTCAATAAGACTTCTAATACGGCCATTTGTCCCTATCAGTCTACTACGCATTCTCCTAGTTTGATTCGGTTGTCGGCCAACCCATTCTCGAATATCATACATTCTCAGAAATACTTCGTCATCAATAAGTTGGACTGCTCTTTTTGGAGCTAAACCCCTACCTATAGCAAATATAACATCTGGAAGTTTCATCTTAATTATTGGGTCAATAATTTCTCCTTCGGGCCAGATAACGCTAACATCACCGGAATTTGACTCAATATGTATCGATGCACCACATGCCTCTTCGATCATTTTCCTAGTAGAGCCGTGCTTACCTATGAGCACCGCAATACGATTTTTCGGGATCCGAGCTAAGTGCTCCATGTTTTATGGGAATAGTGTCCCTGTTTTAATCTCCGCCTGAAAGAGAAGGTAAGGTGAGTACTGGATCCTCTAAAACTCGAAGTAAACTTTCCCCTAAATCTACATTATATCCTTGTTTGTTAATCCATTGTACCAATCTTGTAACATCTCTAACAAGAAACTCTTCAGAATGTGGATGTTGTTTAGTTACGCTCTGACCAACATCAATTACCCAAGGTTCACCATCTTTCCATAAAATATTATATTCAGAAAAATCCGCATGGACTAAACCTGCAGTTTGCCAATTAATTGCTAAGAAATCTAACAAGTCTTCGAATACTTCATATGGTTCATCTATAGTTATATCTTTCAGTCTTGGACTAACTCCGTCTCCTTCCCCTAAATATTCCATAATAAGGACGTTTTTCAGATTAGTAATCGGTCGAGGTACTCTAAGACCATGTTTTCTCATTCTCTTTAAATTTCTAAATTCTTTCCTAACCCAGATGTTAACTAATTCACGATGTCTTCTAGAAAGGCCTCCAAATCTAGGATCGCCGTCTATATATTTGGCTAATCCTTTGAAGACTGCGTTTGTTGTGTGAAATATCTTAACCGCTACTGGCCCATGATTTGAAGTTGCATGGAATACATGAGCTTCTTTTCCTCTAGCAATAGGATAATCGACTGTTTCAATTTCTCCCTTTTGCATTAACTTATGAAGAGCCATTAGAGTAGATTTATCGAAAACAGCATCAAAAACTCTGCGATCAACCCAATCATATGTTCCTTTACCTAGAACACCTTGAAGTCCATCTTCAATATCTGAAAACATTTGCTTAAATCTTGGCTCAGATAACCATGCGTGTTTCTTTTCACCGCGCATTATAGCATCGAGGTCGGGTAAATCCCAATCCTCTGATTCGGACATAATTTCACCCAAAGAAAGAATCTATGTCATCTTCGTTAGATGTTGGCTCAACCCTTTCTGGCTGTTCATCAATAACAACTTCCTCTTCAGTATTGATTTCATCTTCAACAACTTCCTCATTAGCCGATACTTGACTAACTTCAGAAACATCTTCCGACATTCCAAACAAATCTACAATATCTGGAAGAACTCCCTTTCTAGACAAATATAAGGATTGAGTTTTAGTATATCTCATTACAACATTAGCTTTCTCATCTTGGAAGTCCCAAGGCTGTAGAACAATCAGATCCCCCTCTCTAACCCACTGGCGACGACGCATTTTACCAGGAATACGAGCGAGACGGCTATCTCCATCTTCACAAACTGCTCTGACTCTTCTTCCACCGAGTATCTGGTCAGCAATGGCGAACATTTCGTTTACTTTACGATTAGGTAGAGGTACACGTATTTTGTCTCCACCACCAGATTCTAACCTTGCTAAAAGCTCAGCATCAACCTTCTCCTCTCGACGAGCCATAGTTGTCGGTCTAGCGTCACCTATGTGAAGTTGAGCCTTCTAACTCAGTTAGAAATAAACGAATCTATTGCATCTGCTACCATTTGTAAGATAGAATCGCTAAGTGGACCAATACCGATAATTACAGTAAATAGTGCGCAGAATACTATTGCTATTCGTAGACTCAATGCGTCTTTCATAGGTTTACTATTTTCTGGTTCTTCGAAGAACATCACTAATCCAATTCTGAGATAATAGAACATAGATAAAGCAGAATTCAGGACTATAGCAAATGCTAACCAAAAGACTGGGTCGACACTAGTAATCCAATCCATAACTGAAGACACATCAGATGCACCAGTACCTGCAGAGATATTGACTATTCCATTTATCATTAAGAATTTAGACAAGAATCCAGATAATGGAGGGACGCCTGCTAATGAGAGCATGAACAAGAACATTGAACCTGCAATCAATGGTTCTCTTCTAGCCAATCCATGAAGATCTTCTAATTCGTGACTACGACCTTCTGTTTCAAGAAGAGAAAGTACAAGGAATGCTCCAAATTTGAAAACTACCAGAACTGCAAGATGGAATACTATAGCGGTTAAGACTAGTTTCATGGCTTCTTCTGATGCTAAACCACTACCAATTGCTGCCAATCCCGCTAACATATATCCTGCATGAGAAACACTTGAATAAGCAAGAATACGTTTAGGATTAGTACTTGTTAGAGCGGCTAAGTTACCCCAGGTCATAGTTACAACAGCAATTATTGCAATCGCAGTAAACCAGAAAGCCTCACCAGAATCAGGCATAGTTACTGTGATTAAAATTCGCATTAAAGCAACAAAACCCATCGCCTTCGAAGCTGTTGCTAGGAGGCCTGCGACAGGAGACGATGCACCCGAATAAGCATCAGGTGCTGCAAGATGAAAAGGTGCTGCACCAACCTTAAATCCGAAAGCAACCAACATTAAACCTACAGCAATTCCTGCAATAGGGTCTACTGTTTCAGATTCAACCCACGCCGATGCAAGAGCGTCTAGAGAAAGATCACCATTCCATAAGTAAAGCATTGACATACCATATATTCCGATTGCCGAAGCAACTGAACCCACAATGAAATATTTCATTCCTGCTTCACCACCAATTTTACTTTCCTTATGGAAGGCAACAAGAATGTATGATGAAAGTGAAGCTAATTCAATACAAACGAAGAGCATAAACAAATGAGTTGCCATAGACATAAGACTCATCCCCAGCCCAACCATTATCAGAATAATATGGAAATCTACTTGTCGACGATTATCGATTAGTGCATTAATTTTCTTTGTAGCTACATTTTCAGAATCACTCTCTTTAGGGGCTTTGAGATTTGCCCTAGCTGGGATTCTATGAGTTGTTGCTATAGTCGCTAAAATTAGTGCAGCAGTAAATATCAATGTAAATAAACGGCTAAATGGAGTTACTTCTAATGTATCTCCTACTTTACCATAGGTTGTTTGCATTAGAGCGAAGAAAAATGCTGCTGAGAAGATAATTAATGAAACTCTGTTAGGTAATTTAGGGTTACTTGTAAGCTTAAATCGATTACCTCCAATTAATATTGGCACCTTCATCCTTGACAACGGTATTCTGAAACTTGCATCTCCAAAATTAGGGATTAAAATTATAGCAATTAGTCCCGCTAACATTATTAATTCAGGAATAATTAGTTCCGCTTCTGTAGTACTAAGAGGTAAATTCATGGTTTAACCCCCTGATTAATTATTTCTTCAAGTAAAACATCTTGAATAAAACTAGTAGACCAATCTGACATCATATCGAAGAATATAAATGGGAAAATACCAAATAAAACCGTGAGGATTCCAAGAATGAACATACTTGTATTTTCATGCCAAGTAATGTCACGAGGTTCCTCACCATGTAGTGATTCGGGGAGAATTCCATGATGTCTATCATTAGATTCAAAGATTGTCTTTTGCATAGAATTGAGATAATATACAGCAGTAATGATCAACGTTAATGCAGGTAAAATTACCAACCAACCGAAACTCATCCAAAAAGCGATCAATATTGCAACCTCTGCGACGAAGCCTGCAAGTAATGGGAGACCAAGGCTACCCATCCAACCAAGCATCATGTGAGCTGCCAAGTAAGGTGAATGGTGAGCAATACCTCTCATAGAACCGATTTCAAGAGTATGATAATGATGTTTGAAGGCACCTGCTACCGCGAATAATAGGGGACTGATAATCCCATGGGCGAACATCATGAAAAGTGCTCCTGCAATTCCTAGAGGTTGCATAGTAGCAATGCCCAAGAATATTAGTCCCATATGAGATACTGATGAATAAGCAACCATTCTCTTAAGATTTGTTTGACCCATGCAAACCCATGCGCCATAAACCAAACTAGACATACCTAGAATGACTAATATTGGGACAAATACAACTGTTGACTCGGGGAACAAAGATACTGCAACTCTCAAGAAACCATATGCGCCCATCTTCAGCATTACACCAGCTAGTAGCATTGAACCAGCAGTTGGTGCCTGGACGTGAGCATCAGGTAACCATGTATGTACAGGGACGCTAGGCATCTTAGTTGCGAATCCAATAAGTAGGAGTATCCATACTAGATGCCTAAGGCCTTCAGATTGTATCATCTCACTATTCATTTCTAGAAGATTGAAATGATGGCCTGTGATCGTACCAGATACACCCGCTATATCACCAGTATGGAAGTACATGATGAGAATTCCAACAAGCATAACTACGCTTGCAGTAAATGTATAGATGAAGAATTTCATTGATGCGTATTTTCGATCGTCTCCACCCCAGACCAATATCAGGAAGAACATCGGAATCAGAGTCATTTCCCAAAACACGTAGAAAACAAATAAATCTAGAGCAACAAAGACTCCGATTAAAGCGCCTTCCATAACTAAGATTAGTGGATGGAAAATATGCCCTTCCTTTGCATCCCATTCTACTAACATAGAGAGGGGAATTAACAAAGCAGTTAGCCAAACCATTGGTAGAGAAAGGGCGTCAACACCTACTATCCATGATACACCAATAGATGAAATTAGAGTTACAGGTTCATCATTCATCAACTGATACTCCCCCATATTTATGTTTAACCAGTCTATACCACCAAAATTTTCGAAAGAGATGTATGAGGCAATAACAAATAATGCTAAAGACACACCAAAACTAATACTTCGATTTACTTTACGAAGACTATCAGCAGAACTTCCAGGTAATAATTGTGGAAGTATCAAGAGTAGTAAACCGACTCCGAGAGGAGTTAGAGTTAGAATTGTTAACATATCGCTCAAGCGTTCACCCCCACTAATAGTGCAAATATACAAAGTGCACCCACAGTAGCCATCAAAATATAGTCACGAGCACTGCCAGTTGTGACCTTACGAATTTGAACGGAGCCAAGAACAGAATTCGATTCAACTTGTTTGATAATTCCATCAATCACATTCTTGTCAAACCAAGCTGAAAATTCAGCAAATGGGATTACAGTTCTAGAAATAATTCCTTCATACAGATCATCGAAATATAGTCTCTTATCCAAAGCCTCTGCTAATTGTGATTCAGCCAACCAAGTAACGTCTTGAGTTCCAAACTTTCCTGATAGTTTAACTAACCAACCCACGAAAATATTAGCATTCTGACCCTCTTTAAGTTGGCCACCATGGATTCTAGCAGCCATTACAGGTCCTATCACGAATGATAGCAATATTGTCGTCCAACCTACCAAACGTAACTTACTATCATCAGGTAAAAATGCATGCTCTAACTCATGTATTATTTGCTCTAGTAGAGAATGTCCATGCAAAGAAAGATGATTACTCTCATTAGATAAGAAATCGACAACGCCTAATGTTGCTAATGCAAAACCACCGATTGCCGTGATTAATGTGAGGATAAGAAGTGGTTCTTTAATCCAAGGAGTGGACTCATGGACATGATCTATGACATCACTCTTAGGCTGTCCAGCAAATGTCATAAACCACATTCTGGACATATAAAAACCAGTCATTCCTGCAGTGGCTAAAATTAGAAGTGCAGGACCAAGCATCATTGTTTCACCATGGAAATAAGCAGCCCAAGTTTCTGCAATTATTCCTTCTTTAGACCAAAAACCTCCAATTAGAGGAATACCAATAATTGACATGGAGCCAAACATCATTGCAGTTGAAGTAACTGGCATCTTAGAGGCAAGTCCTCCCATATTACGCATATCTTGTGGATCAAAATCATGATCTCCATGATCTGACCCGTGATGCAAGTGATCATGGGCATGATGGACTTCGTGAATTACAGACCCACTAGCCATGAATAACATTCCTTTAGCCATAGCATGGTTAAACAAGTGGAATAATGATGCACCTAAAACAAAGTAACCAGCATGATGGTCGCCTGTATTGAGGAAATACAGCGCTGAACCTAAACCTGTGAATATATATGCTAACTGAGACATCGTGGAATAAGCGAGAACTTTCTTGATGTCATTTTGGACGAAAGCGATTGAGGCTGCCATAAATGCTGTAATTCCTCCTATCCAAGCAACTATTAAGCCGAAATCTTCTAGCCCAGCAACACCATGATGATGGACATCAACAAATGGCATTAATCTAGCAACCAAGTACAAACCAGCGTTAACCATTGTAGCAGCGTGTATTAGAGCAGATACAGGAGTTGGCCCTTCCATCGCATCGGGTAACCAGACATGTAATGGGAATTGTGCACTCTTGCCAACTGCACCAATGAATAGCATCATTAGAGCCCAAAATAACTGACTAGATTCGACTACTGCTCCGCCAATACCTGTTGATGGGTCATCAAATACTACAGCAAAATCAAGAGAGCCATAAATATCGTATAAAATTAGAAGACCAATCATCAAAAATACATCACCAACTCTGGTAGTTAGGAATGCTTTCTTTGCTGCCGCAGCTGCACTTTCTTTCCAGTAATAGAAACCTATCAAGAGATAGGAACATAATCCCATGACTTCCCAGAAAATAAACAGCCACAAGAAATTGTCAGCAAGAACCATTCCAAACATACCTAAACTGAAAAGAACAAACTCTGCAAAGAAGCGATGATTACTATCTTCGTTGATAGGATCAGTAGTCATGTAACCAATAGCAAACCAGCAAATTAGGAAACACAAGAATGTTGCAACAAAAAGAAGCATCAAAGTTAGAGAATCAACCCATACATCAACTCCTAATATACGATTCTGAGAGATTGTATAATCAGACTGTAAAACATCGAAGGAAATCCATTCTAACCAACTTGCCACAGTATTTTCTTGAATATCCGCATGACCAATGAGATAGTCATAAACGATCCAAATAGTAGTACTAAGAGATACTGAAAGCGCGGCTAAACCTAGAATTCCACCTTCTTTCCAGGTGTTCTTCCATGTTTCATTTTTATTATAAATCTGGCCGGTTATTAGAATAATTGGAAACATGACAAAAGGAGCAACGACGATTAACCAAGCAAAATCTGTAGGGGAAGAATCTGATTGCAATGAAAGGATTGGGACAATTGCTAAGAACGGCAATAACGGAAGTAGAAGACGATATTCATTTTTTGTTTCACCCATAAATATCACCTCAGTTCCTCAGAATACTCGCTTCATCAAGAGATATCGTCTCTTGTGTGCTGTATAGCGAAAGAAGAATTGCTAAGCCTATTGCGACTTCTGCAGCTGCAATGGCTATAGCTATTGCAGTGAATACCCAACCATCTACATCGCCATAATGGGATGCACCTGCTACAAAATTTAGATTAGCTGCATTTAGCATAACCTCAATACACATTAGAACGATAATAGCATTTTTCCTAGTGAATGCACCAAGAAGGCCGATACCAAATAAGATTACACCAAGACCTGAAATCCAACTTGGATCAATCATAAATCTTCACCGCCCATATCCCAAATTAAATTAATCAATCTTTCATCCCTTACAAGATAGGATGCGCCTACCATTGCCATAGCAAGAAGTGCTCCAAGAATTACTGTAGCAATAGCCCATTGATCACCATACAAAGCAAGAGCGAAATCTACAGTATTAGGAGGGGATGCTGTCGAATTATCCCACATAGGATGTGACATGACTTCGTTTAGCATCACTAATATAAATCCAAAAAGTCCGATCTTAGTTAACGCAGAAATTGCTTTCATTCAACATCACCTTCTTGAATTTGACGACGAGTTAACATAACTCCGAATTGAACAACAAGCATTACTGAACCAAGATAAACCAAGATTTGTATAGCAGCCAACATTTCTGCTGCTGCCAGCACCATTACTCCAGCAACTGCCATGAAAGTTAACATGAGTGAAAGAAGGGAGTGGGCTACTCTTCTAGCATATACACAACCTAGTGCCCCAATAATAGCGGCAGCTGAAAGTATCACGAATACTAGGGCTTCGAAGTCTATATTCATTGGAAATCATGCCTCCGCTTTAGCCGCTGCTGCTGCTTTAGC
Source organism: Euryarchaeota archaeon UBA556 (assembly GCA_002494975.1). GTDB lineage: Archaea > Thermoplasmatota > Poseidoniia > Poseidoniales > Thalassarchaeaceae > MGIIb-O2. The sequence continues at coordinate 26,963 of DADI01000034.1, forward strand.
TGCTTTCTTCTCACGCTTAGCCTTCTCTTTCTGTGCTCTTTTAGCAAGTTCCATATCTACTCTTTCTTGATGAACGACAGGTAGAAGTCTTGTACGGTCTGCATCAAACCAAAGATCTTCTCTTGAATAGCCAGACATACCATCATACTCATTTGACATAAAGAATGATTCGAAAGGACAGGCTTCTGCGCATAAACCACAGAACATACATCTTCCAATATCTATACGGCCAGATACAATATCAACTTCAGCCGGCTTTAATGACGAAATTTCGACTGATTCAATACCGGAACCATCTTGCCAGCGAACAGTTGCTTTGTCGCCACTAATATCTATTACTTCAGCAAAATCATACTGTTGAGGAGGGGCTTTGTGTTCTAAAACTAAGTCGAAATTCTCGATTTCTTCAAAATCATCTTTCTTTCGTGCAGCTAAGCCGCCAGATTCAATCTCACTTCCAAGACCATGCCATTCATCATCTTCTTCGGTCGTATCGAGAACATTTACACGTGTTTCTGAAGTCATATGAAGACAATCATTTGGGCACGCTTTGACGCATGCTTTGCAAGCCGTACAAGTCTCCCAAACAATCCCTATTCTTCCATTATAATTTCCTGGGACGAAAAGCCAAGGTTCCATATCCTCAAGTCTTTCATAGGGGAACATGATTGTAACAGGTCTTTCTAAGAAAGGAAGTGCAGGTGATGACTCACGATCTGCTGCATAAACTTGGCCTGAAGATGGATGATTATCTCCAATCCTCTCAAGAGTATATTCATCGGTCAAATTAGTTTGCTGACCGTGGTAATTATTCTTAAGAAATTTTGCTTTACCAATGTAAGGGACGGTTCTAAGGGCTGTTTTCATGGTAATCCACATTGGTTTAATTACCAAGTTCCTGAAATTTGGTGTTGCGTGAGGGTGTCCTGTATTATAATCCATTTTTTCACCTCCTATTCTCTTCTACTTCCTGGATATGCTTTATCCAATGTTTGAGTATTATATGGTCTTCTAGAGTATTCTAATGCATCTTTATCTTCATCTATAGCATATATGACGAATAGTGCAATTGCGACTATACTAATCAATGGTGGAACCCAAATCGGCCATCCTGAAGAAGACCATACCTCTAGACGAAGGTACATTGCAATTGCTAAATTTACTATAGAAAGAGGTAATAAATATCTCCAACCAAATTCAAGAATCTGATCAGTTCTAATTCTATGTAATGAAGCACGAACCCAAACAAAGAAAGCAAATAATAGCCATGCTTTCAGTAAAACTACAACTATACCAGGTATAATTAAAAATAGATTTTCAAAGATAAAACCTACTCCTGGGGCGATTGAAAGCCAATCTTGGAATGGAAATTCCCATCCTCCAAGGAAGAACAAAGCAAATAGAATACAAGCAGCATAAGCACGCATCATTTCAACTGCAAACATTAGGCCCCATCTTATACCTCCATACTCAGTCCACCAACCTTCTACAAGTTCAGCCTCTGCTTCAGGCATATCGAAAGGTATCCTTTCAACTTCTGCTATCATTGTGATCAAGAAAAGTGCCGCGCCTAATGGCAATATGAATATATTCCAAGTATCGGAATTTTCTATTTGGAAGTCGACTATTTCTAGAATATTGAATGACCCACTAACTACTGCTATTGAAAGAACTGTAATTAGCAGTGGTATCTCATATGCTGTTAATTGCGCTGCGGATCGCATTCCACCAATGAGAGTATATTTGTTATTAGACGCCCAACCTGCAAAGAAAACACCTAGAGGTGCTATTCCAAAGATAGCCATCAAGAAAAGAAGAGATAAGTCAGGATTTGCCGCCCAAATATGAGGCCCGAAGGGTATGAAGGTATAGCACATAATTGTGGTTGCAATAATGATTACAGGGGCAACTTCGAAGACTAATTTATCTGCCTTTTCAGGAATCAAATGTTCCTTTGTAGCGAATTTAAGAAAATCAGCTAATGCTTGGAAAAAGCCAGGAAATAGAAACCAAATACCATGATAACCTCTATTCCCTACTCTATTTATCGTATCTAAATGATGCTCATTACCAAAAGATGAATTGAGGGTTCGATTAATCATACCTATAGGGGCTCCCATCCCCATTGGTAACTTATTCCACCAATCTCCTGCGGTTGAAGGCCCTTCGCCGATCCATAAACTTCGAAGTGAGGTAGTGGCACCGATTCTATCCATCAGACGACCTATGAATTTTCTCTCAATATATGGGACTACCATGAGAGTCAACATCATTGTAGCAAAAACTACAGTACACATTATTGTAGAAACGAAAAATGCTTCGAGAGAGGGTTGAATATCTGCAAATCCTGATTGCAGATTTATTTCTGAACCTATCACGATTGGCTCTTCCAAAAACCATCTTGGACGAGTAATTGAAAATTCTAAATCGATATCACTTGAAGGCAGAGTGTCATGAGTTTTGTCCATAGACCATCCAATAATTGATTCCGTCCAACCACGAATGTCCAACCAATCGCTACTTGCCATAATCTCAACTCACCTATCAGTCTCACCAATACATGGATCAAATGAACCCATAATTGCAGGAATATCTGCCACCTTGTATCCAATCATACATTTTGAGGCATAAGGAATTGTAATGAACATCGGTGAACGAATAGACACCCGATAAGGCATCTTACCGCGACCTTCACCGCCGCCTGCTATGTAGAACATTGATTCGCCGCGACTGTCCTCGAAATGATGGGATCCCGATGTTCCTTCTGGCGCTCTTGTTGGTGCTTTGCCCAGAATCTTAGCATCTCCAGGCTCATGATATGTTTCTGCTCCGCCTGGAATCTTATCTAATGCTTGGAGAACTAAATTAGCACTCTGCCTCATTTCTTCAACTCTAATGCGGTAGCGATCATAACAGTCAGCACCCTTGATTGAAGAACGTTCTACAGCAGGTGTCCAATCAAGCTCTGAATATACTGAATATGGGTGAGATGTACGAATATCATGATTCACTCCTGCTGCACGAATATTCGGTCCTGAAACTCCATGATTCATCATTTCTTCAGGTTTAGCATAGCCTACACCTTGGCTGCGAATTAAAAACACAGTAGATTCATCGAAAAGAGCTTCATATTCTTGTATTCGATCTAGGAACAACTTCAACTTATGCCGAGCTCTTAGAGCGAAACCATGCGGTAAATCTCTCTTGACGCCCCCTATACGAGGAAAATTATAATGCATTCTAGAACCACCAAGTTCTTGCAATAAATCCATCATCATCTCTCTTTCACGGAGGCACCAAACCATTACGCTCAGATTACCAATATCTGGACCATAAGCACCTAACCACATTAAGTGACTAGCTATTCTCTGAATTTCTACTGCTATTAATCGAATATATTCTGCACGTTCTGGAACTTCAACACCAAGTAAATCTTCAGCCGCATATATGTAAGCATGAGACCAAGTATTAGCAGAAGCATAACACAGCCTATCACAATATGTTGTTATCTGAGTAAAATCTCGAGATTCACAGATTTTTTCTACTCCTCGATGAATGTATCCAAGATCAGGCTCAGTATCCACTACTGTTTCACCGTCAACTTTCACCTTAAGTGTCCAAAGTCCATGAGTCATCGGATGTTGAGGCCCCATTGAAATCCACATTTCTGCCATTTTTTCCACCTCATTTTACTCTGTTAGAATCTACTGGTTTACGCATAAAACCTTGAGCATCGTCATACATTTCTTCAAATCCATGATAACGTAATTTGTGTTGTTTTTGTAGGGGATGGAAACCTACTGGCGATTCATGAGGATTGAGAACTCTACGCATTCCTTCATGGCCATCAAAATCAATTCCAACTAAATCCCACGTTTCTTTTTCGTTCCAATCGGCTCCTACCCAAATGTCTTGCACACTTGCAACGGAAGGAGTTCTAGTTTCTTGAATCTTGACACTGATTTGAATTTCTAAAGGAACGTCCTTACCTTTGACTTTAGAAAAGTCCACTATATTTGGAATAACTAAACCCCCTTCAATAACGGGATTTTTTATCCCCGTTCTCAAGAAATGATAAACCACTTCCCATGTTTTATCACTGGATTCAGGCCAGTGAATTCCAGTAATCATTGAGCAATGATCTACTTCATATTTATTTTTTAAATCTTCAGCGACCTTACGCCAGTTTTCAGGCGACACGGAAGCGTTGACTATAGGTCTGTTTTGAGTTCCGCTAGTTCGGACATCTACTGAAGATTCAACACCGTCCATCTTATCCAAAGCCTCTGCTAATTTCTCAGCCGCCGCTTGTTGTATTTTTTCAGAAACGATTGGCATAAAAATTCCTCAAATATCTCCAACAATTATCGGAGCTTCACTTTCTAACCTAGAATGACTCGGCATTGCACCTATACGAATGATTTTCTCTCTTAATTTTCCAAATCCATC
>DADI01000092.1 GCA_002494975.1 Euryarchaeota archaeon UBA556
CTAAATAAATTTGCACAGTTCTTGTAATTTGTGCATTATGGATAGCAGAAAAGGATTTCGATGTGTTGATTAAGTAGTTTCTTTTGGGAGAAGAGAAATTATTTATTTGGGGAAAAAATGTGAATAAATCCTTACTCTATCTTTTTAGTATTCTAATAATCATTCCTACTTCTTTATTTTCAGCTGATGAAGATAATAACAGAGGTGGAATTGAAGAAATTACTGTAACTGCAGAAAAAAGAACATCTACTGTTTCCGACACGTCGATGTCAATTACTGCTTTTGATTCATCTTTGCTTGAAGACTTAGGTATGCAAGGCGCTGATGATCTTATGGATCAATTACCAGCGACCACACGTGATGCTTACGATGTAAGAATTCGAGGTGTTGGTAGAAACTTTAGAGCATTGGGTGGTGACCCTGGTGTTGCTACTTATTATAACGGAATCTATTCTCCTGACTTTGGTATTGCTGCATCTGAAAATTACTTATACGACGTTGAAAGAGTTGAAGTGCTTAGGGGCCCTCAAGGTACTCTTTATGGAAGAAACTCTATCGGTGGAGCAATTAACTATATTACTAAAAAACCTGCTTTTGAAGCCGAGGGTGAGGTAAGAGCAGTATTAGGTGATTACGGACTAGAACAATATTTCTTAATGTCTTCTGCACCAATTACAGACAACTTGGCTTATAGATTTACAGGAATTACAGTAGAAAGAGACGGAGTTCAAAAAAGTATCGGAACAGGTCCAGACACTAACTCATTAGATGATGAGAACATGACTTTTACTCTTCTATGGAATATCAATGATGATATGTCTTTCCAGGTCAGAGCTAACGATAGGATGTCAGACAGAATTATCAACAATAATGTCCTTCTAACAGAAGGTTATGCGGATAATAGAGGAACCAGAAATACGAAGGATGCTGTATACGGATTAAGAAAAGCTACGGCTACTACTCCTGGTGCGGTGTCCTTTACTAATCCGATAACTGGAGCTACTGGTTATGGAGCGCCTCTCAGACCAGGTGTTGATCAATCAGGTTTTCCTTGGAGATTAAATCCAGCTTACGGATCTAGCGGTCCTGATGTTATCGGAACATTTGATGTAAATGTGAACGATGACAATAATTGTGGAGATTTTCCATACGGACCTCCAGGATGTGCTGCCAACCATGTCATGTTTGAACAAGAAGGCATACAGAGTAAATTTGTATGGGATTTGAATGACACAACAACAATCACTTATATGTATGGTGCTGTAGACTTCAACTACACCTTTAATATTGATCTCGATAACATCAATTCAGATTTTTCTCAATATAGAACCACAGTCTTAGAAGATGTTCATATGACCACTCATGAAATCAATGTGAATTGGATGATAGGAGATGACATAGAAGTCACATCTGGTTTATTTATGATGGATGAGAATAGACAACAAAATTACACGTTAAGTAATAATGTTCTGAATATTACTCAAGCGGCTAATTATGGAAGTCTTGATGTGCCTTTGGGTCTTATTTCACCTTTATTGCCTGTGCAAGTCAGCATCATGACTGCACTGGGCTGGCCCAATGCTGCTTTGGCACCTCACGTGAAAGTAGGTCAAGCTCCTCTGGGTACTACAATAACTGGAAGGTGGCAGGGTGATCCCCTTGGATCTGTCTATAATCATGTAAATGAAAATCAAACGGATGCAGTGGCTTATTTTACTCAAGGAACTTGGAGAATTAACGAAGAGTTTTCTCTAACGCTTGGTGCAAGATACGCTGAAGATGAAAAAGAAGCTTTGGAGATGAGGGGAGGGTATGCTGAACTGTATGCCAGCGCACTCGGTGGATTGATTCCTTATGCTAATCTCGCAATTCCTGGAACTCCTTTTATACCAGTAGGACCTGATTCAACAGTAGAAGCTCAAACTAACGTAGGAATGGGTAACGCGACTTGGAATTATAATCCAGCCACATTAGCTCAATTGACGGCACTCGCTGGTGCAGGTTTGTTACCTGCAGCTGCAGTTTATCCAGGATCTATTGATCCTGCTCAACCCATTACACCAACATGTGATATTACGGCAACAACTTGTGCAACTCCACTTAGAGTAGGGCAAGGTATTCCTTATTCATATACAAGTAGTATCGCAGGTCAGAATACTTGGGATGATACAAATGTTAGGGTGAATTTAGATTATGAGCCTAATGAAAATCAACTTTGGTATATATCTTATACAACTGGATTTAGAGCAGGTGGATTTGCTCTTGGTGTTTCTGGTCAAAGGGATGATTCTCGAGATGCTAATGGTATTCCTGATGGGACTGGTTCAATTTTAGTTGATTATGATGAAGAGCAAGTAAGCGCATTTGAGCTAGGATATAAAGGTCTTCATCTTGATGATACATTGCAAATCTTTGCTTCTATTTATCATTACGACTACGACGGATATCAAGATGAGCTAGAGCAATTTGATCCTATAAGAGGTGCGGGTACGAATTTTGTTTCGAATGCCGATGGTATTACCAACGAAGGTTTTGAGATTGAAATGCAATATCAGGCAAATGATCGACTTAACATAGCAGGTAATTACAGTTATACCAAAACAGAATACGGAGAAGATTATTTTGTCTTAACTGTTGATGATCCTTTAAATCCTGTTGCAGTTTTTGGAACATGTACTCAAGGTTATGTATCTTGTGAGGACGATAATCCAGCATTTGTAACTGACTATACAGCTAATCTTAAAGGTGGACCTCTGAAAGGGATTCCTGAAGAAAAGTTCGTTATCAATTTAACTTATGAAATGGACTCCTCGTGGGGACCAATTTGGTTATTCGCAACTTACTCTTATACAGGTGACTTTTCTGCCTCGGGAGTTCAAAGAGAGCTTGATAGAATCGACTCTCGTGAGATTACAAATATAAGTGCCTCTTGGTACAGTGAAGATGGAAGTGTAAACGTCAGAGCTTATATCGATAATCTTATGGATGATGACATGTATTATGCTTTATCCACTTCTGATGCATCTCAGAATTTTAGAAAGACTGCTAGTGCATTAAGCCCGAGAACCATGGGAGTAGATGTAAGATATAAATTCTAATCTTAGCAATTGAAAGAAGCAGGCCGAAAGGCCTGTTTTTTTTGTTGTAAAGAAAATAAAAAATATGCTAAATTAATCATGTCTTAACAGACATTTGTTTAAAAAGGACTTAAAACGCAGTTAAAAACTGCACATATGGGGAGGATACCATGCATAGGATTATCTATTCGTTAATCACTTTATCAATTTCACTATTACCTCTGTCTCTATTTTCAGCTGAAGAAGAGAGCACAAGAGGCGGTATTGAAGAAATTACTGTCACGGCAGAAAAGAGAACTTCTACTGTCTCTGATACTTCAATGTCGATCTCAGCATTTGATGCATCACTAATCGAAGATCTTGGATTACAAGGTGCTAATGATCTTATGGATCAACTACCTGCAACAACTCGAGATCAATATGATGTAAGAATTAGAGGAGTAGGAAGAAACTTTAGAGCCTTAGGCGGCGATCCAGGTGTAGCAACCTATTACAATGGTGTTTTCTCACCTGACTTTGGAATTGCAGCAGGAGAAAATTATCTTTTTGATGTAGAGAGAATCGAAGTCTTAAGGGGACCTCAAGGAACTCTTTATGGTCGTAATGCAATAGGTGGAGCAATTAATTACATTACAAATAAACCCAGTTTTGAGTCTGAAGGTTTAGTAAGAATTTTATTAGGCTCAGAAGGTCGTCAACAAAACTACCTAATGACCAGTGGTCCTATTACAGATTCTCTGGCTTATAGATTTACAGCTATGAATGCACGTTCAGATTCATTACAAGACGGATTAGGTGGAGAGGACTTAAATGAAACGGATGATGAGAACATCACTATGGCGTTTACTTGGAAGATAAATGATGACGTTACTTTCAATATAAGAGCAAATGATAGAATTTTAGATCAACCAACGGTTGCGCCTGTTCTACTTGGTCAAGGTTGGGGCGAAAATGCTGGAACTCATAGTGAAGGACAAGCAGTTTACGGTCTTAAAAGAGTTGCATCAACATATCCCGGTGCTTCAGCTTTTACACTTCCTTCTACAGGTGAAACCAGATACGGTGCGGCGCTAGTTCCTGGTGTTGATAGAAATTCGAGTGTGATTCAAAACTATAATGCTTTCTACGGACAAAGTTCTCAAGATAGAACTATTGGTAAATTTGGTGCGAGGGTGAATATGGAAGACTGTAATAATTCTTCTTTTCCTTACACTAACAACAATTGCCAACATGTCATGTTTGAGCATGAAGGTATTCAGTCAGATGTCACTTGGGATATTTCAGATACTTTACAAGTTAAATATATATACGGTTTTGTAGATTTTGATTATACATTCAACAGAGATTTTGATTTATCAGATGCAACTTTTAGCACTAGAAGAGAAACTGTTCTAGAAGATGTTCACATGACAACCCATGAAATGGTTGTTAACTGGCAGCTTAGAGATGATATCGAAGTCACTTCAGGTCTTTTCTATATGGATGAGACGAGAAAACAAAGCTATGCTTTTAACAATAATGAATTAAGAGTTGTTAATCCTGCAAATTACGGCCTATTTGATGTGCCTGTTGATTTCTTGGGTGGGGCGAGTGTAGGTTTCTTCTTAGGAGACCTTTGGCAAACCTCTCATGTAGAACAAGGATCAGCTCCTATGAATGATGTTATATCAGGTAGATGGGGTGGTTCACCTGAAGGTTTGGTATATGAGTATCAGAACACAATGAGCACTGAGGCATCAGCGGTTTATACTCAAGGAACTTGGACAATTAATGAT
>DADI01000087.1:0-1537 GCA_002494975.1 Euryarchaeota archaeon UBA556
AGTATCAATTAATGAAAGAGCCTGCTTCGAGTCTGTAAGATCGGCTTTAACAGAAATTCCTCCTATTTCATTAGCAATTTTCTCCGCATTTCTAGAAGACTTGTGATAATGCACTATTACTTTGGAACCTTCAGATGCAAATGCTCTACAGATAGTTTCTCCGATTCCTCCGGCTCCACCCGTTACTAAAACTACACTATTATTGAGGCCTGTTTCCATTTAATCACCATTTTATAGAGAACGTAGTTGACGATTACCAGCGCCACCGTAACCAACCCAATCTTCGGGTTTATTACCGAGAATCCCATCAATTTCCGACATATGTTTCTCGGTAATTTTCTCCGCGACTTCTATGCAACCAAGATTTTCGATCATTTGTTCTGGTTTAGTGGCTCCAAGCAAGATAGTACTGACATTTTGATTCTTAAGGCACCAAGCTAAGGCGAGTTGAGCTGTAGAACAATCGAAATTTTCAGATGCATATGCGGTAAGTTTTCGTACAATATCTACTTCACCATTCTTTTTTCTCATTTCTAAGTCTTCAATCAACCATTCATATCCTTCTTGAGTGGGGCGAGAATCTTCCGGTATACCATCATTATATTTTCCTGTCAAGAATCCTGATCGCAAAGGTGACCAAATTGTGGTGCCGTAATTGTATGGAGCCTGATACAAGGGGAAAAACTCCTGTTCAAATCTTTGTCTATGCAACATATTATACTGAGGTTGCTCATACATAGGAGGTTCGAGACCTTCGGACTTAGCAAACCATATTGCTTCCATTATTTGAGCAGCGGACCACTCAGAGGTCCCCCAAGATGTCGCCCATCCGTTGCGTACAGCATCGGTCATAGCACGTACAACTGTTGAAGTAGGTGTGAATGGATCAGGACGATGGCAAAATACCATATCTACATAATCTAGTTGTAATCTTTGTAGACATAAATCTAAACCCTCCATAATATGTTTACGTGAAAGTCCCGATTCGTTTACTCCATTACCGCCCCAGAATATCTTCGTCGTAATAACTAATTCTGAACGCCTCCATGTTTCAGGATCTTCTTCTTGTAATTCAGAAAGTGCAATGCCAAATATCCTCTCTGCTTCCCCATTAGGATTGCCATATGCTTCAGCATGGTCAAAACAGTTTACACCTGCATTTCTAGCAATTTTCATGCATTCTTTGGCCATTTCTACACCTTCTGAATCTTGTAATCTGTTTTTCACCCCATAAGTTGCCCAAAATCCATAAGATAAAATTGACACTTGTATACCTGTATTTCCCATCATCCGATAGTACATATTTTCACTTGACATATCATACTTTAACGGGTTCATTGGTTTCAAGATTGTGGTTTAAAGAACTAAAATCTCATAACCTATCTTCGATATTAATGATTTAAATCAAAATACTATCTAATTCTGTTAGTTCTTCTAGATATAACTTCACTCTTTGGCCCATTTTTTCTTGTGTAGGCATAGAATGTAGTTCTACACGCATCTTAGATGCACCAGGAAGTCCTTTAGTGAAAGATAC
>DADI01000087.1:1706-2029 GCA_002494975.1 Euryarchaeota archaeon UBA556
CCAGTTTGCTCCAAGCATGCTGAAGCGGTTGATGCATCGATAATATCACCATTAGCAATTACTGGTATTTCGACCGAATTAACTATTTCTTTGATTTGGGACCAATCTGCTTCGCCTGAATATCTCTGACGGAGGGTCCGACCGTGGACACAAATTCTCTCCACTCCTTCTTTCTCTAGTCTCTGAGTTATTTCTAATGCAGTATTTGGCCCTGAACCAGTCCCTAGCCGCATCTTGACCGTTATTGGTACATTGGTTGCGTTAATACAGGCTCTAACCATCTCAATTACCCTATCTGGGTCCCTAAGAAGAGCCGCCCCCGC
>DADI01000087.1:2133-4135 GCA_002494975.1 Euryarchaeota archaeon UBA556
GGAATAAATGGACTTTCTCGAGGATCTGACTCTACCTTTAACCATGAATTTGCATCATGTCTAGAAAGACCTGATGCAGCAGTAAATTCTGTAATCGATAAATCCGCACCACATTCTCTAGCTAAAAGTCGGTATGCTAAATCTGTAACACCTGCCATAGGAGCAAGGAAAAGTGGTACCCTCGGCTCTGGCATACTTGACTCCAAGTGCTTTTTTTTTATCACAATGACTGAGTAATATCACATTAAACACAAATGTGTAGGACCTCTGAACTCACCAAGAACTTATTGCAATTCAACAATTATGCCGTCATCGGCATGGTAAATTTCCCATATTGCCTTTAATGGTATTAGAAAGTAGATTCCCAATCCATGACATCCTGAGCGCGTTCCCAGTCTGCATCTGTTATTACTCCACGAGCTTTCATCATCTCTCTTGCAAGAAGCCAATAAATTAGAGCTAAGGATCTACGTCCTTTGTTATTTGCAGGAAGGGCTAGGTCTACGTTTCGTAGTCTATTGTTAGCATCGCATATAGCAACAACAGGAAGTCCTGAACTAACTGCCTCAGATAATGCCTGTTGGTCAGCAGCTGGGTCAGTAACAACAATTACTTCTGGTTCGATGTATGTTCGCAAACGAGAGTTTGTTAGGGTTCCAGGAATAAAACGACCTACAATACGCATTGCACCAATTGTTTGAGCAAACTTCCTTGCAGGTCTCTGTCCGTATTGACGTGCACTAACTACAAGGATTCTTTCAGCATCATAATTTGAGAGGAATTTTGCTACTGCACGGATTCTTGAATCGGTTTGACGTACATCGATTATGTGTATTCCACTATTGTCTTGACGAACTTCATCTAAGAACTGCTTCATATCAGCAGATTTCTGATTCGTTCCTATGTGCACAGCGTGCGTATCATACATTTCAAGCGGTACAAGTGGAGTTAGATTGTCATCCATTTAGGTCCCTCAGCAGCAGCGCGACCTGACTTCGATTCATAAGCGCTGCGCATAGCGATAAATCAATTACTCATTCAGATTGGAGGTCAGATAAGTAAGTACATTCGCCGTCATCGTGCGACTCAGCGAATACTACGCATGGTTTGGTGATGGTTACATAGGTGTCGAATTTGTCATAGAAAGATGCTTGATCAATTGGAGCCGTGATACCATAACCGCGCGCTTCAACTTCGAAAATCCAATTACCAGATATCAAATCTGATTGAGGGAATGAAAACCTTTGCTGAGGAAAATCCTGTGTTGCTCGGACTTCCCAAAAAGGTTCGCCACCATTTTCTCTGACTCCTGGTTTCCAAAGTTTGGCATTGACGTATCGATATTGATTAGTCTCATTACCAACTAACTCTTCCACAACTGAAGAATATGGAAATTGAGCTCTGAAATTTATTACTAGTTGCGATATTGTATTATCAAATTCAATTAAAATCTCATCAGCATAATATACTGATTCAATGCTATTTGATTCGAAAGTATAGTCGAAACCAACCGTTTCTTCCTTCAATATCACTTTCGCTTCTTCCCTCATTGACTCCATGAATTCTCTTTGTGAGGCAAGACCTAAGCAGCCTGTAAGAGTTGATGAAATCATTAGAATTGATAACCCTAATCCCAGCACTCTGATGGATACCATTGGATATAGCCAAAAGGACTTGTTTCTTCAAACCACTCTATACAGGATTGCAATGCAAGCGTCTATGATGGGTAATCATTTCCGAGAATATGCTCCAATGACGACGAAAGGAGAACCGAGCTAAGGCTTTGACGTTCCCTATGAGTACCGAGGGGCACTTATTCTTCTTCTTCGACAACTCGAGGTTCGTGAACTTCTCTAAATATTACAGTTCCAACACCAAGATTCTCACGTAGAGAACGGACAAGACTGAACTTAGCATATGCCCAGTTCTGATCATAAGCCATTGCTTCAGGAGTAGTTACTGTCAAGTCATCTCCTTCAAATGATATTTCAAAATCTTCACG
>DADI01000087.1:4210-5274 GCA_002494975.1 Euryarchaeota archaeon UBA556
AATGGATGATTATAATCAATCCTTGCACGACCTGCACTAATGAATTGTAAAACTCCAGTACGTCCACCAATCTCAACTGGCGCACCTATTGCTAAAGTACTTGGATCTCGAACACTGCGCATCAAAACATTCTGTCCTATGGTCTCAACTAAACTAGAATCTCTCTCGCCATATCCTTCTGAAGGCTCAATATCGAATTCGTAATCTTTACCTGCTTCTGCATCATTCAAATGATTTTCAAAACCGCTAATCAAACGGCCATCACCAACAATAGTAATCATTGGTTGGTAAGTACGCGATTCGTCGAAGACATCGTGTTCTTTGGCAACATCCTCGCGTGTAGTCTCGATAAGTCTCTCAGAACCTGCATCGTACAGGTCGTAGTCGATGTGAACAATTGAACCAGCATCCATATTTTGTGCCTCCGGGCAGCCCGCCGACCTGCTTCCCCTTTTTGATACAAACGGTTATGTCGTTGGTAGAAAAAATCAGATTTTTTGCTTTTTAGGATGAAATTTTTGGCTAGATGTTAAGGCTAAACCACCACCTATTATAATTAAAATCCACCCTAGCCAAACTGCATGAGAACCCTGTAAATCATGTACAGTGACACGAATTCGGTCAACTTGACTCGTTTCTCTAAACATCATTGCATCTAATAAATCGTTAGATTGAAAAATATCTAAAATAATTATAGTATCTCCAAATAGACCTACATGACGGTCTGGCTCCGACCGAGGAGTTACTTGGCCGCTAGGAGAATCAAATCTTAGTATCCCTGGGCGGAGAGTATCTATCAATTCCCCGTCTTTTCTCATTTCGATTACTACACCAAGATACCCATCTCCAACAGGATAATCATAATCTTCTGAGTCTAAGGCGATGAGTTCTACATCAGTGAAAATAAACTCGTATCCATCATGTAATATTGGTTGGTCACGGCTTAGAGTTACCAAGTGAGAAGGATCGGACCTATCAATTAGTGTAGTTGTAAAAATATGTCCGACCAAAAGTAAAAGTATTCCGAGATGAGATAAGTGCGAACCAAGAAGACGAATACGAGA
>DADI01000036.1:0-9647 GCA_002494975.1 Euryarchaeota archaeon UBA556
AAATTACCTAAGGGAGTACATGTTTTTTATCTAACAGTATTCGACGATAAAGGTGCGTCCTCTCGAGCGACTCTTACAATTCAAGTGACCTAATCGGTTTCAACAATCTCAACTTTACTCGTATACCAGACGACTCTTGCGTTATTCTCCCATATATCCTCATCCGACATTCCGTCTAAGAGTATCGTGCTTCCAACTGAAAGAAACGCGGGGTCTACTGTTGTATTAGTTCCCCACGGGTATTCGTCGTTATCCTCTGCAAAAATATCCCAATCACTAGTTATAGTTTCATGATTTATGACTTCTTGCTCAAACATACGATACTCAAAAGAAACAGATCTCAATGCATAATCAGCTACTTGAAATACACAATTATGCGAAGGTCTCGTGAAAGTAGTATTCTCAATAATTGTCATATTAAGGATACATACTTGACCATTCAGCATCCCCTCGCTATCTCCATTGTCATTGTAACCGAGAACTAATGTCACATTTGTATCTTGATTTAATTCCTCATGAATAACTTCAACTAATGTAAATCTCAATCCTGCGTCTCCATTAGGATCTAAATCGGAATTGTCTGGCACACCATCATTATCTGAATCAGAGAGCCCGGTTTGATAATTATCAAAGACAATATCTGCAGTTGCATACCCGATTAATATTCCAACAAATATTGCAGATAGGATAGCAATTCTTACATTTCTATCTTCGAACACATTGTTACTCATAATTAAACCGAAAGGTCACCATAATTTCAACGCATTGCAACTAATTAAGATTTTAATTCAGAAAGTGCTGATTTCAGCGCAGGAATTGCCTCTTCCCAAGTTGCGACAATTCCATAGTCTGCAACTCCAAAAATGGGTGCATCAGGGTCTTTGTTGATTGCTAAAATGTATTTACTTGATCTCATACCAGCAAGGTGTTGAATAGCTCCTGAGATACCTACAGCGATATATAATGATGGAGTTACAGTTTTTCCAGTTTGCCCAACTTGCATTCTATGAGGCATCCCCCATTCGTCGACAACTGCTCTGCTAGCTCCAACTGCTGCTCCTACAATGTCTGCAATATCTTCTAGGTGAGAAAAATTCTCTATTGATCCTATTCCTCTTCCACCTGAGATGATAATATCTGCTTCTGTGACATCTAAGCGTTCACTTGCTTTGTTAATTGCTTCTTGAATTGATATTTTGATATCCGCAGATTGATTGACTGTATTGATAGGTGCTTCTCCTCCCAATCCAGCTGCTTCAAATGCATTTGGTCTTAGGGTAATTACAGCATCTCCAGATACTGTCAGCGTTTCTACAGCTTTACCTGAATAGATTGGTCTTTTTACTATAATTCCTTCTGAAATTGATACAATATCTTGAATTATTGGTATGTTTCTTTTTGCTGCTAATCTCGCCCCTATTTCTCTGCCATTTGGTGATGCTGAAATTAAAATATTGCCTTCACATACAGTATTTAATGCAGTACTCCAAGCACCTCCGTCAAAGATATCAAAGCAATCGCCAACTACAGAAATTACCTTTTCAACACCCTCGATACTAGCCGCTTCTGCTTCTGCTTTACCATTTGGGCAAATAACTATTGATTTCGAACCAATGCTAGATGCAGCACCAATTAACTGATACGTAGTAGGATGAAGGTTTTCGCCATTTGTTTCTGCTATTATTGTAAAATTCATTATATTCACCTCAAATTACATTTGCCTCATTACGTAGTTTTGAAACAACGGTGGTAACATGTTCAGAGCCCTCGAATTTTTGACCTTCTGCTTTTTCAGGAGGCGGAGTTTGTGAATCTAGATGAATGTTTGATCCATTTAAATCAACGTTCAGATCTGATGAAGTAATTGACTCAATAATTTTCTTTTTAGCCATCATAATTCCTCTGACATTTGGTCTTCTGAGTTCTACAGTTCCTTTGTCAAAAGCAAAGACGCTAGTTCCTTCAGTAGACACTTTTTCGGAGCCAGTATTACTAGGTCTCATTGTAATATATTTCCCATCAGTATAATTTACTTCTGAAACCAAAGTCACACACGTTGCCTCAAGTATTTCCGCAACTCCAGGGCCAGTAGAACCTGCATTAGTGTCAGCTGCTTGTTTCCCGCAAAGTACAACATCTATCTCATATTTTCTAATTGCTGCAGCTAATAGTTGCTGGACATGAGTACTGTCAGTAACTCCTTCGTCTGAAATGTGAACTAGAGTATCTGCACCCACGGCAGCAGCATCAGTAAGCATTTTCTTCGATCTGTCGGGGCCACAAGTAATTGCAATCAGGGCTCCTCCATTGTTCTCTTTCATTTGTAATCCTGATTCCAAAGCATATTCATCATATGGGCTCATAGACCATTTGCTTACTGAATTTTCATCAACTTCCCCTCCTGATATGATAATCTTGGCGGTAGTGTCGGGAACCTGTTTTAGTAATACTGCAATATTCATATTCAACCCTCTATTTTATCCGAATGTTTATTCATGTTTCAATTTAACTAACCAATCACTAGTCTTATGCTTCTCTTGTAAATGCTTGAATTCCTGTGATATGTCTTCCAATAATCAGGTTATGTATGTCATGAGTCCCTTCATATGTTTTTACTGATTCTAAATTTGCCATGTGCCTCATAATAGGGTACTCATCTAGTATTCCATTTGCACCATGGATATCTCTGGCAACTCTTGCAATTTCTAGAGCAATATCTACATTATTCATTTTCGCTAGTGAAATATGCTCTGGGATCCAAGTCCCTGCATCTTTCTTTTGTGCTAGATGATAAGCTAATAATTGTCCCTTTGTAATTTCTCTCAGCATCCATGCTAATTTATTTTGGACAAGTTGGTAAGATGCTATGGGGTGATTAAATTGTATCCTGCTCATTGCATATTCCTTTGCAGAATCAAAGCATGCCTGAGCCGAGCCCAGTGCCCCCCATGAGATGCCAAATCTTGCATTATTTAGGCAGGAAAAGGGTCCTCTTAACCCTTTGACTCCTGGTAGTATACGATCTTTAGGTATCTTACAATCTTGGAATACTAATTCACTCGTAACACTTGCTTTGAGTGAGTGTTTACCTTTCATCTCAGGAGCTGAAAAGCCAGGGTCGTTTTTCTCAATGATGAACCCTCTGATAACTCCATCTAACTTTGCCCAGACTACAGCAACCTCTGCTATAGTTCCATTTGTTATCCACATTTTAGCTCCATTTATTAAATAATGATCTCCTTTATCTTCAGCCTTGGTAATCATGTCACCTGGATTAGATCCATAATCAGGCTCAGTTAATCCAAAACAACCTATCCATTCTCCACTTGCCATCTTTGGCAAATAATGATTCTTTTGTTCTTCGCTACCAAAATCCCATATTGGATACATTGCTAGAGAACCTTGCACACTTGCGAAGGATCTTAATCCACTATCTCCTCTTTCAAGTTCTCTACAAATCACTCCATAAGCCGCATATGAAAGTCCGGGACATCCGTATCCTTTCAGAGGTGCTCCTAGAACTCCCATCTCTCCCAAAGCCACTCTCCATTCGTCTGGAAAAAGTCCGTCTCTACACGCTTTTTCGATGTTTGGTATGACTTCTTCATCAACCCAATCTCGTACCATGTCGCGGACCATTCTCTCTTCTTCACTCAATAATGAGTCAACATCGTAGAAGTCTAATGCCTCATATGCCATAATTCTCATCCATCGGCAATAATCGGTGCCACATGAATGTTCCTAATTGAGCCAGTAGATTTGGAAAGTTATCTTTTTCTTTGTCCTTTCCTTTTTGCATCTATTTTCTCTTGCTTATTACCAAATTTCATTGTCATCCAATACTGCATTTTTGGTGATGCGGTATACGCTAGAGTAATTATTAGCATAGCTATTGTTAATGGTATTAAGAATCCAATAAATCCACCAAGAACTATCCCAATTCCTCCTGATTCTTCAGTAGGGTGGAACTCTACCATTGTGCCGCGGCTAGTGATTAACCATCCACTATCTTTTCCCGTATTCCATGACCCCACTATTCTCTCTCCAGAGATTGTAGCGTCGAAAGATTGAGCATCTTCATTATCTAGCCAAGGATACGTGGCATTCTCTTTGATATTGTGTTCAAGTAGCGCGAAAGGTGCAACTATAATCAATGATCTGGTATCTTCTTGATGGCTTAGATAGGTGAATTTCCCCTCTACTCCTTTGATGTTACTAACTGATAATTTACTTTCAAGAGCTCCTGTTGTATGTAGTTCAATCATACCAACTTGTTGATCACTGGATACGGATACACAGTATTGGATATAATTAGTGGGGCATATCACACTAGTCCAAGGATAGAAACTTCCTCCTATCCAAGTGAGAATATGGTCTCTATCAATTATCCCAATCCCATCAGTCGATGATGATACTACGCAGAGCATGAGGTCATTGTGACAGTCGATACTCGTGATGTCACCTTCTCCTCTTCCATCAATCAGATGTGTTTCAAGTCCTCCATCGCCTTCCGCTCTAATGCGCCATAACCATCCATCATCTCCTCCTACATAGGCCCAAGAACCAGCAGTATTCCAAGAAACAGCAGTTAATTTTGTTTGAGCAAAGTTTAGCTGTTCACCTGCTTGAGTTAGAGAATAATCATCGGATGCATAACGTAGTACCATTCCCTCATCTCCAACTAAAAAAGCAGTCCCTCCACTAGGGTGCCAATCTGCATCCCTCATTGTCTGTTTATCAGTTGCAGAGAGCGGTATTCGGATTTCGGGTCTGTCTGCGAATATAATTTCTGCATAACCTTCGGCACCATAAATCAAAATTCGGTTTCCTTCAGGATTCTCTGCTATTCCTTGAATTCCCAAATCATTTTCGCGAGATATTATTGAATCTAACTCTACGGCTGAATCTGCACTGACTATTGGCGATGCCAATACAGTCATCATCACAGCAACCATTAGCACTGCCCGCCTTACTCTCATAGTAGCCCGAATACGAACATAGGTTTAGCCCTGTTTAATAGCCCCTCAGATGTTATCTTTCTCTCGTAGTATTGAATAAGCAATTACTGCGCGCATGACTTATGGAGAGATTCGACGTTAAGCGAGGATTGATGAAACAAATTATGGCAGATGGTGGATTAGCGGTATTAGGAAAGAAATATTTTGATACGGTTGAAGCAGAAGGAGAGACCTCTTTTTCAGGTTCTCATGATATTATGACCTCTATTAAAGCACGTTTTTCTGAAAACGGTGCTCTAGTAATCGATGTCAAAAATGTCCCTCCCAATTTTGATGATCCGGAAGCAATGAAAATTGCCCAGGATAGCCGTAGAAGATGGACTCAATTTTTAGACGAAGCAACAGGATATAACTCCAAACAACGTGGAGATAAAGCCAAAGAATGGGGTAAAAAAGCATCTAAAGCCAAGTCAGCGGTTAGCGCTGCTAGACATTTCATGAAGATGTCTTCTAATGTTACTGAAGAGGTTCAAGAACAGGCAGAATCTTTAATTCAAGAAATTGAGTCAGCATTAGAACAGGGCGAAAATACTAGAGCTGCTGGTCGTGGCGAGAAATTAGATAAATTATTCAAATAAGGTGATTTAGTGAGTAAGCCCGATCCTCTATCACTTCTTGATGACGAGTCTCGAAGTAAGATAGAGAGAATGTTTAGCAGTTGTGAAGAAGTAGTGGGAATAAATCATGTTGCTAAGGTTCTATCTGGAAAACCGACACATTCAGGCGATAGCCAGTTGAATGCATATATCGGCCTTGAACCAAGTGGAAAGGCTCA
This sequence comes from Euryarchaeota archaeon UBA556, assembly GCA_002494975.1. Taxonomy (GTDB): domain Archaea; phylum Thermoplasmatota; class Poseidoniia; order Poseidoniales; family Thalassarchaeaceae; genus MGIIb-O2. The sequence continues at coordinate 5,794 of DADI01000036.1, forward strand.
TTTGGGTTGGATGATTCTTGCTGAAACCATGAGTAAAATGCTCGATGAGGGCGTTAATATCACTATTTTATTAGCGGATTGGCATGCTTGGGTAAATGACAAATTTTCTAGAGATATGGAAAAAATTTCATTAGCAGCAGATTATATGTCTGAAGTATTCAGAGTTTTATTAGGTCATCCTTCAGAGGGAACAGGTCCTGGTGAGATTAGATTCATCCGTGCTTCAGAAATGATGGATTCAGGAAAGTACTGGGAACGAGTCTTAAGATGTTCAAAAAATATGAGTTTATCTCGTGTAAGGAGGACTTTCAGTATTATGGGTAGGGATGAAGATTCATCCGATCATGACTTATCTGCATTTTTTTACCCAGCATTACAATCAGCAGATATATTCGAATTAGAAATCGACATCGCATTGGGCGGTATGGATCAGAGAAAAGCGCATATGTACATGCGCGAAGTAGCAGATAGGAACAAATGGGTCAAAGCCACTTGCATCCATACTCCTATGTTATCTGGATTAAAGGGTGCAGGAGGGAGAATGGACTCTTATGACCATAAGATGTCTAAATCAGACCCTAATAATGCTATACTGCTACATGACACTCCAAAGAAATTAGACAAAAAAATGCGTAAAGCATTTTTAGAGATTGGAAATAACAATTCTGCTATATATGAAATTGCAAGATATGTGTTATTTCCAAGGTTAGGTATTCTGAAAGTAAATCCTAAGCCAGAGTTTGGTCATCCTTCTGAATGGAACGACATTGATTCCTTTATTTCAGCCATAAATGATGGAACCATTCATCCATTTGATGCTAAAATGGCTATTTCCAGGGGTTTGGAAGAAGTATTACTGCCTATTTCTGAGTATTTCTCAGATAAGTCTGAGATATTAGATGCAATGAATTTAATCACTGGCTCTCAGTAAGGCGTTTTGATAATTGGCTGCTTACACCTAATATCGTAGTAGGTATCATAACCCTCTTTCCTTGCGCCAAGGTTTGGAGGAGTTGTAATGACAGAGGTAGGAATTGATGATATAGCAATACATTTCCCTAAATTATATTTCGATATGGAAGATTTTGCAGAATTTCGTGGAGCGGATTTCGGCAAACTAAATCGAGGTTTAGGTTTGAAAGCAATGGCAATACCAGATGTGCACGAAGATACTGCAACTATGGGAGCTAATGCCTGTGCCCGCTTAATAGATAGAAATAATCTCGATCCAAATAAAATAGGTAGAATTTATCTTGGTACTGAATCAGCACTTGATGGTGCCAAGCCTACTGCGACATACATAATGGATATGTTAGAGCAAAGGTATCAGAGCGAATATGGAATAGACTGCTTTAGAAATTGTGACGTCGTAGATCTGACATTTGCCTGTATCGGAGCCGTTGATGCAATGCATAACACACTAGATTGGGTCGCAAGAGGCGGAAAGTCACAAGATAGGATGGGGATAGTTGTATTCGCGGATAATGCGAAATATGATCTTGAATCATCTGGTGAATATACTCAAGGAGCTGGCGGCGGAGCTATCCTAATACGCCATAATCCTAGGTTAATTGTAATTCCAGATAATTGGGGAGTCTCAACAATGCCAGTTCATGACTTCTTCAAGCCTAGGAGGGAAGTTGATATGAAAACAGTCGTAGAAAATGTCCTGGACCTAGCCGAAGAAGCCGGAGAAGAGCCAAGAAAAGCAGGTCTGGTAGAGAAAATTCTCGATATTTTACCTCTATCGTCTCTAAAAGATAATATTTTATTCGAATCTAAAACTTTGAAAATTCATAAGGATACTCCTGTATTCGATGGTCAGTTTTCAAATCGTTGTTATTCTGAATCAGTTAAGCAGGCTTTCATTAATTTTAGAATTGAAGCAATACGTTCAGGTCGTTATGACCCAAAAAATGATGAGATTCTTACAAATCAGTGGAAAAGAATAATTGTACATCTTCCGTATGCTTTCCAAGGGAAAAGGATGTTTCCCGATGTTTTCAGACATGATCGTAGACATCTACCAATCTGGGATGAGATAATTCAGGAAATTGGCGAAGAACCATTCCCTGAGAATTTTGAAGATACTCGAGAAGGTTATGAAGAATTCGAGAAAGCAAATGACCAATATAGGAGACTTATTTCTAAGACTCCGATGTTTAAGAAATTCGTTGAAGCAAGAATTGAGAAGGCTCAGCGCGCCTCCAGCCTTGTAGGGAACCAATATACTGGTTCAATTTTCCTTGCTTTGATGTCAACAATTGAATCAGACTTTTTGGAAAATGAGGAAATGGCAGGTGAAAGAATAGGTCTTTGTGGCTATGGTTCTGGCGCTAAAGCAAAAGTATTCGAAGGAATAGTTCAGCCCAATTGGGAAGATGTTGCAGTCAAGTTCAACCTATTTTCTAGACTTACTGAAAGGCATCCAATTGACAAAGAAATCTATGAATCTCTTCATAGAGGGTCACAGAAGCAATCAGTTGTTCAACCTAAGGCCGAGTTTGCATTAATATCGATAGGTGGTACTGATGTTTTAGAAGGTCAGAGAAAATATTCTTGGGTTGAATAATTTTTTAAAATTATATTTATTCAAGGTTTGATGGCCCTGTTTATTACTATTTTTTGTACTTCTTGTGTACCTTCATATATTTGGGTTATTTTAGCATCTCTGAAGAATCTCTCGACTGGGAAATCAGTAGTGTAACCGTACCCTCCAAGTATTTGTACGGCTCTCTCAGAAACCCACATCGCAGTATCTCCTGCGAATAGTTTAGCCATACTTGCTTCCTTTGTATGTCTCTTTCCTCCTTCTTCGTAGTGTTTTTGTTTAGCCCATGCTGCTTTGTATACCATCATTCTAGCGGCTTCAGTTTGGGTAGCCATATCTGCAAGATAATTTCCAATACTTTGATGATGTGAGATTGGTTTTCCGAAAGCTAATCTTTCATGAGAGTAGTTTAGTGCAGATTCAAATGCTCCCTGAGCAATTCCTAATGCCTGTGCTGCTATTCCAATTCTAGAATTATCTAATGCATTCATGGCGATAGGAAAACCTTCTCCTACTTCTTTCAATACATTTTCTACAGGTACTTTGCAGTTTTCTAATAATAAAACACATGTGTCAGAAGATCTAATTCCTAATTTTTCTTCCTTTTTACCTACTGTAAATCCTTCCATTGATGAATCAACTATGAAAGCAGTAGTTCCGCCATGTTTCTTTACGCCGTAATCTGGATGATCTACATCCTTTGCGAACAAAACATAAATATCTGCACTTTTCCCATTTGTAACCCACATTTTTTCTCCATTAATGATGAAATGTTTCCCATCTCCAGATAACTTTGCTTTACAAACCATTGCGGCTGCATCTGTACCCGCTCCAGCTTCAGAAAGAGAGTAAGCGCCTATTTCATTACCTGCAAGTCTTGTCAAGTATTCTTCTTTTTGTTTTTCATTACCATGAAGTGCTATAGTCTTAGCACACAATCCTACATGAACACAATACATTACTGAAAATGAAGGGTCTACTCTTGCGAGTTCCTCGATAATTATTGCTTCTGAAATATCATCGACTGGACTGCCTCCATATTTTTCAGGAATAGTGATGCCCTGCAAGCCATATTCGCAGAATTTCTTCCATTCATCCAGAGGCGGTAAAGCATTCCTATCACGCTCTAAACAAGTAGGAGCTAGTACTTCCTCTGCAAAGTCACGAACCATCTCTCGAATCATACTTTGTTCTTCTGTCTCCATGAACTCCATTATCTCACCTAACACTGCGAGGTCAATGGTGTTGTTAATGTCTCGTAATGGGAAATGTTACAACTACTGCCAATAGAAGAATTGAAAAC
>DADI01000036.1:9745-11631 GCA_002494975.1 Euryarchaeota archaeon UBA556
GATTCTCAAATTAAGATTGGATTAAGCGAGTTTGTTAGGGCAGAATATGGAGAGATTGTCAGAGTAATTCTAACAAAACCTGAAGATGACACGGAGTTTAAATCAGAGAACTCAGATGCAGATGAAGATGATGTTAACCAAGATGACGATGCTGCTACTCCAATGACTGGTGGTGATGAAGTTGGACTTGATGATCTACTGCTTACAGTAACTACAGAACATGATAAATTATTGATAAATGCTCCATTCCCATGTAAAATCGTATCATTAAATGGAGACATTGAAGATAATCCAGATCTCGTTAATGATGATGCTTATGCTGATGGATGGTGTGTTATTGTTCAACCGCATGAGTTTGATCCAGATCAATTTTTAGATGAGCATGAGTATATTGAGTATCTTAATGAAGTTTAATCATGGCCACGATAAAACAGGCCATTTGTCATAATTATCATTTTTCCAATCAATATGTTCTAGATTTTTTAGGACATCATCTTTGCATGTGATATTTTTTTCTATTTGTTGCCTAAATAACCATCCTTTGAGCATACCAAGCTTCCGACCTGGTTTTATTCCAGTAACTTCTGAAAGTGTAATTCCATCTACAAGCGGCGAATTTTTTTCATGCGGTTCAATTAATTTCTCTAATTGCTGAATAAACTCTAGTGGCTGATGATATTCTAAGATAGCACTCTTTTGTTCATCAGACAAATAATTATTGAATCTTCTCAGGCTCTCTATATTGGTTTTGAATTCTACATTTCTATGTGCATGCAAAAATGATATAAGTTCAAGTTCCCTTTTTGAATATTTGAGTTTATCTCTGAGCTTTACATAGATATCTTCCTTCTCAGATTCATTATTTCTCAATATTTTAGCCAATATCACTAGAGGGGATGTGCAATTTACATCTGTTAAATCAACCAACATGTCATTGAAAATAACGCTTAAAACTCCGGTTTCTTTCATTTTAGTCAGTATCTTATCTGAGCATTTACTGCTTAATATTCTCTTTATCTCTTCTCCGATTCTTTCATTAGATACATTTTTTAGCATTTCTTTATTTTCACAAATAGCATTTTCAAGATCCTCTTCCATCGTTCTTATACTGTTTTCATCTTTATCTAAGAATCTAAATGCTCGCATTATCCTTAATCCATCTTCAGCAATTCTTTCTCTAGCTTCACCGACCGCACGGAGAGTATTATTCTGTAAATCATTCTTGCCTCCAAAAAGATCTATTATTCTTCCCTCATCATCAATTGCCATAGCATTTATGGTAAAATCACGACGTGCTAAATCTGCCTCGATTTCTTTCCCGAAGGTGACATTATCTGGTCTTCTTCCATCACCATATGTTCCTTCTTTTCGTAATGTAGTGACTTCCCATTCATTTTTACTATTGCCCTCTAATCTTACAATAACTGTACCATAGTCTTCTCCAATCGGTATGGTCCTTGGGAACAAATCTTTCACTTTATCTGGAGTCAGTGTTGTTGCTATGTCTAGGTCAGGATTAATTTTTCCAAGTAATGAATCTCTCACCCATCCTCCTACAATCCACGCTTCCCCCTCTGTTCTCAGTCTTTCTAAGACCAAATTATCTTCGACACTAAGAAGATTGAGCGGGGTACTCATGCTTCTGCGTATATGGTATAGGACATCAGGCCTTCGGGCATCAGAACTAACAGTAAGGTACTTCTCGCAATCACAATGCAGGTCGAGTTGGTGCCTTTAGAAATTCTACGGCCCCATGAGGAAATACTACCTAAGAAGGTCGATCAATTAGAGAAAATGACTCATCGTTGGAATGCTTACACGAAGCCACTACTAATTGATCGGTCTACAGGCACAATTCTTGATGGTCATCATAGATTTCATGTAGC
>DADI01000036.1:11729-12392 GCA_002494975.1 Euryarchaeota archaeon UBA556
CACAGACTTTCTGACCATCTTCCACCTATTGCAGTTCCCTTATCTAGATTAAGAATGCCTGCATTGTAAATCTTAATCTATACTTTTGATAAACATTTGAGCAGAATTAGATATTGATTCACTCTTTGAGTGTTGCAAATTAGTTACAATTTGCATTAATTCTTCATCATCCTGTTTTTTTCCGAATAAATCTTCTATTATACGTGCCCTGAGTACGTCACTTCTTTTTCCGTCTTGTAGTATTTCTTTTCTAAATTCATTCGCTTCAATAGAATTATTTCTTCTTAAGACTCCAGAGATTAATTTTTCATTAGATGAATTAAAAATAGCTGTAATCAGATAATTCATGCTTTTCCAGTCTTTATTTTTCAAAGATTTAACGACTGCTCTAACCAGTTGGGGATTCTGCTGTTCTATCCATTCCGGTATTTCCTCCCGAATCAACTTGGATTCTCTTCCACTTTCTATTAGCATTATAATCGCGTTAATTTGTGCGTTTTTATCATTTTCAGCGATATCAATTATAATCTTATCATATTCTCCTGAGGTATTAAGTTCAGGTCTTGCTATTAGAATAGATACCGCTTTTTTCCTTATTCGCGCTGATTTATCTTTTAGAGCAATTTTAATCATTTCTTCATCTATTAGTTCCATTTTCTCAAT
>DADI01000036.1:12429-13312 GCA_002494975.1 Euryarchaeota archaeon UBA556
TTTCCATGCATTTTGTTTGACTAAATGGTCACTATCATTCGATAATTTCTCCAGTATTTTTTTAGATGATTTACCAATTCTTGGAGCGATTTTAGATGCTAAAACACGCTCTTCAACTTTTTGGGAAGATGCGAGTCTCTCTGCCAATTCAAGATCTTTCATCGAAGCCCATTTTTGAATCGCAAGTAGTGCCTTCTCTCTGAACCATTCATCCGAATCATCCAGTAAAGGTATGAATGCATCAATTGCAGTAGAGTCATTTAATTCAAACAATTTCCTTACGGCTCTTCTTCTTTGTCGAACATCTCTATCGTTCAACTGCCGTATTGCTGCTCTAACCACAAAACTCCCACGTGTATGCAGTGCAAGAATACTCCTATTCAAGGAACTAGGTCTTTATGGCCACCTGCCATCGATGAACTCTCGTCACCCAAATCCTCAAAACTCACCAAATCCATTGATGTAATATGACTAATTATTGGCCAGATAGGGGCCAGCCATTCCATTTCTGACATAATCAAATCCATGACTGGATGTTCTAAAATCTCTTCTTCAGAAGTTTCTTCTGAGATGGGGGGGATGTCTCTAGGTAGTTCTCTTAGTGAGATGATAAGCTGCTCAATGCTTTGATAAATCGTTTCATTTATTTCAATAATATCTGACATTAAAGTAAGTGAATCTTCTAAATTTTCTGCTAAAACATAAGGGTCAAGAGGATTTCTTTCAGCACTAAAAGTATCCATTGGACCAAAAACTACACCCCCCAAGTCAGTATCTAGCCACTGGTTGAAATTTTTTTCTCTTTTTAGTAATCTTTGCTGTATTGTTCCTCCAAATGGTCCTAGAACAAATGCTCCATCTTGCAAAATAACTTCTAAAAATT
>DADI01000036.1:13448-14204 GCA_002494975.1 Euryarchaeota archaeon UBA556
CCTAGCAGTTGATCTAATATCGCAGCCAAGTAGCCTCCTTTGGAACCAATTAATAAGAAGTGTTGACCATTTCGAATCTCTAAATGATGCAACAAAGTCGCGATCATATGCGGCGCGGAAATATTTTTCTCAGCTCCAGCCATAGTTGTCATGAATGTTACAGGTTTATCCTGCCAAAAACCTTCAACTGAGTAATCAACAAAATCTTCAATATTCACTGATTTAAATGCAGATTCAACGTTTTTATCTAATTTGACACCAGATGACTTTAGGTTCTCTAACAGGTCATCGATACTACTCAAAACACCACTCTCAGACAGAATGTTCAACCGCCAATCATTTGAATGCGACGCTGCCCGAGTCTCTTTGTGGGGCCCGTGGTCTAGGGGTTATGACGTTGCTCTTACAAAGCGAAGATCGCAGGTTCAATTCCTGCCGGGCCCACCACTCTAACCCTCCATTCGTCAGTGTAAACAGTCAAGAAGGACTGCTCTGAGGGCTACGTGTGGTAGAAGAGACGGCGGGATTAGCATCTCGGATGACTAGACGTTTGCGAAAGAAGGGATGGACCATATCTACAGCGGAGTCATGTACTGGTGGGTTACTAGCGTCATTAATTACAGATATATCCGGTGCATCTCAATGGTTTAGTCAAGGATGGGTAGTTTATTCCAATGAAGCCAAGATGAGAGAATTGGGCGTGGAAAAGTCTGCTTTTGACGATGGTGAAGCTGGAGCTGTTTCACACGAAGTAGC
>DADI01000036.1:14282-15790 GCA_002494975.1 Euryarchaeota archaeon UBA556
CGGATAAAGAAGTAGGTCGTGTACATGTTGCGGTAATTGCAGGGGACTATTTTCTTGTTCGCAGAATGGATTTCGGCGATAATGATAGGCTAGATAACAAGCGTTCATTTGCAGTTTTCGCTCTACGTCTTGCCCTTGAAACATTAGATAGATTGGAAGGGCAACTCGATAATTCAGAAGATGAAGGTAATGAATCAGAAGATATTCAATCAGACATATCTGAAATGGATCCTTCTTCAGAAGAATGGGAAGGTAGTATGTCATGGACAGTTGAAGAAACAACTGTAGCAGAAGAGATTCAAAAAGTAGATTTAGCGTCCCTTACAGATTGGGATGAATGACTTCTTCACATCGATATTATCATGAGCGTATGTATCTGACAAGGAACATATGGCGTCGGACGATTGGGCGGAACGGCAGAAGATATTGCTCACCGCAGGCATTCTCGTGACAACGCAAGACGCTAAAGAGAAAATAGAATCACTAGATAATTTAACGCCATTAATTGAAGCTGCTAATTCATCTAATGTTCAGATTCTTAATTCTCAATCAATCGATCAGTTGCTCTCTCTAGTTCCTACTAGAACTGATGAATTAACAGCGCCTATGAAGACATCTCAAGCAACATTGCCTGCTCCTGATAATCCTTCGCCTATTGGCCGGGTTATTGCTCCAATTTCTAGTAATGAGATATCTCTTGCACCCCGGCCTCATGGATTATCTCATTACAGTCTCCATGAGTTCCCTATGTTGGCTAAGGATGTAGATTCAGAAATAGAGGTCCATTTTGATATTACTGGGAATTCCGTTACTGAAGGGAAATTATCGGATATCAAATCATTTTTCAATAGTCGTTTAAGCAAGATTCGTAATTTGATGATTGAGGGGCGCTCGTTACCAAGGCGCCCAGTTTCCAATGCTGAAGCTTATCGAAATCGTCAGCGGTATTCATCTTCTGAATATGAAATCACTATTGTTGGTCTTGTAAGTGAACCTCGTTGGGCTAAATCTGGTAACCTTATGTTTACGGTCGAAGATGAGACTACACAAATTCAATGTCTTCTGAAACCTCCTTCTGGTGCAAATCCATTACATGCAGCTTTGGACGGTTTGATGAATGATGATGTTATAGGTGTCAGTGGATATTTTATTGGTGACCGCACAGATCTGTTTATTTCCTCGAATTTACATATGCCGCCCTTACCAAGAAGAGCGAAGAATACAGCCAGTGCGGATGAGGCGGTTTCTGCTGCATTTCTTTCAGATGTTCATGTAGGAAGCAAAACCTTCCTTGGTCCACAGTGGGAAAAAATGATTCATTGGTTTCAAAATGACCCGCTTGCTCGTACAATCAAATATTTTGTTCTAAGTGGCGACGGAGTAGATGGGGTCGGTATTTATCCTGGGCAAGAAAGACATCTTGCAATTACTGACTTATTCAAGCAGTATGGGGAACTTGCCAATCTTTTGAGTGGCCTTCCTGATTGGGTTGATGTGATTATTCTACC
>DADI01000036.1:15899-16739 GCA_002494975.1 Euryarchaeota archaeon UBA556
AAGAGTATTGATGATTTTGTAGCAGGATTAAGATCAGTAACTTATGCTAAGCCTGAAATGGCCATGCGCTCTATGCTTGAAAGAAGACATTTGGCTCCATCATGGGGAGGCAAGACACCATTATCTCCTGAGCCAGAAGATAGCATGGTGATAGGCACTATACCTGATATATTCGTCACAGGTCATGTCCATGGACAGTTTATTGGGGACCATAAGGGTACAACAATAGTTCATAGTTCGACATGGCAAGATCAAACAGATTATCAGAGAATGTTAGGTTTCCAACCTAAACCTTGTATATTGACTGTAATTAATTTACATACTCATGCTTCGGCATCAATACCATTCGCATAGTCAATTAGAGAATTCTTCATTGAATATTATTGGCCAGATTCTTCTCAAATCTCTCTCTAATACAATAGGGACCTTTGCTTTTTTGAATGCATCAGAAGCCCTCTGTCTTGCTGGATTAAATCCTATGAAATTAGACCCCGGTATTTGCATTGATAGGTCAGTGCTCGAGTCACCCACACTCCAAATTTTCTCAGGATTAAAATTATTAATTTCTGATAATTTCTTGACCATTATTCCCTTATCATGTGAATCTACCATGGATGGTTTAGGTCCCGCCAGAAATCCTTTTTCATCCCAACTGAAATCATTCGCTGCCCAATCATCAACGTTTAGCATGTGTGCAATAGATCCAATGAATCTAGCAACTCCTGATGATACGATTGCAACATATATTCCTCTCCTCTTTAACTCCTCAACAACATCTCGAGCACCTATCATCAATTTCACACCTGAAAAACATCTCATAATTTCATCCATATGGATATT
>DADI01000036.1:16846-22612 GCA_002494975.1 Euryarchaeota archaeon UBA556
GATGAACCTATATCGACTAAAACACCGTCACAATCGAAAACAACAGCCTCTATTTCTTTCACGGCCTCACGAATCGTCCTTATGATTTAGATTCTACGAGTCGCATAGATGGTTTGATTGCTGTAATACCGCTCGGAGCATTATGGAGGAAATATTGCCTAATCAAGGTGCGATTAAGGTAAAAGTCCTTTTTTTCGGTCCATTAGCAGAAATGATAGGTCATAAAGTCATAGAATTATCATTACTTAGCGGAACTACTGTGAGTCAGTTGGCTGAAAGATTTGATTTGACTCAAATGCTCTCAAAAGGCCTACTTATTGCGATTAATGGCGAGATAGGTGCAGATTTAGAAACAATCTTAGAAGATTCTTCTGAAATTGCTTTTTTACCCCCTGTTTCTGGTGGTTAAGAGATTAATTAGCCGAAGCCTTTGAACGATAAACCCAACTCAGGGCTAGTATGGGAGTCCTTGGTACTCAAGAAATGGTAATAATTATTGGACTTATATTTGTCCTTTTCGGCGCTAAAAAAATACCTGAACTAGGTTATAATTTAGGGCTTTTCAAGGGGCAAGTCCAGAGAGGCCTTCAAGAAAACAGATCTTCAGCAGGATCAGATATGGACCGTGGCGGAATGACCGAAGAACATAAAGAAGAATCCGAGTAATTATTTCTTCTTCCTTAATTTTAGTTGAGACCCACAGTCAGTACATTCTCCCCAGTCTGATTTTTTCTTATTCGGCATATGTGGATTGGGAAATTCTTTCTTACATGCCACACATCTTAACTCCCATTCCCATAGTTTACTAATTCCATCTGTTGAAACTGTTATCCAATCGATTCCTGCTTTTTCTGCTATATTTTGTAGCCTGTAGTCATCAGTTACGAGCGTTCTTTTTTCACCAATTGATAATGCTAGTAAATCTAGATCAACTCTAGATAATCCAGCCATATCTCCTGTTTCAATAGCTAATCTACTTGCTTTTGATACACTTTCTTCAGTTGGTACCATCCATACTAAGTTAGCTGCATTAACTACTACTTCTCTTTCGGGAGCAATTCGAATTAATTCTTCTCTCTGAGATGGCACTACAAGACAACTCTCCATCCTATTTATTGGCCATGATATCAAGGCTGCTGTATCAAGAACCTCTCCACTCATAATGTTGCGAGTCGATACTTACATATCAGTAATAGGTGTAATCACATACCTATGTTCGGAAAATGTTCATTCGGGTAATGAGGCAGGACTCTTTGTGAGTGGTATGAGCCCAAGTGACTATTTCCAACCATTTATTGATTGGGCAGATGGTTTTGGTCTACTTGGATTAGCTTTGGTTTCAGCCTCTGAGGCTGCTTTACAACCAATACCTCCCGATGTTTTAGTAATACCTATGGTGGTTGAAGCGGATAGTTTTTTATCAATATCAATAATAGTATTAGTCGCAACACTTAGTAGTGTTTTTGGGGCATTTATTGGATATGCCATAGGATACTATGGCGGAATCCCGATATTAGGGAAATTTGTCAGTCAAGCCAACATAAATCGTCTTAATTCTTTAACCGAGAAATATGGTGCTACTGGGGTATTTATCGCGGCTGTTTCTCCAATACCTTACAAAGCATTAGCTTGGATTGCCGGTGCTGGCCGTATGGATATCCGCCTTTTTGCATTAGCTGGTTTCTTTGGTCGAAGTATTAGATTTGGTTCTATTGGGATACTGATTGGAGTTTATGGTGAATCTGTAAAAAGTTCTCTTACATGGTTAAATTTCAGCATTATGACTATAATTTGTATTATCATTATCATTCCTTTAATTAATTGGTGGAATTCATTAAATGTGGAGATTTCTCAATGATAAGGACCCAAGTAATTCCATTCTTGATAGTATTAATTTTCATTACACAATCTTTTGCATTATCGACAAATAATTCGATTAATTATTTTGAAGAAACTAACTCTAATATTAACGAAAGCTATTCTATTGAATATACAGATAACCATACTACAGTTGAGATTGGACCTTCTTCTAGGAAAGCTACATTAGAAATGCCAGGTGGACATAATATTAGCTATAAATTGCCATTAGTAGTTGCTTTACATGGCTATACGAATTCAGGCTCTTTTGTTTCTTCATATTTTGATCTAGTAGATAGTGTGCATGAAAACGGCCATCTTTTATTGAGACCTGATGGGTCGTATAGTGCTACTGGCCAGAGGTATTGGAACGCCACGGATGCCTGCTGTAATATTTGGAATGAAGATGTTGATGATGTGTCGTGGCTAACTGTTCTGATAAATGAGGCAATTACATATTACGGTGCCGATCCTGAGGGAATAATACTCGTAGGCCACTCCAATGGTGGTTTCATGGCTCACCGTATGGCTTGTGAAAGAGGGGATATGATTAGAGCGGCAATCTCTCTCTCAGGGGCTACATATTATGATTTTAATAATTGTCAGAATACTGGAACTCCTAATATTTTACAGATACATGGAACTCTAGACTCTGTAATACAATATGATGGTGGTTCATTGCCCGGTGGAAATTATCCATCTGCACCTCAAACTGTTAATTATTGGGCAAATCGTTCAGGCTGTGAATCTTCTATGACTTTAATTGATGAATTAGATTTAATTTCTCCTAGTGGACAAAATGATACGATTGAGTATGAATATCTAAATTGTAATTCTGGTAACCGTGTTTCTCTTTGGAAAATTCCAGATGGTGGACATTTACCTGCTGTTTCTTCTGCAAGTGGTGATGATTTTACTGAAACAATACTAGGCTGGGGCCTCACAGGTTATTTCCCTGATTCTGATGGAGACGGTTTCAGAGATGATGTCGATGATTTCCCTCATGACCCTCTTGAAAATCAAGATTCTGATGGTGATGGTGTAGGGGATAACTCAGATGCTTTTCCTAACGATTCAACTGAAACAGTAGACTCAGATAATGACGGAGTAGGTGATAACTCAGATGAGTTTCCTAATGATTCGACTGAAACAGTAGATTCAGATAATGACGGAGTAGGTGATAACTCAGATGAGTTTCCTAATGATTCGACTGAAACAGTAGACTCAGATAATGACGGAGTAGGTGATAACTCAGATGAGTTCCCTGATGATTCTACTGAAATTTCAGATACAGATAGGGATGGAATCGGAGATAACTCTGATGTATTTCCTCTCAATCCAAATGAACATATAGATACAGATAGCGATGGTGTTGGAGATAATTCTGATGCTTTTCCATATAATCCATTAGAAAACATGGATTCTGACGGGGATGGAATTGGAGATAATTCTGATGCCTTCCCTTATGATTCAAATGAGACTTTAGATTCTGACAATGATGGAGTAGGAGATAATTCAGATGTTTTTCCATACAACCCTGATGAAACAAATGATTCTGATAACGATGGAGTGGGAGATAATTCAGATATATTCCCTAACAATTCTAATGAAACAGCAGATTCAGACAATGATGGAGTAGGGGACAATTCAGATATGTTTCCATATGATCCTGATGAAACAATTGATTCCGATAACGATGGAGTAGGGGACAATTCCGATGCCTTCCCTTATGATTCTAATGAGATATCCGATTCAGATAGTGATGGAGTAGGGGATAATTCCGATGTCTTTCCTTATGATTCTACTGAAACAATTGATTTTGATAATGATGGGGTGGGAGATAATTCTGATGTGTTCCCGAATAATCCTGAAGAATATATAGATTCAGATGGTGATGGAATTGGAGATAATTCCGATGCCTTCCCTTATGATTCAAATGAGACTTTAGATTCTGATGATGATGGAGTAGGGGATAATTCGGATTTTTTCCCTACAGATTCTGAAAGATGGCTTAAATCTGACACTCAAAATCCGTTGCTAATATTTTATTTATTGGGTTTAGTTTTATTCCTTTTTTGGATTTCTTCTTATTCATCTTCTAGTCAGTCTATTGAAGATGATGTAGAAGATTAGTTTACATTTTTTTGTAGTAGTTTGAACCGTTGCGATTATGTGGGGTTTGCTTCTCGGCGGCTTACCGCTCGTGTGGTGTAGTTCGGTCCATCATGCCGCCCTTTCGAGGCGGCGACCCGGGTTCAAATCCCGGCACGAGCACCAAAAGTTCTATTTTTCGACTAATTTCACATCATTGCCGGCACAAATCAAATAAACTATTCATCACTTTGAAGACTTGATGATGGCCCCATTCGAATCATATTTTGATGATTTAGAATCCTCAAGTATATTTGTTCAAATTCTTGTTGGAATCGTGGCAAGTATCGTTGCAACTTTAATTTCAAGATTGATATTACGTGGACCAGTATTGAAGGTAATTTCTTCAAGTGATAACATATATGATGACCGATTATTCAATCTAGCTACACCAATTCTTAATACAGGTGTATTCCTTATTGGAATTTGGTTGACATTTCGTTTTGCATTTGAAGAGGGCTCTTTCGAAAGATCTGCTTTTGCTGGTGGATCAGCGGCTATATTGCTGATATTATTTGCTCAGTTTCTTACTTCGATAGTCGATGAGTTCATACCTCCATTATTTCAATCAATGGATGAAAACACATCTCTTGATTTATCAACACTAAAAACAATTACAGTTAGTGTTTCCAAACTCCTTGCTTGGCTGGCTGCAATTCTCATCGCTCTAGACCAAATGAATATCGATGTCACAGCAATTGTAGCATCTGCAACTATATTGACATTAGTTATAGGACTCGCATTACAAGAAACGGCAGCAAATCTAGTTTCTGGGCTACTCATGTTGCTCGACAAACCTTTCTCAAAGGGTGATAAAGTGATAGTAATGGGGGTGAAAGGAAGGGTTGATGATGTCGGCCTTATGACTACTAAGATACGTACGGGTAACGAACGTTTAGTAGTGATACCAAATACAACACTTTCAGGTGAAATAGTTGAGAACTATGCATTAGGAGGTTCTCTGGGAGATAAAGACTCAATGAATCTTCGTTTCCGAATACGAACCTCTCTGGATGCAGATCCTAAAATTGTAAAATCTCTAATAAATAATATAATTAATGATTGCAGTTTTACTATTGATAGTCCAAAAACCGAGGTATTACTATACGATGTGACTGAAACTGCCCTAGTATTCAGACTCGATTGTTGGGTTGATGACTACAATAGTGAGAGGAAAGCTAAAGATTGGCTGCTTATAGAAATGTTAGATAGATTCAAGTCAAATAATATCGGCATCCCATATCCCCATCTTACAGTTAAACAAGATAACTGATTCACCTACAAAACAATTACATCTTATTAGAACCTAACCGTAAATGATTAAGTCATAATCTATTTTGGATGAAATATGTCTTTAGCCCCAACTGATTATGATTTCGGAAATGCCGCGAACTTTTCATTCGCAACTACGATAACTTGTGCCAATGATGATGCCCGAAAAATGTTTGTCCGTGCTTATGGGCACATGTTGAATTACAACCACGAAGAAGCGATTGCATGTTTCAGTAAATGTGCTGAAATCGATCCAGATTGTGCTATGGCATGGTGGGGTATTGCATATTGTGTTTCTTCAAATTACAACTGGGCTCCAGGCCTAGGTTCAGGGCACGACCATATCCAAAAAGCAATAACTCTCAAAGACGGTTGTTCTGAGTTAGAAAAAGACCTAATTGATGCTCTAGCAGAACGTCACTCTGAAGAAGCTCGTGATGCAGCAGATCCTTCAGTCCTCAACATGGGCAATAGTCCTGAATTAAA
>DADI01000086.1:0-602 GCA_002494975.1 Euryarchaeota archaeon UBA556
ACTTGGTCTAAGTCAATATTTAATGCAGATGCAGGGAAAAAGAACCCTTCTTCTATAGCACCAGTTAGGATAATACCAATTTCTATTGGGTTAATGTCTAATTTTGCAAGCATTATTCCCAGATCTGCTGAGATAGGCTCACCTTTCTCAACAACAGTAGTTGTTTTCTGAATTGCGACCTTGCCCTTATCAATTTTAGCAGGTATTCCAACAGCATTGAATTCTCCAACAATTGGTCCTGGTCCAAATGTAGTAGGTCCTTTCTCAACTATGATGTCCATAGGTGCTAATTCACCTTCTTTAGCTGCACGACCTTGACGTGTTTTTTCTAACTCGATAAACAATTCAAAAGGATTTAGATTTTCAGATTGAACGATACATGGTTGTACTGCACCTTCCATCAAAGTTTCTAATTCTTCATTAGAGCGGCCAGAATTTTCCCAAGCTAATCTGATTAGAGTTTTCTTAGCCATTGTAATTTTCATTGAATCTCTTAGGTTACTTCTCATATCTAGCATGTTACTAGCAGGAACTCCACCAACATCTACGATTCCGACAACTCCATCTGAGTTTAGGACATCAGTGAGTTCTCCAACCCTATC
>DADI01000086.1:761-8901 GCA_002494975.1 Euryarchaeota archaeon UBA556
ACTTTGTCTCGTGATCTAACGATAGTTGTATTTTTCAAACCTGCAGCAATCATAGCAGGGTCGAGCGTAGGCGGTACCGGGCGTGGCATTTTTCCACGAGGACCTAAAACTACACCGAGATATCTTCCTACTGTACCCATGTGTGGTATTTCAGCCAAGAAGAAGTCATATTGTTTAGCCATCTTACGAGCTTGTTGACGATTTCCTCCTAAATCTTCGATAGTTGTTGGATCAATTACGCTAATTCCAGCAGCACGCGCTTTCGTAGCCATCTCACTACCAGCAAACATTGCTATCCGTACATCTTTTCCTCTTCCTGAAGGAAGACGTACTTCTTCTTGAATACGATTTACTGGATTCTTCAAATCAACATCTTTGAGAGTTATAGCCATCTCAAAAGATTCTACGAACTTACGTTCTGGGGCGTTCTCTAATGCTTCTTGGATGGCGTTTTGGATATTTTCCTGCATATTTATTCACCTCCGTGGTTAGCGAGGTTTCCCTCTCCCACAATTCGTGATAACTCAGCTAAAGTGTTCGCTGAATTCCCCCTTGCTCATACGTTCGAGTGCTTCCTTTGGAGCAAAGCCCTCGACATTAACTCTCATAGCTACACAAGTTCCCATAACTTCACGGCAACGTGCATACAAGTTTGCACCCGTTAGGCGCTCTTCTTGTTCTGTAGCAATCTTCTTTATTTGATCCATTGTCAAATTTTCAGACGCTTCTTCCCAGGACCCATTACACTTCTTTTTGCCAAGCGCTTGGACGACTTTATGTGGTGTCTCGTTACGTGCTGACATGTGTATTACCTCCTATGATTGTATCCCGCCGACTTACCTTCACTATTTGAGCGTGTTGCGTTAGTCCTCGGTCTCCTATATTCGATTATTCGACACGTTGAGTGACACGTACTTGGTCGGCTCTTACTGTTAATGCCACTGGAACTGCGGCTTCGAACAGTTCTACAGTGACCTCTTCTTTCGACTCAGTGACACGAATTACACGTGCAGATTGACCTCTAAAGGCTCCACCATGGATTTCTACAATGCATCCTTCTTCTATTCCAGAAGTAGCAGCTTTTGGTTCTAAGTATGGTAGTACATCTTCAAGTGGAGATTCTCCGTCCAATACTTTTCTACAATTTTTAATCGGAGTCGTTGAAACTCCTGCTCTTCCGATTAGTTTCTCTACATGATGAAATGCAGACGCTTCAACGAAAATATATCCTTTCATATAATTAGGACTTAATACTCCATAAATTTCATCTTTAATATCCATTAAAGAGCCACTACCTGAAAGTCTAGCTTGAATTTCTCTAGCAACATTTTGTTCTTGACCAATACTAGTTTTTAGAATGTAAAGAAAAGATGCAACATCTCCATACATATCTCTTAGACTCGGAGTACTGTATTCTTTCTTTCCAATCATACCTGGGTCAACCCATTCTGAATTCTTGTACAGTGTTTTAGGAGTGACCTCATTGCTTTCAGCAAGGTAAAGAATAGGTGTGACTTCTAACAATGAATTCCCCATTGCAATTCCCCTAGAAGGTCCTTGCCTCACTCTCACTAGTTTTTCTACAGGAATACCTGTTGATTCGACAATTCTCGCTTTAACCGCGTCATCGTCATCAGGATCTCCATAACCATAGACTCCATCCCATGCACCAGGTAAGTCAGAGACTTCATCAGCCCTCTGCATAAGTAGAACTTTTTCTTCATGGCGAACAAATACAGTAAACGCATCAGACATTTCAATCACTCAATAATTTATTTCGTTAACCATTCAAAGAATGAAGGAAGCAGATTATCCATTAGGTATAGCATAACGAAACCAATACCTCCAAGGACAAACATACCTATTCCACAAACGATAACGGTTTGGCGAAATTCTTCTTTAGAAGGCTTTCTAGCCATCTTCAAAATTCTAGCATAAGAACCAGTTTGAAGGCTACGAACACGGCTTTCAATTTCGTCTTGTAAGTCTTGGACTCTGTCCTCAACTGCACTAGTGTTTGAGTTCTCAATAGCCATACCTTTCCCTCAGAAGCAGCACGGCGACTGACCGACCTCATTTAAGCACGTCGGGAGAAACGTTGGAATGTATATGCCCTAACTGAATATAATTTATCAATTAATGAACTCAACAGTTCTAGTTTTGAGATTACGCATTTGTGTATGTAACGCCGCCCCATGTATTTGCTCCGATTTAACCCCAGTTAATACGAGCAGTACGCGTATTTCATCTCCCATTGATGAATCTGTAGTGGCGCCTAGAATTATACGCGCATAAGGATTAATTCTATCTCGAATAATCTTTGCACATTTTTCAGTATCTCCCAATGAAAGACCAGGTCCGCCGACCACATTAATTAGGGCACCTCTAGCGTCCGAAATATCAATGTCTAAAAGAGGAGAATGAAGCGCTTCTTCAGTGGCTTTTTCTGCACGATCTGGTCCGTTTGCTTCTCCTAAACCAATCATCGCAACACCTCCTCCATTTTCCATTACTGAGCGTAAATCTTGGAAATCAAGATTGACAATACCTTCCTTGGCAATCATTTCCGAAACGCCGGAAATTGATCTCATCAGTAATTCATCAGCAACTCTGAATGCTGCGTCTAGAGGTAAATCTCTCACCCCTTCTACTTCTAGTAATCTTTCATTTGGAAGTACAACTACTGTATCACAAACTTCTCTCAATCTCTCAAGACCCCACTCTGCATTTTGTCTTCTAAGTGCACCTTCGGAAAGAAATGGATATGAAACTACAGCTATTGTTAACGCCCCAGCAGCCCGAGCTAATCTAGCTATTACATGAGCAGAACCGGTACCAGTTCCTCCTCCTAAACCAGCGGTAATGAATGCCAAATCACACTCATCGACTTCATTTTTTAGAGATCTCTCAGATTCATATGCTGCCTGTTCGCCTTTCTCAGGATCTCCTCCTGCGCCTCTTCCTCTTGCCGATCTACCAATAAGTACCTTATTTTGCACACCTACTCTAAGTAAATGCTGAGCATCTGTATTTATTGCTATCCCTCTGACATATGTATCATCAAATAATCCCTCTTGTTCTAATCTGGCTACAGTATTAGAACCACAGCCTCCGCAGCCGAAAACTCGTATTCTTGGTTGAAGCGAAGATAGCAACTGAACAAGTTCCGAATCACTCTCAGTATCTATGGGAGCAGACGGTATTCCTTCATCCTCTTGAAGTTCTAATACACGGTCGATGATATTCTTCACGAGTCACAGGCGGATTAGACAGAGGATAACCGTTACCCTTGTAAGAAGGGGTTTAGTTACTGTTTCATGATTTAATTGAATCAACGAATCATAATTCTAGGAGCTGTTTCCTAGTACTATTGAACCTAACTAAGAACGTGTAAACTCCTCCCCAAGCAGATACGGCTAATGCAGCCGTCATTCCATTTAACTCCGTATTACCCAGTAAAATATATTCTAAATATTCGTTGTATGATATAATATCTATTCCAGAACCTCCCGTATACGCTTGCATGGCGGCAATTAGAAGCCCTAAGAGGGTAACAATCATACGATCAGCTCGGGAAAATCCCCCGTATATTCTATCAAGTCCTACTGATTGAGCCTGTGTTCCCATATAAGATCCTAGAAGAGTTAGAAGTCCAGCAATTAAACCTGCATCTGGATTACTTACAAATGAAGCATTCATTCCAATTGCTACCAATAACCCCACATCAACAATACGGTCTATAGTATGGTCAAGAAAATCGCCATATGGTCCGTCTGTTCCCTGATGCCTTGCTAATGCGCCGTCTAGTGCATCAAAGACTCCTGCGATTAAAACAAGAATTACAGCAACAACAATCATCAAGGCTCCAGTAGTATTCATCCCTGCTATCGCTAGGACGTAAAATCCAACAAGCGAAACTAGTAATGATGTCCAAGTTAGTACAGATGGATCAAGATTACCTAATTTTAGTACAATTGGTTGTATTGCTTTTGTCCATGTATCTCTCATTTTCTCAAACATATTATTCCTCCATTACCCCAATCCAGTCAATCTCTGTGTCTGTAGTAGATGGTTTGAATCCATCTGTAATCCAATTATGAATAGATTCAAAAATTACTTCTTGTCTTATTTCCGAGGTATCTAACTCCAACCAACCATTTGAATCCTTTTTATCGTTCCATGGCCCACCAATTAATTCCCATTCAACATTCCCACGTATTTTTTCTTCAGTATAATCTCTACTTTCCAATCGTTTTTGTAAAATATCTGGTTGACACCGTAAGACAACGGTATAATCACAAGGGAGTTGATGGCTCAGATGTCCATCTATGATTATGGTATTTTCTGGATTTTCAGACCAAGATTTTTCTAATTCACGACATAACCTTTCGAGGTCTATGGGCCTAGAGTTATCTAATGTATCAATTTCTCCCAAGCAGTTGTATTTTTTTGCTAATGATTCTAAAGAAATAATATTGTATCCATTTCTTTCAAATAAAGATGCAACTGTTGTTTTTCCAGTCCCCGGTGTTCCACTAAGTGCTAGTCTAAACACACTTCCCACATTATCACCGGCATCGGTTTAACGGATGAATCCTCCCTATTGTAAGCGCAACATTGACTTAATTATCGTTCCCGCAAGTAAATAATGGTAGATGCTGCGAGTATAGTTAGAGCCTTTGATCCACGTGAAAGTAAATTGAATATTTTATTGCTAGCGGTACCAGCAACCGTCTATTTTAATTATTTTCAACATGATGAGAACCTTTCGTTCATTACTTCTATGATAGCAATAATGCCATTAGCATTTTTAATGGGTAAAGCCACAGAAGAAATTGCTCTAAGAACATCAGAATCAGTTGGTGGTTTACTCAACGCAACATTTGGAAATGCGGCTGAAATAATAATTTGTGTTTTAGCTCTTATGACGGCAGCAGAGAATGTGGGTACAGAAACCGAAGAGATAATGATAAACATAGTACAAGCTAGTCTAATTGGCAGCATTCTTGGAAATTTATTACTTGTAATGGGTCTTTCATTTGTTTGGGGAGGACTTCATCATTCAGAGCAAAAATTTTCTGAAACTCAAGTAAGTTCTAATGGCTCACTTCTACTATTATCGGTTATTGTTTTAATTATTCCAACAGTATTCAATTTCACAGTTGATGGTACCGCTGGCGATGATGGTGTTGAGAAACTATCTCATGCAGCTGCTGTAGTTCTTCTAGCAATATACGGTTTCTTTCTTTTATTCCAACTCAAAACGCATTCTCATCTTTTTGCGACAGAAAATGCTCACCATGAAGACCCGAATATGGATCAAAAAGATGCAATAATTTTACTCATTATTGCTACAATTTTAGTTTCATGGATGGCTGAGGTTCTTGTTCATTCAGTAGAATCAGCCGCTGAAGAATATCATCTCCCATATCTTTTCATTGGAGTTATTCTATTACCTTTATTCGGTAATGCAGCCGAACATTTCACTGCCGTATCGGTTGCTGCAAAAAATAAGATGGACCTATCTTTCGCGATATCAATTGGTTCCTCGACTCAGATAGCAGTATTTGTAGCACCTCTAATGGTAGTTATTGCTTGGATTCTGGGTTTACCTCTCACCTTTGAATTTGGTATACTCGAGACTATAGCAGTATTCCTTGCAGTTACAATAGCAAATTTAACAGCAGCCGATGGTAAGTCAAACTGGCTTGAAGGCCTCATGCTCTTAGGTACTTATGCAATTTTAGGCTTGGCCTTTTACTTTCATCCATAAAACTACTAATTATAATAGTGGTTAGAACTCGCGAGATTTATGGAAATTGGTGTCGATAGTTTCGCTGAGGTAAAACTCGATAATGGACAGAGTTATCCAGTTAATAGTGCCCAGTCTATATCTGAGCTTCTTGATCGAATAGAACATGCCGATAAAATGGGTCTTGACGTTTTTGGAATAGGTGAGCATTATCGAAGAGAATTTCTTGATTCTGCTAATTCAGTGATATTATCAGCAGCAGCATCTCGCACAAAGAATATTCGTTTAACCAGTGCAGTAACAGTCCTCAGTGCAGCGGATCCTGTAAGGGCATTCCAAAATTTTGCAACCCTCGACCTCGTTTCTTCCGGGCGAGCAGAAATGGTAGTTGGGCGTGGTTCATTCACCGAATCATATCCTTTATTTGGCTTGAATTTAAATGAATATGACGAAATATTCTCAGAGAAATTAGATCTTTTACTATCTATTAGAGATAATGAAACTGTTAATTGGTCAGGTAAATTCAGACCCGCACTAAGAAATCAACAAATATATCCCAGACCTTTACAAGAAAAATTACCTATCTGGTTAGGAGTTGGTGGAACTCCTCAATCATTCGTAAGAGCAGGATTGCTAGGTTTACCATTAATGATAGCAGTCATTGGTGGAGAAACACACAGATTCCGTCCATTAGTTGACCTTTACAGAGAGGCCGGTGAGCGTGCTGGGCATAATCCTAATCAACTAAAAGTTGGACTTCATTCACTAGGATTTGTTGCAAAAGATTCACAAGAAGCTAGAGATATTTATTTTCCCGGCTATGCGAAGGCTTTCACTAAAATTGGGAAGGAAAGGGGTTGGCCTCCAGTCACTAGAAATAGATTCGATGAACAAACAGGTCCTCTAGGCGCTTATGTAATTGGCGATCCAGAAGAAGTCGCCGAAAAAATAATGAGACATAGTGAGGCATTAGGGGGAATCTCACGTTTTTCTTTCCAATTGGATAATGCAGGACTTTCACATAATCAGTTAATGGACACCATAGGTCTGATAGGAAAAGAGGTTTCACCCCTAATTAATAAGGGACTTTAACCAATTAATCAAAGACCACATACTTATCCCTCGTAATATGAGTCATGTTTTGAGCTGGTCTGAAGACGATCTCTCATCCTATTATTTTGATAGAGAAATAGATTTATCTTGGCTCAATAAATCCTCTAGGCACCAATTTCGATGGAAGTCACTGAAGGGTCCTTGGATAACATCTGATAGAAGGATTTCTTCTTCAAAGAAATTAATTGAATTATTTTCTAACTCAATGCCCACTGATGTTTATGTTTCAACTTCTTCATGGCTTAATCCCATTAATCTCCCTAGAATTAAAGATACGAAACGACCCTCGCCTATACTTTTAGATCATCTTGTTGTATTTGATATTGATATCAGGCCGTTTTGTATTATTCGCTTAGAAGAAGCAAGGAAAGCAACTTTGAATCTTCGAAATTGGTTAATAGAAAATACTGATATTAAAATTAGACATATTACATTTTCAGGAAGTAAGGGGTTTCATATTATTGCGGATGATCCTGATAGAGAGTCATTTTCTGAACCTGATCCAGTATTAAGAGAAGAGAAAGTTAAATCTCAACGTAAGCAACTTTTGAATCAGGTAATTGAAGCAGGGCATCCTGTTGATAAGGTTGTAACAGCGGATACTAGGCGTGTTATTCGTTTACCTGGAACTATTCATGGTAAAACCGGCTGGATTTGTACAATTCTCAATGATGAATGGATTGAATTACCAGTAAATGAATGGATAAATAAAATTCCTAGACATGAATCCGCAATTAAAATTCCGAAAAGACCACCAATTAGAATACCCAAATTTTCTCTTCCTAAAATGAATCTAAGGCTTATATCAAAAAAAATAGTAAGTCCGCCTCAATATACTAGTTTGGAATTAAGTAGTCATGTTTCTGGAACCAATGATCGCTCTGCATTTGTATCATGGTTACCCATAAAATGGGGAGATATTCGCACATCTATTGAGAAATCACAAGAACTGTTCAGACAGCTCAATTTAGCACCTATTGCATATTTTCATGATCATGAAAGAGTTTTAGCAATTATTCCGAGAGCGATTCCTAGAGATTTTCTGCTTAGTAAATTATCTCAGAAAGATTTCAAGAATTTTATTTATGAAACACGACATATGAATCATAGTTGGACAAGAGTCTCAGGCAGACTGATTGGAGAAAATTGGGAAGGAGAGATTGAACCAGTAACGGTACTTGGATACGACTTCTCTGATGAATGCCTACACCCTTGGTCAGCCCCTCATCTTGAGATTTGTTCTCGTTTGGGTCTACCTATTCGGGAGCATCAAGG
>DADI01000031.1 GCA_002494975.1 Euryarchaeota archaeon UBA556
AGCACTATCCCACCAATTCATTAGTTGACTGGGATTATCAAGATTACGTATTTCTGAACTAGGGACGGTCATAATAAAATTATCAGATATTAACTCGGCCCATGGTGCAGGATTCTCTCTCTCGGAATAAAGCCATTCAAAATCAGAGGTCTCACCTAAGACAAACATCGGGGCGCGTATTGCTCCAGAAATAGTCAATTCTAAATCACCGAATAAAGAACCTGCCGGTACTGAAACATAGATTGGACCTCCAAATGAATTCGCAACTTGATTAGTAGTATTTTCAATAGCCCAATCTCTATAAATTTTCGAATGACGTTTGATGATATCTTTACCCCATAGACCGTCTGTATGAGCGCCTATCAATACACTAAACCCTAATTCAGAAGTCTCTTGGTCAACTGAAACGGTAATTACTTCACCTGGAGGAGCATATAGTCCTGTTGACATTCTTATGTTCGAACGAGCTCCGGAATAACCAAAGTCGCTAGGAAGTCCTGATTGATTGCCATTCACAGTAACTGTGCGGCTTATCCTAGTAGCATTAGAGGGGACTGACCCAGGGAATTCAACGTGACTAGGATGTACGGGTAGCTCTTGAGCGGGCAGGTTTTGAGTTAGTGACTCTTCTAATCTCAATATGATATCTGATACAGGATCTTCCCCTAAATCATGACCGTTAGAGCTCCAAAGGGTACTATATTCTATTACCGTCCAACCTGTTGAATTAATCAACTCCCTCAAGGGTGCCCAAAAATCAATAAAATCCAGAGTAAGTATTTGACTACAAGCAGAGATAGATTTGTAGGCAATACTTGCTTCTTCATCGGACAAATCAACATCATTTATTCGATTATCTAAAACTGCATCTATTGCATTNNCCAGGGTAATTATGAGGGACGTCGCTATTAGAGTAAGACCAATACCACGAATGACCACCCATTATTAGTCCGCCACCATCAAGGAGAAACTCCTCAATTACAGAATTATCGCCATCATCATGCCCATTCCAAAATTCATCTACCAGACAATCAATTTCTGAAAGATCATCCGGAGTAACTGAGAGAAAAACATCATGACCACGCTCTTTCAAGTCATCTTCCCAGTCATCGAATCCTGCACCATATGCCAGACCTATGTTGGCAGATTGACCACACGCCCATTCTACTGCACGCATCGTGAAATCATGATCTTGCATAACCCAACTTTCATGACCATAACCAACCATTTTTCCACGACCAACGTGTGATGCAGATACTACTGTATTATCATTAGAATCTCTACCTAGGGGAAATGACCACTCGCCAATTGGCAAAATTAGCGAAGACCAACCCCCCCAGTCAGCATCTTCAATATCTCGCAATAATTCATTCTGATCAGCCCTTAAGTCGTGTATGGCTATCCAAATATTAAGTCCCACTGCACCTCCAGTATTATTAGCCCAAATTGTATATTCTTGCCAATCTGTTCGCGAATTTGGAATTCCTTCAATTGAACCATTATCGAGTATTAAAAGGCCAGAAGGTAATTCCGGGTACACCTCCCAAGAATCAATTAAGGGACCATTATTTGTAGCCGGAATTAATACACTGTGATTAGATTTAAGAGCATATTGTGATTCAGGCCAGGAAATCTCATTAGGAGGTAAACTAACGACGCTTATTACTATCTGAGTGGTTGCATATCCTCCTGAATTATTTGCCCATATCTGATAATTCAAGGGCTCTTGTAATATCAAAGCGGTTCCAGAAATTATACCATTACGATAGTTCAAATTAAGCCCAGAAGGGAGATTTGGAGAAATTTCCCAACTATCTGGTGAACCA
This sequence comes from Euryarchaeota archaeon UBA556, assembly GCA_002494975.1. GTDB lineage: Archaea > Thermoplasmatota > Poseidoniia > Poseidoniales > Thalassarchaeaceae > MGIIb-O2. Next base: position 1,827 of record DADI01000031.1, read on the forward strand.
CCTGACCAATTAGGAGTTAAGTTGGATAAGTTTTCATTGACAAATAATTCTAGAACATATGGTTCATAACGAATATTCTCAGGTGAAAAATCACTAACAGAGATGAGTATACTTGTTGTGATTGAACCGCCAGTATTTGTTGCAGTCACATAATGTTCCCTAATTGCATGTAATTCAGTAGGGTAACCAAATATTGTACCACTTTCTAAATTGAAAAAGAGACCCTCTGGTAAAGGAGGTTCGATGTCCCAAAGTATAATTTCTCCGCCATCAAAAGTAGGGGTTTCATCTATCTCCTCACCGATAAGCCATTGAAATAAATGACCAGAGTAATAGAGATTTTCAGGAGATTGATGAGTAGTTATTATTCGGATATTCGTTGAATTAGAGCCACCATCATTAGAAGCAGTGACTGTATGATTAGAATCACCAAGTTGCTGAGCAATACCATAGATTTCTCCTGAACCAATAATTTCTAGACCTTCAGGCAGGTCAGGATTAACCACCCAACTCACAGGCAATCCACCGGAAACTTCTGGCATACCGATTCCACAGATACTCTGAATGGTACAAAAAATTGTACTTTCGGAATAAGTTATCGAATCAGGAGGTGCTGGTAATATTGTTATACTGATGATGAAAACACTTGACCCCATTGAGTTAGTGGCAATTATTGTGTAGCTTGTAAGCACAGACTCTACATCAGGATTTCCTGAAAGAACACCATTTTCAGAATCTAAACTCAAACCTTCAGGCAGCCTTGGATTAACCAGCCAATTCTCGGGACCATCTCCGATAAAACTAGGAGTTAATGGTTGCATATTTATTCCAACTGTTAATTGTAATGATTCTTCTCCAAAGTCCAAATTATCTGGTGGGAGCATCAATCTACAAATATCTCCAGTAAATATTTCATTGAATAAACAGTCATCTTCTGTTAGTTCTATCACTTCACAACTAGGATCATTGGGTTCTAATTCACAATTTATTTCCATTGAATCATTGCCTTGACCCCATGGCATCGATAAACACCCTGGCGTTAGAAGAAGAAAAACAAGTAAGAAAGAGATTGATTTCATAGATTCCACATTAATGGTATAGAAGATTTCTTCATAAACTATCTGTAAGTGAATTATTCTAATCCAGGATAAGCGGGACCTTCATCGAAACAATACTTTACTGTTTGATAATTAGATTTGAATTCTCTAACATCTGACTTGATTTTAGACGTTTCTTCATTTTTTATTAAGGCACGTGCAAAGAAATTAGCCACATCTTTCATTTCATCAATTCCCATCCCTACTCTAGTAAGTTCGGGAACACCTAATCGTAGACCACTAGGTTGCATTGCTTTAGTATCTCCTGGAAGCATGTTCATATTAGTGATGATTCCCGATTTTTCAAGTAAATCTGCTGCTTTACGGCCCGCCCCTGAATCAATTTCACCATGGCGAGTAAGTACCTGGTGGCTTGCAGTATAACCTCTATCTTCTGCAAGTACATCGAAACCTTCTGCAGCTAGAGCAGACGCCAAAGATTGAGCATTGGAAACTATGTTTTTAGCATAATCACTGCCAAATTCTTCAAATTCAGCCAGAGCAACTGCTTTCCCGGCTACGTGATGAAGATGATATGAGGAACAAGTCCCAGGGAATATTGAGTTATTCAATTTACGATGGAATTTTTCATCAGAAGAATCTGAAAGAACAAATCCACCTTGAGGACCAGGGAAGGTTTTGTGGCTACTACCTGTCATGACATCTGCACCTTCTCTTAATGGATCTTGAAATTGCCCGCCTGCGATTAAACCTAGCACGTGCGCCCCATCATACATCACCTTGGCGCCTACTTCATGTGCAGCATCCGCTAACTCTCTTAGTGGTGTAGGGAACAGAAATACAGACTGCCCGAATAATGCCAAATTAGGCTTAGTTTCTCTGATTATCTTAATAGACGCATCAATATCTGGCTCCATTCTATCTATGTCCCAAGGATAAGTGACTAGACCCAATCCACGAACCCCTACTGCTCCCATCCTTGCATGAGATATATGCCCACCATCTGCAGTAGATACTGCCGTAATTGTATCGCCTGGTTTCGCTAAAGCCTTGAGAGCAGCAATATTTGAAACTGTACCTGAAGTTGATTGGATATTTGTAAAATTACAATTAAATACTCTTTTTGCGGACTCTATACCTAGTGATTCTATACTATCAAAATCATCACACCCCTGATAATATCTCTTTCCAGGGAGACCTTCTGCATATCGTCCATGAAGATCGGAATTAACTGCTTTAGCGACCATAGGTGAAAGTATATTTTCACTAGCAATCATTGGTAAACTATCTCGATAATGTCGGCCCGAAGAATTCACTGAATCTAATATTGCAGTCGCCTGTGCCTTTTTGCCCATGATGTTTCATAGCCATTAGGTCAAAGAGTTTAGCGGAACAGAGTTCTCTATTGATTAAAGAACTGATTAATATAGTCATGAATGGGTGAAGTACAAAAAGTAGTATTTTCGCGAAAGGACGTATGGCCTCTAAACAACGTATATCTGTAATTCTAGTTCTTTTACTAATCTTATCAGTTTCTGAAACAACATTAGGATATAGCGGAGGTAAAACTGGTTCAACTACTGCTGGTTGTGGATGCCATGGAGCAAGTGGGGGTGTCACTCCTACATTATCCGGTCTTCCAAGTTCGGGATACGAAGAAACTACTGAATACACGCTCAACATAGGAGGCACTGGAGGTCCATCAGGAACAAAAGGTGGATTCAATTTAGATGCTGATCAAGGTTCATGGTCAAACCCGGGTACAAATACTAAATTACAAAATGGAGAGGTGACACATTCTAATTCTAATTCAAGAAGTTGGAGTGTTAATTGGACATCTCCAGCGAACGGTTCTGGTACTGTGACCTTTTATGTTGCAGTAAATTTTGCTAATGGTAACGGTGGTACATCTGGAGATGATTGGGCTACAAATTCATGGACTCTCGATCAAGTTACTACGTCAAATGGAGATACAGATGGAGATGGATGGTCAGATACCGACGAATCAGCGTGTGGAACCGATTCAAATGACAATTCATCCATTCCAACTGATACCGACTCAGATGGAATCTGTGATCCAGTAGATACAGATGATGACGGAGATGGATGGTCAGATAGTGATGAAACATCGTGTGGCACGGAAAGTAATAACTCTACCTCAATACCTACTGATACTGACTCAGATGGAATCTGTGACCCAGTAGATACAGATGATGACGGAGATGGATGGAACGATACCGATGAAAGTGATTGTGGCACAAATTCAACTAACTCTTCATCAATTCCATTGGATACAGATAGTGATGGTATATGTGATATTCTAGACTCAGATGATGATAATGATTCTTGGTTAGATACTGATGAAGATTTATGTGGCACCGATAGTAAAAATTCGACATCAATCCCTGAAGATACAGATGGAGACAGAATATGCAATTTCATCGATGATGATGATGATGATGACGGATGGCTCGATATTGATGAGTTGGCCTGCAATACTGATTCATTAGATAATAATTCGATTCCAGTAGATACTGACCTTGATTCCATATGTAATCTAATTGATGATGATGATGATGATGACGGATGGCTCGATATTGATGAGTTGGCCTGCAATACTGATTCATTAGATAATAATTCGATTCCAGTAGATACTGATCTTGATTCCATCTGTAATCTAATTGATGATGATGATGATAATGATGGATATTTGGACGATAACGATTTGTTCCCACTAGACAATACAGAATGGCAAGATAATGATGGTGATGGTAGAGGCGATAATTCTGATTTAGATGATGATAATGATAGTTGGCTAGATGCTGAAGAGCATTCTTGTGGCACTGATAGTAATAACTCGACATCAATACCTGAAGATACAGATGGAGACAGAATATGCAATATCCTAGATGAGGATGATGATGGAGATGGTGTAATCGACGCATTCGATGCCTTTCCACTAGATGTTAACGAGACCTCTGACTATGATTTAGACGGTATAGGAGATAATGGAGATGATGATGACGATAATGACAATTGGTCCGATTCTGACGAAGTAAATTGCGGCTCCGAACAGATGGATGCAAATTCAACACCAGACGACCTGGATATGGATATGATATGTGACATCATGGATTCGGATGATGATAATGATAATTACGAAGATTCACAAGATGATTTTCCAAGAGATCCAAATGAGTGGAGCGATTTTGATAATGATGGCTTAGGAGATAATGCAGATCTTGACGATGATAATGATAATTGGTCAGATTTAGATGAGTTCTCCTGTATGACTGAGTCACTAAACTATAACTCTACACCTATAGACTCAGATTCGGATAACTTGTGCAATCAAATTGATGAGGATGATGATGGTGACGGCATCAACGATTCTGATGATGCCTTCCCACTAGACCCTACCGAATTTTCAGACTTAGATGGAGATGGTATAGGAGATACTATTGATCAAGATAGAGATGGAGATGGCGTAGAGAATAATCTAGACCTATTTCCTGATGATATGTTAGAATCAGCAGATTATGATGGGGACCTAATAGGTAATAATGCTGATGAGGATGACGATGGTGATGGATGGAGCGATTTAGAAGAGATTGCAGCAGGATATAATCCATTGGACTCTGAGGAATATCCTCTTGATACAGATAATGATGGAATTGAAAATAAAATCGATGATGATGATGACGGAGATGGAATTCCAGATACAACCGAAAGTTCTTGTCTAACAGATCCTCTTAATTCAGATTCAATACCAACTGATTTTGATAATGATGGTATTTGTGACTACTCAGATATTGATGACGATGGAGATGGAGCTGCTGATGAACTAGACGCATTTCCTTTTGACCCTACAGAATACTCTGATATTGACTCCGATGGGATAGGAAATAATGCTGATGATGATGATGATGGAGATGGATGGACTGATTATCAAGAAAACAACTGCATATCTAATTCTCAAGACCCAAATAGCGTACCTGTTGATTCTGACAACGATGGAATTTGTGACCAGATGGAATCGGAAGGCACATCGGGACTACCGGGTTTCGGTTTAATCTCTGCAATTACTATGCTAGCTTTCGCAGCATTCGCAAGGAAGGAATGATGGCGCCGACAGCAGGACTCGAACCTGCGACCTGTGGATTAACAGTCCACCGCTCCACCAACTAAGCTATGTCGGCCTAACCTGCCCGCCTGCTCTATCATTCATCAATTAATCGGAAGTAAAAACACCCTCTTGAATTAATAATTTCTTCTTCTGAGCCACTCCACCTGCTCCACTATACCCCCCTAAACTACCGTCAGACCTCAAAACTCGATGACAGGGTATCAAAGGGGGGTGAGGATTTTTACCGCATGCATTGGCAACGGCCCGATATGATTTCGGGGAGCCGACTAGTTCGGCAATCTGCTTATATGTTCTAACTTCACCATAAGGGATTTTTTTTAATTCAGACCAGACCTTGATTTCAAAATCTGTTCCAATTAATTCTATTCTCTCACTCCCATTCAATTGTACCAGGAGGTTTGTGAGTTATATCATATACAACACGATTTACTTGCCCTTTTAGTGCATTAGTAATTTCGGTACTAATAGATGCTAGAACTTTATGAGGAATTGGCGAATACTTAGCACTCATTCCGTCAATACTAGTTACCGCTCTAACAACTATTGTTTCACCATGTACTCTGGTATCCCCATGTACGCCAACAGATCGGACTGGCAATAGTGCAGCAAAATATTGCCAAGGTAAATCGCACTCACCGGCTAATGCGGATTCTCGGATTCTTGTTTCAACAATATGACAAGCTTCTCTACAAGCTTCAACCCGTGATTCAGTTAAATCTCCGAGAACTCTTACTGCTAAGCCGGGACCGGGGAATGGTTGACGTTCACTAGATTTAATTTTCAATTGCCTAGCTATAGCTCTAACTTCATCCTTATAGAATTCTCTTAATGGTTCAACAATGTCTAAATCGACATCTTCAGGAAGTCCCCCTACATTATGATGAGATTTAATCACATCACGCTCGCCTCCACCAGATTCAATCCAATCAGGAGCTATAGTACCTTGAACTAAGAACTTAGCACCACATATTTTCTGTTCTTCTTCAAAAACTCGAATGAATTGTTCCCCAATTATTTTCCTCTTCTCTTCGGGATCAGTAACTCCTTCTAAACTTGAGAAAAACCTTTTCGAGGCGTTAACAACTTTCAGATCTATTCCCATTTCGGTAAACATTTCTGTAACTTCAGAACTCTCATTTTTCCTCATAAAACCTGTATCTACATAGACACAATGCAGTAAACTACCAACTGCCCGGTGTGCTAATACTGCAGCTACAGAAGAATCTATACCTCCTGAACAAGCGATAATAGCGGTATCATTAATTTTATTCTGTAGTTCTTCGATCGCTTCATCTACTAACATTTCAGTTTTCATCAAATTTATTCACCTCGGAGAGATTCATCATCTGAAATAACCTTAGCAGTTTTCATAACTCTCCAAGCATCATATTGCCTTGCTAGATCTGTATCAACTAGTGCAAGCATCTGTACTGCCAATGCACCCGCATTATCGCCTCTATCTACCCCAACTGTTGCAACTGGCATCCCAGGAGGCATCTGAACAATAGAAAGAAGACTATCTAATGGTACTTTCCCCCCTACTGGAACACCAATTACAGGGAGTGTAGTCATAGATGCGATAACCCCCGGTAAAGCGGCGGCCATTCCGGCCATACCAATAAAAATACGACAACCGGATTCGATTGACGATTCTACTACTGATTCAAGATACTTGGGTGCACGATGCGCGGAGGCAACTCTTACTTCATGAGATATAGAAAACTCATTGAGTACAGATACACACTTTTCGGCAATAGGCAAATCAGATTTGGAACCCAATATTATACAAACGTCCATGTCACTCCGATATGAAGACGGTTCAAATGCCTGCCGTTCATAGGGTTAGAGAAAAATGATCATTCTTCTTCTCTAATTACTATCAAATTGGATGGCCATGATTCTCCTGAAATTTTCAGAGGAGGGGCTTTTAGAAGTCTGTTTAATTCTGTGTCAGATATAAAATTATGATTGAATGGATCATGGATTATCCTACCTTGATAAACTATGCTAAATGCTAAAAATTTATTATCTCCTCTGGTTAATCCTGTAATCTCTGCCGAGTAATGAACCAGATCTTTTGAATATTTTGCAATTAAACCATTTCTGAAATTTCTAGTCAATAAAATCCATCCTTCATTGAAAATATCATCGGAAAAATCACTTAGTGAAATCGGTAATAACCATCTTGCAGAATTGACCGATAAAGAATTACTAATATTATTCACGGTTTTGAGCCAAGAATATAAGAAAAAAATATACCCTAACCAACCTAATTTAGGGTCAATCATAATATGTAAAATAAATAGAACTACCCCTAAGAAAAACGGTAAGGCCTCTAAAGGAAATAAATTCAAACTCTCACTGTTCCCATTGGAAAACCACAAAAATGGCACTAAAACTAAAATCCATGAAATAGAAAAAAATATAATTGCAAGATTTTGGTCATCAATAGGTGTTTCATCTGGAAATATTAGTGGAATTGCGCTAGCTATTAGGAAAAATAATGACCAAGCAGTCGTAAACAGAATCTGTGGCCCAACTGGTTGTAATCTCTGTCTCATCCACCCTCTTCCACCAATATCTGGACTAGTGAAATCCCAAGAATCAGGAGGATTTATCTCATCTAATCTAACTATGCTCAGAACTCTTCCGGAATTAGGCCACCATAGAGGGCTGCCTAACAGCCAATCTTGGTCTGCCCCTTGCTGCATTGTTCCTGCGAGTACGTTATGACTCTTGTTTTTTTGCTTAATCTTGGACAGTGTTATTACCTGGGTGGCGAAGGATTAAGTTTCTGGCAGCCCATACTTCATCGACTCTTCCGACATCAGTTGTATGTGGAGCAGTAGTGACAATTTCAGGATCTTCAGTTAAAATATTGAGGAAATCTTTAGCAAATTGATCAAGTACTTCTTTCGACTCTGTTTCTGTCGGTTCAATCATTAGGCACTCAGGTACAATCATTGGAAAATATAGAGTAGGAGCCATGACACCATAATCCAGTAACCTCTTTGCTATATCTTTTCCAGTAATCCCTACTTTATCTTTTAATTGTATCATAGATAATGTAAACTCATGCATAACAAAATCAGTAGGAGCACCATCTAGAGGCATGGCGTGAATATTAGAAGCGACTTCGGGGTCAGGATTCATTATCTTATATCTGAGATAATTGGCATTCAATACTGCATGTTCAGACATTCTTTCTAGTTCTCGACCATACCGTCTATAAAATGCCCAGCAACGTACTACTGCTCCTGCATTACCATGCCATTGCTGAACTTTACCAATGGTTTTCTCAGGAGTTACCCAACTATACCAAAATCCATCGCCAACTCCTTCAGCATCAGAATCGTTTAGTTTTCTCCGAGATGCCAGAGGAGTAGGGAGATATTTTGCTAAATGGGCTTTGACGCCAATAGGTCCACTACCAGGGCCTCCACCTCCATGTGGCTGACTAAAGGTTTTGTGAAGATTATAGTGGACGGCGTCAAATCCCATCATCCCAGGGTCCGTTTTTCCAATTATTGCATTGAAGTTCGCACCATCATAGTACATTTGACCTCCTGCAGAATGCACTATTTCTGATGCCTTGGCAATTTCAGGTTCAAAGACACCAAGAGTTGAAGGATTAGTAATCATCATTGCAGCAGTATCATCTCCAACTACAGATTGCAGAGCATCTAAGTCAATTCGGCCATCTTTACCACTTGGTATCTCAATTATTTCATAACCGCACATCGAAGCCGAGGCAGGGTTAGTTCCATGCGCAGAATCAGGAACTATGACTTTATTTCTGTGACCCTCTCCTCTTTCACGATGGAATTCTTGAATACACCTCATAGCTGTGAATTCTCCTTGAGCACCAGCAACAGGCTGTAATGTAACTTGATCCATTCCGGAACAGATTGCAAGCATCTCTTGCATCTCAAAGAAAATTGAAAGTATACCCTGAATTTGATGTTCGGGTTGTAAAGGATGCATTCTATCTATTCCTGGCAGGTTAACTATTCTCTCGTTAACCCTAGGATTATGCTTCATAGTACACGAACCTAGAGGATAAAAACCAGTATCAATTCCAAAATTTCTTCTTGACAGCCAAGTATAGTGACGAACTAATTCTGGCTCGCTCGCTCTTGGCCAAGCCGGTGGAATAGATCTCAACATAGATTTAGGGACCGTCTCTTTAATCTGAGAAAAGGACAAAATTGGTTTAGGCTGAGACCAACCTGCATTTGATGAACCATTGAACGCGAAAATATCACTCAAAATTCCACCTCCTTTATCCATTCTTTAATGGCACTAACAAGTGACGAAATATCTGATTCACTTGTTCTTTCATCACAGCCTATTAGTAAGCATGAAGACATTTCACTCCACCATTGACCTAGTGGTAAGCCTGCCATTACTCCTTTGGAATCAATAAATGCTACCGCTTCTCCTGAGTCACCAGGTAATTTAATTACAAAATCTCTAAAATTATGTGAATTCGGATGAACTAATTCTACACCTTTAATCGATTGAAGAGCCTTCTTAGTGACTTCCGTAGATGCCGCTACTCTTTGAGATAAGACAGTGATACCATCTGGCCCTAAAAGAGACATGTGCATAGCGCCCATTAGAGCAATTAATGTCTCATTAGAACAAATATTTGATGTGGCTCTATGTCTCCTTATGTGTTGCTCTCTTGTGGAAAGGGTAAGAGTAAATGCCATCTTTTCATTAGAGTCATGAGTTTGACCTACAATTCTTCCCGGCATCTGTCGAATGTATTTATCGGTACAAGCGAATATACCATAAATTGGACCACCAAAGGTAGGTCCTATACCAAAAGGTTGACCTTCCCCTACAACAATATCCGCACCCCATTCACCCGGAGGAGAAACAATACCAAGAGAAACTGCATCTACACCGACTATTAAGGCAGTATTGTCGCCAATCAATTCTTTCAGCTTTAAAAGGCCTTCATCAAGTATTCCAAATGAGTTAGGTTGTTCCACATAAACTGCACAAGAACCATTAGCAATAGATGCTGAATCAATATCTAAATGACCATTCTGGTCGTGCTTAAGGATTTGAATATTAATCCCTGCTCCCTGCACATAATTTTCTATGACTGACATTCGATGTGGAGGGACTAACTCGGAAATATAGATTGTTTCTTTCTGTGTGGCTTTTTTATTATGAACTCGAACTGCACAGGTGATTGCCTCGGCTGCTGATGTAGATGCATCATACATACTAACATTGGATATAGGTAAACTAACAAGTTCAGAAATCATGGTCTGGAATTCCCACATTGCTTGTAACATACCTTGACTAACTTCTGCCTGATAAGGAGTGTAAGAGGTCAAGAATTCTCCTCTGGTAGCTAGCATTCCTACCATAGTTGGGACAAAATTTCTAGATAACCCTGCTGAAAGAAAAGAGGGCCTAGAATCAAGATTAATATTCGAACCAAGTAGATGTTGAGCATCTCTCCAAATTTCTTCTTCAGACTGAGGTGGAGGTAGAGGTAATGGTTCGGTCCTCCTAACTTCGTCAGGAATATTGGAAAACAGTTGATCTATGGATTTTAAGCCCATTATTGAGAGCATTTCTTGTTCACGACCTAAATTTGGTAATTGATCCATCTATATCTCCCCGGTTGTATATGCCTTAGGAAGCGAAATAATGACTTAATTGTTCGTTGCTGAAAACTATACATTAGACCGATACGCTCTTAGAGTTTAGGAATTAGTCGAGGCATGTTAGAATGAACGTTGCCATCACCGCCTCGGATGCTTTTGTCGCTCCATTTATAGTAGAAATGCTCGGAAAAAGTGCTGTAATCATCCCAGATGAAGTAATTAGTGACCAGCTAAAACTGGATACAATGTTAACTCCTTGTAATGCACTAATACATATTAATTCAAGACCTGTAGAATCATCTTTTGAAAGGAATGACCGGCAAACAAAATTAGAGATGATGAATGCGGCAAGACCTATTCTAGATGCAGTAGATAGACACGGAAGTTTACATCTGATAATAATAGGTACGCTAAGAGTACATCCTCAATGGGAACCTGGAGAGCCGTTTTATGGTCTCGATTCAACTCTCGCTCCAAGAGATACTGCTGCAGAAGGTCAATTGTGGATGGAAGAAAATGCTTTGGACCGTGCCCAAACTGAAAGACCTGTTAGTGTAATTCGGGCTTCTAATGTTCAGGGGGTACCTCTCTCAGGACCGCCTGGAAATGGGCTTTTACATCGCTGGGCTAACGAATGCCAAATGGGCTGGATAAACGTACCAGGAGATGGTTCGAATCCTAAAGATTTTATCCATGTAGAAGATTTAGTACAAGTAATAGGGGGTATTATTCAGAATCCACCACTTACTAGGGAAGAAATTGCAGTTGGTTCTGGCAAAGGTATATCAATGCATGATTTAGCGAATATTTTCCAATCAAAGACTGGATGTGAAATTGAACTAAATCAACGTGATGACGATGAAGTATTCGGAGTTGTTGATGCTTGGGTACTCGAAGAGAGATTGGGATTCAGACCTAGAATTAGTCTTGAAGAAATGATTGACGAAGCATTTGAAGCAGCTCAGTGAAGATTAACCACTAGTCTTTTCCTAATGCCGTTCCAATCCGCAACTGATACTACTGAATTCATCTCTGTACCAGATAATATCTTATCAGTATCTACATCTTTTTTCACTCTGACTTCAATTTCGTTAGAATCAGATGTCACAAGTAGAGTATTACCACCCTTATATTCTTCAGATATTCCTATTCCAAAAGATCGGTCAATAGAATTAACTCTAAAAGATAATTCTAATATCTGTCCTTTAAATCGTGATAATAACTCTCTTTGTTCATTCAAAAACCTTGCTTCACTCATTTGTTTGACTATTTCTTGTAACGGTAATACGAGATTATTAGATTCAGGGACTGATGGAGGAGTAGTAGAAGTACTAATTTGAGTTTCAATATTAGATTTAATTGAAGTGTCCTCTATCTCAGGAGAGTTATTTGAATAAGATAATGGCTCACTAACAGTAACTCTATCTGGTAGTTCAACTCTCTCAGGTGCATCTACATTATGTTCTCTTCCCCATTCTTCAGAACTTATTTGATCAACAACCTCAACTCTGTCTGGAGCCTCTACATGGTGGGCATTGTGCCAAGATTGTTCATTGGTAACTGCCTCAGAGGACGATTCTTCTGGTAGAATGTCATTTACTTCTTCTCCAACTTGTGACTTAGCAGAAGCTTGTGCTGCTAATCCACCAACAGCCCCCACCACTCCTAAACCAGCCGCAATCTTAGCACTATCACCGGATAGTTGAGTTTTGGCTACAGTTACTACAGCATCTGACTTGATTTTCCATATTGCTCTGGCGGGAGCCTGTAAGATAACAGGCAATTGAGATACTTCTTGCTCAAATTTCTTAGTTGATTCTGAATGCATATTATCTATAAATTCAGAACTTGGAGGGTTTTCTATCATTTTTTCTAATTCTTCTGCCCACTTATCTACAGAAGTATTCATGTCAAATTCGGGCTCTACCACCTCTATTTCCTCGGATGGGATTTTATTTTGGCTACTATCTATTAATTGCTGATTATCATTTGTTTCCGAGATAGATGATGCAGAAATCGTAATCTTACCAGCTCCTACAAATCGACGAATACCAATAGGAATATTTCCATCGGCAGGAACTCTAGTCCATCCACCACCATACCAGTCATTACTACCATTTTGTTCCCTGTCATCTAAACTCCATGAAGGAGCGCCTCCATCATTAGCATTATAGAAATACAATCTACAACCGCTGTTATTCATATACCAACTTTTACCATTTATCATACTAGATTGAATCAAATATTCACCATTATATTTCCCATCTGGATGGTCCGAGATAAAAACTGAAGAGGAGTTAACTGCAGTTTTATTCTCAATCCCCAAGAGAGCCATTAACTCACTTTGTTCTAAGTTGCCGTTACCATTAATGTCTATTGCAGAAAATATAGGTTGAAGATAAGAGCGAGGAGCACTAGAGCCGGTCAACTTAGTTAGTCCTTGATCAAATTCATCAATATTTATCTTACCATCACCATCAAAATCAAATTTTGAAATCATTGATTCGGGGGTAAAACCTCTGCTGATTAGCAATTTTTCGAGATTTTTCATTGCTGCAGCAACTAGTTTATCTGAAATGTCCATGCTATACCGTGAAAGGACACAGACATGATACTTGCGCCGACACTATTTCCCCTAAATAAGAATTAAACAAATGGTGGTTTGACAACAATAGACCTAATTCTACGCCTTGAACTTGCTTGAATCCATAATTCTTGATCTAAAACTACCGCTTCTAAATAACCCATAGCTATACCTGTTCGATTAAGACTTGGAGATGGACCTCCGCTAGTAACATAACCAACGATTTTTGCATTATGATCAGAACCGTCATACACCAAGTGACCAGGGCGTGGAGAAGGACCCTTTTCTTGACAGAGAAGACCGTGCCATTTAGCACCCGAATCCATAGATTTGATAACTGACTTTTTACCTATGAAATCATGATCCAAATTAAGTCCAAAAGGAACATTAGTTTCAGCAGAATTACGCGCTAAGAAGCCTTCTGGGAAATCAATTTCAGGATCTACTCCTAATCCTGGCCATAAAAAATCTTGACCTGAAAGAAGGTAGCCTTTCTCAAGCCTTAATGTATCTCTAGCACCTAATCCAACGGGTAGAGCTCCAGAATTAAGAAGAGCATCCCAAAGTATTGGGGCTTGAATTTCGGGAATAAAAATTTCAACACCCTTTTCACCTGTATATCCTGTTCCTTGAATCCATCCGGTTATCCCTAAGTCATTGACTGAAATCTCTTGACATCGAAATCGAGAAACTAGATTTTCTTTCCCAAGAACGATTTCTAAAATTGATGATGACTCGGGGCCCTGAAGGGCAATTATACTAGTATTATCAGATAGATCTCTCATAGTTATAGAATCATCATCAGGGAGGTTTGATTGAAACCAATCCCACATTATTGAAATCATAGATGCATTAGGGACTCCAAGAACTCTATTTTTTGAGTCAACAGCAAAAATCATGTCATCTATTAGATGTCCATTATTATCAAGAAAATGAGTATAACCACATTGACCACTTGCGAAGTTAATATACTGTTGAGTACCTATAGAATTCAACCATGATAGAACTCCTTCACCGCAGAATTCAAAAAAACCCATATGAGAAACATCGAATATGCCGGATTTTTCACGGCAGGAAAGATGTTCCTCTTGAATTGAAGTGTACCATATTGGCAATTCAAAACCGTGGAAATCAACTATCTTTGCACCGGACTCTAAATGTTTCTCATAAAGTGCCGTTCTCACGAGCCCGCCATCTCCCATATATCTCTGGGCTTAGGAACAAGTGCAAGAATGTGGCGCCTCGAAAAACACAAATCGATATTAGAAAACACAACTATATTATGACTAATTATTACGAGAGGTTTAAATATAACCGGTCGTACTATACAACCAGAGGTTGATATGATGAATAGAGATAGGCATGAACAAGAAATATCTGTAAACCAGAACTCAAAAGAAGGTTCTAGGAATAAATCAATTACTCCTAACAAGAGACCATCCAGGGCAAGAGGGACTGAAGCAGTCACAGGGAAATGTAAAATTTGTGGTTCTAATTCATGGGATACAGATGCGGTTAGAGGAGAAACCATATGTGCAGAATGTGGTTATGTTGCTGCTGAAAATATGATCGATCCTGGCGCGGAATGGACTAATCATTCAGGTAGTGAAGATAGGAGCAGAGTTGGTGCACCGACGACATTAACTCTGTCAGACAAGGGGCTTTCAACTCACATCAGTAAATCCGATTTGACATCTGGTGCCGCTGCAAGACACGGCATGAGCGGTAAGAATCTACGCGAGTGGAGGAGAAGGCAAAGAGTTGATCAAAGAAGTAAAACGAGAGATAGTAGGAGTAGAAATTTGACAACCGCTATGCAATTTATCAGAGATAACGGAGATCTCCCTCCTCAAATAGAGCAGGAGGCTGCTAATTTGTATAGACATGCTATGAAAGAAGGGATTGTTACTGGAAGAAGTATACGTGGAGTAACTGCAGCCTGTGTGTATATAGCGGCTAGACAAGCAGAAATTCCTCGAAGGATTGAAGTCATAGCAAAGGCATTCGATATGGTTACAGAAGTGGAAGAAAAGGAACTAAAAAGAACTATCAGATTAGTAGCTAGGAAGATGAATACACACCATATCACAGGACCTGAAGAATATTTCGAAAAATTCCATTCGGATTTAGAATTACCACCTTATGTACTTGGAGATACAAGGGATTTGTGGGATAAAGTTAGTCAAAATATGGTTTGGCAAGGAAAGAAGCCTTCAGGGATAGCAGGATGTATTTTATACAAAGCATCACAGAATAGTAATTCGCCGAGAACCCAAAAAGAAGTGTGCGAAGTTTCGGGTATTAGTGAAGTCACACTTAGAGGTTTATTGAAGATATTAAACCAAATGTTATCTGAATAAGTTCAATTTACAGTTGATTAATCTATTTCATGAATTGTAATTGGTATTTTCTCATCTCTGGCCAGATCTATTACAATCCTTGTCCATTTACTAGTTTTGGACGGAATCGCTAGAATATCAGTTGAGGCAGTTAGAATTTTTTTGGTTAAAGTATTCGCTGCCTCGGGTCTCCCTCGATCTTTCAGTGTCCTATTAGGATCACCCCATTCTTCTGTAAATACCGCTATTGGAATGGAATTATTGTCTGACCAACGTTCAGCCATGTAATCTACACCACTAGCACCTCCAACAATTATTAGGTCGGGATATCCATTGACTGCAACCCAATCTTCTATAATATTTTCAAAAATTTCAAAATCATAAAATCTGCTACTCCCAACTATTGCTAAATTAATTACATTACCATCTAAATTCAAATCTTTTTTCCCAAAGGAATCTACCATATCTTGCCCCGCGTCAACTACCATTAGTTGTACCAGAGAGGTCTGTAAAGATAAACTTCGGGTTCAAGAAGAATACATTATTTGATATCTTAACTCCATTTCGGACATATAGAGGAATACACGATGGCATTAGATATTCAAGCAATTCGTTCTGATTTCCCCATATTGAATAGAATCTTGCCGAATGGAAAGCAATTAGTTTATTTTGATAATGCTGCTACATCTCAAAAGCCGCAGTGCGTCATTGATGCAATGACTAATTTCTATGAAAATTATAATTCAAATGCTCATCGAGCAAATCATACTTTGGCTGATGAAGCAAGTGCTGCACTGGAAAATGCTAGAACTCAAATATCTGATTTTTTCGGCGCGAAACCTGAAAACCTGATTTATACTAGTGGAGCTACTGAAGCAATAAATCTTGTATCGTTTGGATGGGCAAGAAATAATCTTAATGAGGATGATGTGATTGTAGTGACAGAAATGGAACATCACGCAGATATTGTACCATGGCAAGAACTTTCAAAGGAAAGAGGTGTAGAAGTAAGATATGTTCCGATTAATATCGAAACATTTGTTTTGGACATGGAGGCATTTGAAGTTGCTGTAGAGGGAGCATCTCTAGTTTGCGTGACTCATACAAGTAATGTATTAGGAATAAGGAATCCGATAGAGAAAATAATTGATTTAAGTAAGAAATCAGGAGCTGCAGTTCTAATCGATTGCGCCCAGGGTGCACCTCATGAGAAAATAGAATTTGAACATTTAGGCGCAGATTTTATCGCGATATCCGCACACAAAATGGCAGGCCCTACCGGAATCGGATGTCTACTAACAACATCAGAAAGAATACAACAAATGAAACCATTTATGACAGGTGGATCTATTATTAAAAAAGTAACCATGGATGGAACTATTTTCAAGGATGGCCATGAAATGTTTGAAACAGGTACGCCGAGAATTGCTGAAGCTATAGGTTGGGGAGCTGCTGTAGAATGGTTAGATCAATTTGAGATGAAAGATATCCATGAACATATCCACAATATTGCTTCTTTGGCAGGTAATGAAATGAGATCAATTCCTGGGATCCAAATTTATGGAGATCCAAATAATAAGGATTCAGCTGGTGCAATATCTTTCCTACATGAAACAATACAATCACAAGATTTGGCTATACTCTTAGATGAGGGAGGATTTGCTGTAAGAACGGGTCATCATTGCGCTCAGCCACTCATGGATGCGTTGGGGGTACCATCGACAAATAGAGCATCTTTCTGGATATATAATACAAAGCAAGAAGTAGAAGCGTTTGTCAAACATTTGAGATATATTTGTGAGCGATTTTCCTAATTAAGATAAACAATTTCAATAAAAAAAACTTATACGGTGTAATATGACTAATAATTGGCCGGAAAATCTAAGGAAGATTATCGAGGAGTTCAAAGATTGTTTCGACTCTATGGAAAGGTATGAATTACTATTTGAATATGCTAAGAAAAACCCTAATTCCTTGTCAATGGAAGAATGGAATGAAGAAAATCAAGTCTTGGGTTGCCAATCAAGGGCACATGTCGAATGTATGTTAGATGAAAATGGTAATTTCTTATTAAAAACCGGGGCGGATGCCCAGATAGTTCAGGGATTGATGGCTATCACCGCAATTGCGGTTAACGGTTTATCATCGTTTGAGGTTTCTAAATTAAGCCCTAGTTATGTTGAAGAAATGGGGTTGAAATCATCATTAACTCCGAGTAGAGCAAATGGGTTTTTGAATATGTTCAGAAGAGTCATCTCAGAGGCAGAGATCCTAGCGGAGGCGTAATTATGGTAAATAAAGAAGAAGTAATCAAATCTTTGGTACAGGTAGAAGATCCTGAAATGAAAATATCTGTCATTGATTTAGGATTAATTTATGATGTTAAGATAGATAATAAGCATGCAGAAATTGATATGACTTTAACAAGTCCTGGTTGTCCAGTAGCTCCTGAATTAATGGCAGCAGTCCACAGAGCAGCCTTACTAACCAAGGGATTAGAGAGTGTTCATGTAAATCTCACATTTTCACCACTATGGGACCCTAAGAAACATGCAACTGAAGATGGGAGATTTGAACTCGGAATATTTTAAAAAAATATTAATTTGATAAATGAGACTATGGGATGGAGACTCGGGTGTCTGTATAGTGAATCCTGAAAATCGTATTTTTTCTTGGAAAAGTATACCTCGTTCATCGAGAATAATTCTAATTACAACTATGGTAATTGTAGTTCTGATTACACCAAATTTGGCTGAAGGATACTACGAAAGCTCTTGGGAACAAATAGAAAAGAATTCCGAAAATAATTATAATTCAGCAATAATAGATGAAAATGGAGACGCATGGGTATTCGGAGATAATGGAGAAATTGTTTTTGGAGAGAAAATGGAACAATGGGTGAATTTTGAATCTCCAACTAATGAAAATCTTGTAACTGCACATGCAAATAATGAACGAATTGTAGCTGCGGGCAATAATGGTATTGTGATATACAAAGAATATAATTCTGAAGAATGGATTGAAATTAGAATGGAGACTCAGATAGATATAAATTCGGTATCTATAAACTCTAATGATGAAATATTTGTAGTATCAAATAATGGAGAAATATGGTGCTTTAAAGAAGATAATTGGGTTGAAATTGAAAGTTTAGTATCAGAAAAATTAAACGATATTGTATTTGAAGGAGAAAGAGGATTGATTTCAGGATCTTCAGGTTTGATATTAGGTTCTGAGAATAATGGTGAAAATTGGGAAATTAGGGAGACCCCGGATGAGGTTACAGATTCTGAAATTATTTCAATAGATTTCTATGGTATAAATAGAGGTTATGCGATTACATCTAATGGTGAAATATTAAAATCAACTCAAGAAGAACTTACTACGACTGTAGGTTATAATTGGTACCTCAAAGAAATAGAATCCGAGAACCAAAGTACCAGTCTAGATGTTAATTTGACCTCATTAGAGGTCCTTAGTACTACGAAGATATTACTTTCAGGTGATAATGGATATATCGCTTTAAGTAAAGACGGAGGAAACATTGTGACCCCCCAACTATTACCAATAGAAGGAGATTTTTCCATAAATGATATTGCAATGAAGAATGCCTTTGTGGGAATAATTGTAGGAGATAATGGAACCATATTATACACTGAAAATGGAGGTGAAGATAGCGCAGTGGGATTCGAAATTATTGACTTGAGTGATTTTAGCGAATTTGTAGATTTCACCAAAGATAATCTCCTAGAAGGGCTAAAGGCCACAGTTAAGATAGTGATTTTTGGGATATTATTGGGTTTCTTTATCGGAATTGCTCTAGCAATGTGTAAAACAGCACCGACGACACTGAAACAAATGATAGAGGGTGACCTAGAAAGAACCTTGACTTTATTCTGGGTAATCATCCCATCTACAATATTTTGTATACGAATTTACGGCCTTGGTTTAGGTATATTATCACTATCAGGACTAATTATTCTATTTTCATTATTGAATTACTACATCAATAAAAACAAAATAGAGAAGGAGGGTTTCTTGAGTATTTCAATACCTAATGGATATAGAACTAATTTGATTCGTATACTTGGTTTGACATTATTGGTAGGAATGCCATTAATAGGGAAATGGGAGATTAAAGGTGGAATTGAACTTATTTATACCGCTCTATCAGATTTTTATAGCTTTCATTTAGGTTCTAATACATTCAAATTATCTGCTCAGATAGCATATATTTTCGCACCAATTGGAGACCCTAGCGCATTTATGAGATTAATATTAGGAGTCGGAGTGACATATCTTGGATTATTATTCCTAACTACAAATGGTACATTTTCAAAGAAATATATACCCTATGGGAAACTGGTATTTATTTCATTATTATGGGTAATAATACTAGCCGAGATTTTTATTGATCCCAATTCATCAGGCGATAAAATTACTTCATGGTTTGATTTGGGATGGAGACTTTTCCTAGTGCTGATAGGCCTATTAGTGACGAAAAGAATCTTACCTAAAGAAATTAAATCTGTTCTAAAAAATTCTAACGATTATACACTAACTTTTGAACCTTGGAAAATAAGACCACTACAGGTGATTGCGACATTATATACTGATTTTTTCAGGAATACACCACTATTAGTTCAGTTCATGTTCATTCATTTTGGGTTGCAATTAGGTAAACACATACAGAATATAGGACTAGATCTAACAAGTGATTTAATTACTATATCGTCACTTTTAGGCCCATTAGATAGTTTATTACATCCAATTATAGATTATATCAGTGGAAGCTTATTTGGTCCTGGAAAGAGATCATATCTTAGTGCAATTTTTGCACTGGGACTTAATTCGGCAGCATATCAATGTGAAACAATAAGAGGTGCTATCGCAGCAATTCCTTCCGGTCAGATGGAGGCGGGTAGGAGTATTGGGTTGACTTATATGGGCACAATGAGATTGATTATTCTACCACAAGCAATTAGAATTTGTATACCACCTCTTGGCAACGAAATGGTTAACTTAGTGCTTAATTCATCTCTAGCAAGTGTGATTGCATATACAGAATTAACAAGACAAGGGAAATTGGTTGTCGCAATAACTTTCCAAATCTTTTGGACTTGGGGGATGGTCATGGTTGCATATTTCGTAGTTACTTGGTCGCTCGCGTTGTTATTAAGAAGGTTAGAAGAAAAGACAAGAATACCAGGACTAGGAATCTCAGGAGGGAACTAAATGGAAGAAATCGTACTTGAAATAGAAAATCTGGAGAAAATTTATCCGGGTGGAGTTCATGCAGTCAGAGGGATCTCTTTTAATGTCAAGAAAGGTGAATCAGTAGCAATAATTGGGTCATCTGGAAGCGGTAAATCTACGGTATTAAGATGTATTAATCGACTTATTGAACCAACAAAAGGAACTATCAAATTGAACGACCAGATTGTAAATAATCCATTAGCAGATGTTAATGAGATTCGTTCAAAAATTGGCATGGTTTTTCAATCGTTCGAGTTATTTTCTCACCTAACGGTTCTCGACAATATCACCTTAGGATTACGTCATGTAAGAGGATTGAAAAGAGAAGAAGCAGAAGAGAATGCATTGAAAGTTCTAGAAAGAGTAGATATGTTGGACCGTATTGAAGCGTTTCCAGGGAATCTTTCAGGGGGGCAAAAGCAGCGAGTAGCTATAGCAAGAG
This sequence comes from Euryarchaeota archaeon UBA556, assembly GCA_002494975.1. Lineage (GTDB taxonomy): Archaea > Thermoplasmatota > Poseidoniia > Poseidoniales > Thalassarchaeaceae > MGIIb-O2. The sequence goes on from DADI01000031.1 coordinate 23,283, forward strand.
CCTTGGCAATGCACCCTGAAGCAATATTATTTGATGAACCAACCAGTGCATTAGATCCTGAACTAATTGGCTCTGTTTTACAAACAATAAGGAGTTTAGCAAATGAAGGAATGACAATGGTTATAGTGACTCATGAGATAAATTTCGCGAGAGATGTTGCAGACCGAATTATCTATATGGATAAGGGGATTATTGCAGAACAAGGTCCTTCGAAAATCTTAGAAAGCCCTAAATCTGAAAGGTTAAAGCAATTCTTATCTTCAATGGATGAAGAAATATAGATTGATTATATTAATCCCTGAGCAGTCATTGCTTCCGCCACCTTGAGGAAACCCGCAATATTTGCTCCAGCGACATAATTACCAGGCATTCCATATTTCTCAGCAGTCTCAAATGCGTTCTTGTGGATATCAACCATTATTTGATCTAGTTTAGCATCCACTTCTTCACGAGTCCAATTATATCTCAGAGAATTTTGAGACATTTCAAGACCAGAAGTTGCAACTCCACCTGCATTACTAGCTTTACCTGGAGCAAACATCACTCCATTATTTAGGAACACTTCGACTGCTTCAGGGGTACAAGGCATATTCGCTCCTTCTGCTACTGCCATAACTTTGTTAGCAACTAACATTTTTGCTTCCTCACCATTGATTTCATTCTGAGTAGCACAAGGAAGTGCGACATCTACATTAACATCCCATAGTCCGTTTGAAGAGGGTTCTGGTGCTGAAGCAGTAAAGATAGCGCTAGAGTATTTTTCAGCGTATTCGGAAATTCTACCTCGGCGATTATTCTTTAAATCCATTATCCAAGAAAGTTTCTCTCGATTAATCCCTTCTGAATCATAAACAAAACCGCTAGAATCAGACATAGTAACTGGTTTCCCACCAAGATCAAGTACTTTTTCACAGGCAAATTGAGCTACATTGCCTGAGCCTGAAATAGAAACGGTTGCTCCTTCAAATGATTTACCTTTAGCTCCAAGCATTTCACGTGCGAAATATACTAGGCCATATCCAGTTGCTTCTGGTCGAATTAAAGAACCTCCATATGAGCGACCTTTTCCAGTAAGTACACCTGTAAATTCATTTGCAAGTTTCTTATACATTCCAAATAAATATCCAATCTCTCTACCTCCTACACCGATATCACCAGCGGGCACGTCAAGATTAGCTCCAATATGTCTCCAAAGTTCCATCATAAAAGATTGGCAAAATCTCATAACTTCTGCATCTGTCTTACCTTTAGGGTCAAAATCTGAACCACCTTTTCCACCACCCATAGGAAGGCCGGTTAGACTATTCTTGAATACCTGCTCGAAAGCTAGAAACTTTAGTATTGATTGATTAACGGTAGGGTGGAATCTTAAACCACCTTTGTACGGTCCAATTGCACTGTTCATTTGAATTCTGAAACCTCTGTTAACATGTAATTTACCACTATCATCAAACCAAGGGACACGGAACTGAATGATTCTCTCTGCTTCAACCATTGATTCAACGACTGGTAAATATTCAGGGTGTTCCTGAATTACTGGAACTAGGCTCTCCAGTACCTCTTCCACGGCTTGGTGGAATTCAGGTTGGTTCGGATCTCTTGCAATTACACTTTCATATACTTTTTTCATTGTATTATCCATGGGATTCACCAGGGTTCCGAGTTTGTGCTACTATATCGGCAGTACTTCGACTCACTTACCCCTTTTCAATAGTATGGATATGAAGGTTAAGACTTTACCAATTATGAGAATATATATTCATCAGCAATGCGAGATACAATCTTTTCGGAACCCGGGATAGTCATAACATAAACAGCTGATTGAGACACCTGTCGTTTCCTCAATGCTTCGGCTATTGGAGTATGGTCCCTAAACCATCGCGTTTTTTTGTCATCCCCAATTATTCTAATGTCGACTTGTGACATTCTTGGTTCAGATAATAATAATTTGACCGAGGGGACATCTATTGCAACATATCCTTCTTCAATACCAGCACGATTGGCAATTTCATTTTCAAACTCAATTCTTTTTTCTGAATTAGATGCTAAGTCAACTAATCGTTCAATGATTTCATCAGTTAAATCTTGCCTTCTACGGCTTGTAGCAACTTTCAATAATTGACGATATTTTAATCTCCTAATCATATCCTTAGCATAATCTCCTGCGTTATATAATGCATCCCAAATTTCAGCATCAACCCTTCTCTGCAAGTCAACTGAATCAGGTAATTTGTCCATACTTCTCTCAACCGCTCTAGAAAGCATGATTTCAGTGACTCTGGTGACTCTATGGAAGTAGACTGCACTATACATCAACCCTCGAGCCATCAACATACCTTCTAGTGCAGGAAGCCCACCTTCCTCAACCGCTATATCTCCGCTATGTCTCTCTAAACATTCTATAAGTCGATGGTGATCAATTATGCCGTGTTTAACGCCCGTGAAATGAGAGTCTCTCAGCAAATAATCCATTTGGTCGCAATCAATTGGCCCATGAACTAGATGCGATAACGTATTATCTTGAGATACAAAATCTTGTTTCCCTTCCGTCCATTGCAATAAGTTTCTTTCAGTACCGCCTGCACCAGGGCCTCGAATTAGACCTGCTACTTCTTTGGGAACAATATCAAAAGACTCTAGGATCTCAGGTATACTTCTACGATTCCTAACAGATTTTTCCTCACCCTCTCTTAGTACGTCGTATTCCCCCAATATAATTCCTTCAGTAATTGACATATGATCGAGCCCCCCTCTTTCATGAAGTATGTGTTCAAGTGTATGTGAATACGGACCATGTCCTACATCATGGAGCATTCCTGCGACCTGAACTGTAGATTTCTCATGAGGATCTAGAGAAATAGAATCTGACATTAAACCACCTATATGAGATACCCCCAGAGAATGCTCGAAACGAGTATGATGAGCACCCGGAAATACTAGGTGAGCTAAGCCTAACTGTTTGATGTGACTTAGTTTATTCATTTCTGGTGTTTTGAGTAATTCTTCCCTAACTCCATCAATACGGAATTGGCCATGTATTGCATCATTAATGACTTTCACGACTCTACCTCATACACTTCGAATAGATGGAGGGTATTGAATCGCTCTATTGATTGATCATAAATTCAAATTAATAAAAAAAAACAAAAGGTAATTTTTGTATTTCAATTGCATTTCATTTGCATTACCTTTATGTGCCTGACGCTCTCTGCTTAGCCTGAGGCACAAGTATGTCAGGTCACAGCCCCATGGTTTCGCTTAGGATTCCAGAGGACCACTTACTAGCTCTCGATCAGAGAGTTGGGTTCGATGGAATGAGAAATCGATCTGACGTGATTAGAGATGCAGTACGCCGATTACTAGAACTACCCTTGATTGGACATGGAGAAAAGGTCCAAGTGAATTTAGGACCAGAATTAACAATTTTAATGAGGGATTTTTGCAAAATACATGCAGAAAGCCCTGAAACTATACTGAAATTCGCTGCCCGAGACTACATTCGTCGAGAATCAATAGAGGGTATGTCAGTCACTAGACTTTTACAAAAGCGCATGGATGAACTTAGTGCGCGATTTGATGATGATTCGAACGCTCAGAGGTGAGAGAATGAGCGAGGATGGGATGCACAAAAACGTGGGGGGGCAGGAAAAACGCCCCCTCACCCAAGTGCAATCTACAAAATCTAAGATAATAATTGGGTTCTCCGGAGTCCGTAGTAGAGCAAAACTAAGCAATGCAGTAGGATATGACGCAAGAGAGGTTCCACGTGAAAAACGTGGGAAATATCGCGTCACAGATAGAGAAAAATTACTCTGATACTCTAAACACACACCGCTCCGTATCATTCATACGGAGCACCCCTCAAGGCCAATCTTCTTGGTCGTTCTATTCTCAGGTCTAATTCCATGACGGGTGGGGTCCATTCTGAAGTCGGCAAATTTATTGCTCACGAAAAGTTGAGGCCTGCACAGGAAAAGATGGTGATCGATGGAATAAATGCACTCGACCATCAAGGCTTCCTGTTAGCTGCAGCACCTACTGGAATAGGAAAAACTGCTGCATCTTTAGCAGCAGCATTAGAAATTGCAAGGAGCAATATAAATCACCAACATATATTATTTTTGACGGGAAGGCAATCTCAACATAAGATTGTAATTGAAACTGTGAAAGATATTAATTCTAGATTAGATAGGGAAATACCTAGTGTGAAAGTTGTTGATATTATTGGTAGAGAATCTATGTGTGAAAATGTAGATCGAATGACGTCAAAGTGCTCATGTGAAGAAGGAATTGTGGAGGGAACTAGACAATCAAGAAGAGATGACATGAAAGAATACATTCTAAGAAGTCCTAAACATGTAGACGAGGTGATAAAATCAAGTAATAAGAAAAAGATTTGCCCTTGGGCTGCAGCCAGGTCCGCAGTGAAGGAATGCGACATACTAGTATGCGACTATAATCATGTATTCGTTGAAGATGTTAGAGAACGTTCTCTGCCTGCAATGAATATAAATCTTGAAAATACTATTCTAATCATTGATGAAGCACATAATCTACCAGATAGAATCCGTAATGGCTTAGAAAGAAGAGCGACGGTTAAAGTATTCAGAGATGCTAGATTAGAACTTGATGAGTTCTTAGGAACTAAAGAAAGTATGATGAGAAAACTAGATATTTCAGAAATTCAAGATAATTTCGAATTAAAAAACATACAAGATGCACTTAGGCAAATGAAGAAAATGGAAAAACAAATGAATATTTGGTATAAGAAAAAGCAAGGAGAATTAGTATCTACTGGGAAAAATGATATGAAGATTTCAACAACTGAATTCATTGGAGAGATTGATTCAATATTAAATGAGGATATTGAGGTTAAAATAGATAATAATTACACCATATTGAAAAAAATGATACAACAGTTGTACAAAGTAGAAGTAGATCAAGATGAGGACGATGATGAAAAAGAGACCGCTAGTACTAGATTGGCAGATATGCTATCAATAATATTAGAATATTTAAATAATTCAGCATTAGTATTAGTTTTTGATTTACTCAGCGATGAAGGAAGAGTGAGGAGTTTTCTGTTAGACCCAGGAGTAGTGGGAGGACCAATACTGAACGAGACAAACGGGGCCATACTAATGTCAGGGACGTTATTCCCTCCTGAGATGTATGCAGATCTATTACGTATACCTAAGGGAAAGAAAATTATTATGAACGAATATGAGTCATCATTTTTGGGGGATAAGAGACCTGTTTTAGTAGCCAAAGACGTCACTACAAAATATACTGAAAGAACTCCTCAAAATACTGAGAGAATAAGAAAACATATTTTATCGGTCGTCAATAATACCTCTGGACATATCGCATTTTTCGCACCAAGTTATGCAATGCTACAAGATATACTCGGAGACGCCACCTGGTTACCCGGTTTTATTGAAATTAGAGAAGAAGAAAATAGAATGCCAAAAAGAAAAATTACAAAAACATTAGATGAATTACATGAATATAGAACAAATAAAAGACAAGTTTTACTTGCTGGAGTTTTGAGCGGTAAATTTGCTGAGGGTGTAGATTACCCAAATAATATTCTTGATGCTGTAATCTGTTTAGGATTACCTTTAGCCCCTCCTAGCGCACGGCAAAATGCTTTGAAAGAGTACTATGTTGAGCGTTTTGGAAATAACAAAGCGTGGAGATATACAAGCACACAGCCAGCGATAAACAGTATAATGCAGGCTATAGGGAGACCTATTCGAAAATCAGGAGACAGAGCCATAGTAATATTATTAGAAAAAAGGATTATGATGAGACAGTTTCGGAATTGCTTACCTAAAAAAATAGATATTATTCAGTCACCCGACGAAAATAGAACAGGGAGACTTACTAAAAATTTCTTCAAAAGGCATCCAGAACCTGCTATTGAGAGATAAGAAGCGTCGGGTTCATCTGAGGTAAGATGTTCGAAACAACATGGACAATGTGTGGCGACGTCATGAGATACAACTCTCGGAAAATAAAAAAATACTAGGGATATCCTTAGATTCGTCAGAAAATAGTCTTAATTCTAATGCACAAGATATGCATAGAAATTTTTTACTAAACCTAAACCACCTAGCAGAAGTGCAGAAAAAGCATGAAAAAATTGTTTCAAGTATGACTACAGATTTAGAAGAAACAAAAATGAAAATAAGAGACCTAGATACTATTGATGAAATTTTGACAGAATTTGGAGGATTAAAAACTGATTTGGGTATAAATTTACCATTCCCCTCTGAGACTCCGAGTGACTTAATCCTTCAAACTAGATACGAGGAAGATACACAAATCGTACAAATAATTTCTTCAGAAATTTTTGGTGGCCTTCTTAGAACTTTTAGGCTACCACCTAACAAAGAGATAGAAAAAATAACTTGGAATAATGGTATAATAGAACTATCATTCATGTGATTAATTATTCTGAAGCAATATAATCATCTCTAACAGGGATTTCTTGTAATTGATCTATCTCTTGTAATACGGCATTTAGAGCTATTTGTGCGTTTTGACGATGTCCCTCGCCTAATACATGACTAGAATAACGAGCCTCTTCGAATATTCTATCTAAAGCAATTAATGATTGTTCACTAATTGGTAATGCAGAACGAATAGCTATTTCGAATTCTCTGACAGTTTCAAAGTCTCGACGTAAAAATCCTCTACGCATTAAAATTTGACAAAGACTCTCATAGCAGTTGTATATTGCCTCCCTAAATTCGTCTCCTGCAGCAAGAAGCTCAGCAGTGTAACTAAATATCCCTGCTAATTCATCTATTGCAGCACTTCTACGGCGTTGATAATATAACGCACTGCCTGCTAGACCTACAATTACAATTACAAATAATATTACAACGAATAAAGATTGGAATATCGAGGATTCTGCTGTTTGTTCGTATTCAATATCTATGCCTCCATGCTGAGTTGTTAACCAAGTTCTATTAGACGGATCTATGAATAAAGAATCGGTGCTAAAAGTAATACTTAATTCGCCCCAAAAGTCTTGATTCCATAATGTAGGCAGACCTTCTATGGATTTGAACTCATAAGTAAACAGGCCATCTTGGTCAGTCATTTCTGTAACTCTGAAGTGAGTTTGACCAGATGATGCATTAATCAGAGAAGCAGTCATGGAAATATTAGAAACTGGTTCAAATGAATCAGTAGATGTGACGTTTACAGTGCCTCTGATTATTCGATCATCTTTACCCAATTTAATCTTATCAGGAGTGAATTTGAAATTAACTGGGACCATTATAGAAACCGATAAGTCTTCTGAACCACCATTTAGATATCTGGAAGAATCAGATTCAACTCTTATTTCTAAATCAATAGGGCCAGGAGGCATAGGGTAATGAGCATTAGATTGTATTCTGAAATGCCCTGTAGCTTCATCCCATTCTAGATTCGCATTTTCAGGACCGTTAGAAAGCCAATGCAAAGTCAGAACCATATCTTGTAATACGCTTCCTCCCCCGCCTATTTCTAAAATTCTTCCTTCAATCTTAATCGGGTGTTCAACATCACTTCGAATTATTGTTTCTGAAATCCAGAGAATCTCAAGATTAATGTCGGATCTAGCGTAAACACTCATGTTATATTCTATCGGAAGGTAATATGTTTCCCCTATGAATTCAACTAATATCTCATGTTCCCCTCTATCAATTGAGTAACCTAATTCATGATTGAATGAATAGAAACCATTTTCCAGAGTTATTGTCCGTCCAATTTCTTGGCCGTCAAGATAAATAATTACCTCACGATTATCTAGGCCAGGTAAACCATCAGAATCCGCATCATAAAGTCGACCAGTAAAGTTCCACTGACCGCCCCTTGTTACAATACTGGAATCTACTTGAAGTGAAATACCAGAATGATAGGCTATTGTCAAATTTACTTCTGAAGTTCCTTCACGGTAATATCCTTGTTGAGGCGCCTTCACTGTCACTAAGTGAGTACC
>DADI01000013.1 GCA_002494975.1 Euryarchaeota archaeon UBA556
CCCTCTCCTGATTGAGCTCTAATCTGAACTAGCACATCCATTCCTTCGACAATCATGCCAGGATAGGTGCCTGAACCATTTGAAGTGACATATTCTGGATTATTTGCTCCAGAATAGTCTATTGTATTCGCTTGATCATCACCTAAAATAATTTGGAAATCGGCTTGCGAGGAATTGAACCATGCAGTAACAGCAACACCATATCCCATTGGCACATTAACTTGATAATTATCATTAAGATCTTCATTTAATGAACCCCAACCTGAGTAACTATTGTTAACAGAAACTGCAGTTATCAACAAAGTTGTTGGATTTAAGTAATCGTTGGAAGCGTCTCCGCCACTACCTGCATCATCTTGATTATTAACGGGGGCTGAACTCATATTATCGAAATTAAATGTCAAATTATAGTCATGGCTTCCCGTACTTCCGGGGTATGCGTATACTCTGAAGAATAAATCGCTCCCACCGTAATTATTCACCGTGACTGTCTCAGGATTCGAAAACCAACTATATGTAATAGGCGTAGTACTTGAGTTGTCGTAAACTTCTAGATCTAAATCAGCAGTAGAGTTCCAGCTTAATGATGCACTTACTCCAAAGTAAGCAGGCATAGATACCTTGTAGTAATCATTATCGTCAGATGAGTAAGTGACATCACCCCAAAATGACATATTAGTTGCATTGAGCGACATTGCATTGGCTATACTGTTTCCAGCGTCTGTGCCTGTACCTGCATCGTGGCCTCCGTTACCAGTGCCACTACCGCCACCTCCACCGGAAGAATTTACAGAAAATATCCAGATTTGCATAGTGTATGTCCCAGTACCAGAATAGTGATCTACCCAGATATATAATAAACTTCCACCAACACTAGTCCCGTTAGATGAGACCTCTTCTGTAGTTCCGGAAGAAGAAAGGCTGGAATCTATCGCACTACCGCCTGAATTTTGTAAGACAAGATCAAAATCAACACCAGATGAGAAGGTGATTTGAACTGAAATACCGGTATTAGGAGACATATTGACGCTGTAATAATCTGAAGTATCGCTGGAGGCTGTCAAATTCCCATAATAAGTCGCATTAGTTGCTGGCAAATTAGTAGCATTAGATGAAGTATTACCTGCATCCCCACCACTACCTGCATCATTACCCAAAACCGGTATTGCAAGCATAGTTAACATCAATATTGAAACTAAAATCGAGGTAGTCTTTCGATTATTCATATATGACGGAAGGGATATGATGATTTGAAGTCTCTCTGTAGAGTGAAATCAATATTTATAGAATCCTTCACCTGATTTTCGACCCAACTTACCTTCTTCGACCATCTTAACAAGTAACTTCGAGGGTGCGTATTTATCATCTCTAAATCCTTCATGTAGTACATTCATTATGTGTAAAACAGTGTCATTACCAATTAAGTCAGACAAGGCTAAAGGGCCAATCGGATGATTCATGCCAAGTTTCATAATTCCATCAATAGCCTCTGGTTTTGCAACACCTTCTTCCAATGTCAGTATTGCTTCATTTATCATTGGACAAAGTATCCTATTTGAAACGAAACCTGGAGAGTCATTGCAAGAAAGTGCTGTTTTACCCATTTTTTCTGCAGCATTAACTACTGCCGCATTAACTTCATCAGAAGTACTGCTACCATTTATTATCTCTACAAGTCTCATAATAGGGACAGGATTCATGAAATGCATACCAATGACCCTATCTGGCCTTCCAGTAGCACTAGCGATTGAATCAATACTGATACTGGAAGTATTAGTAGCAAGTATTGTTTCAGGTTTACAGAAAGAATCTAGCTCTTTGAATAAATCCGTCTTATACGAAAGAACTTCAGGAATTGCTTCAATTACCAAATCAGCATCTGATGCAGAGGAATTATCTGTAGATATACTAATTCTACTGAGCGCAGATTGGGCCTCATCTTCAGATATCTTCTCTTTACTTACTAATTTAGTCAAGGATTGTTCGATTGTTAACATACCTTTGTCTACAAATTCTTGCTTGATATCAATCATTGTAACTTTGTAGCCCGCACAAGATGATACTTGAGCAATCCCATTGCCCATTTGCCCAGCGCCAATAATTGCTATATGCTCGATTGCCATGTACGTTCCAATCGCCATTAAGGAATTAGTCTTCTGATTAGTCAAGGTCAATCAAATCATCATCATTATCTGATGAAATAGTGTAAATACTACGATTATTCTCTTTCCATGCCCTCAATTCTTCAACCTCAGGTAAATCTTCATTGACTGTATTCCAATCAATTGAGCTATCTTCTGAAGGAGATACTCGCAATAATTCATTTATTTCTTCCAAGGAATCTTCGATAGATTGAGTCGAAGCAGATATTTTTTCTTTCCTTACTCTGAAAGATTTTCTTAGTAAAACCGTCATGCTGAGAAGCATTATGAAACCAGTTATACTAGCTAAGAAATACCAAAGCATAGGTCCTTGATTCTGGGCGTCATCGATCGCCCAATCTATCCAATCTTGATTTATGACCTCTAATGAGTAACTATTCCTGTTATTTACTGCATCAGTAGATATTCCTTGAATTAGGTGACTTCCAGTGGCCTCTCTAACCGAAATCTCAATGTTGAAAGTACCGGAACTATCACAAATAAACTCATGAGTGTCTATTATGCTCCAAATCATCACATAAGTTCCTGATTCACATTCACCTTCTATAACTTTCAGCGGATCTAATGTAGAATTACGAATACTAACTTGGTTAAAGGCAAGAACAGGAGCAATTGTGTCGCGTGTTATTTCGAGTTCATAGATATCTGTCGTATCTAATGCTTCAATTTCAATAAGATACTGATTTAGACCTTCTTGTAATGAAAAACCAAGTTGAACATATGTAGATCCAGGAGTAATTAAGAATCGTTCATCTTCACCAACAATTCGCCACCAAATATTCTGATCAGGCCCACGGGTAATTACCGACATCACATTATCATCGGTAGTCAGACTACCATTCCAAGGGGCTAAAATACCCGTTTGATAAACTGATTCATTAAGAACATAAAGACGGCATTGTTCAAATACGTTTTCGTTGTACTGCCCCTCAGTTGAGTCATATGCTACTAAACATAATTCATGGCTTCCAGTGACTTCTAGTGTGAAGTTATTCAAACCATTAATTCCTTCCCATTCATCTAACTCATTTCCATTGTGTGTGAAATACACATGCACTGGTTCATTCGAAGACCAAGACATTGTTTGGCGATGGTCAGACAGGTCTAATCCAAATGAAGACGACAAGTCCCATTCAATCTCGGGAATTGTTCGATCTAAATTCAAACTCCACTGCTCACTTGCAGTATTTTCTGCCCAATCAATCAAATTCAATTCAACTAGATAATTACCATCTGAAATATTAGATAAATTAACTTCTACTTCGGTAGTTTTTGTTGTATCAAATAACATCTCATCGGTAACAAAAATATCAGGCATGCTATTAACAGATTTACAAACTTCTAAATTATCAGTAGGATTGGAAATATTAAGACACCATTCTTTAACATCAACAGACATATTGAGGCCGAAAATCGAACTGCTGATATTCAAAACATTAAACATATCATTAATATTATTCCGATAGCCATTTTGATCATCGATATAATATGAATCTAGTTCTGGAACTTCAGCATCAAATATCACCATGTGACTGCTTGAAATACTATTTCCGGCAGCATCTAAAGAAGTAATTGTAAATTCATTATCTTCAGGCATCAAATAATACTCATTTGAAGAACTACTTGATGAGTAATCAATACCGATTTGACTAGGGATAAGACTTACTGTCCAGTTGACAAAACCATTTTGATCAAGATTAGGAATAGGCGCCCCATCTTGGAAAATACTGACCCCAGGTTCAGTTTGAATAACTAGATTGACATATGGTTCATTAGTTATCTCAGGTATCCCATAAATGAATAATGGCGGGGCTGTAATATCATAATTCACAGATAACCAAGCTTCTGAAAATAGCCCAGATTTATCTGTAATATTAGCGCCATAATCGTGCCACTGCTCAACTGAAGGAATTGTTGAATTAATCCATACTTCTCTAAATGAAATATTTTCCGGTATAGCGAAATGATTGCCAGAGTTCCAGATTTCAGTTAAATTATGCTGTGTGAAAGTGGTGTCAATTCCCTCGACGGAATTGGCTTGAGGGATTGTAGTTTGGTTGTTAATAGCATACCAATTTAAGTCATCTAAGGTGAATCCAATTCCTGTGTCAATTGCATGAATTTCTATTGGCAAGGTATCATTAGTTTGCGTCATATTTTCAGGTACTGAAAATTCCACTACTGGGTCTATTTCTAATAATTCATAAGCATATGGAAGCTGTAATTTAATACCTCCAACAAGAATGATTTCGACTTCTCCTTTCCAAATTCCAGCAGTCTCTGGCCTTTCGAATGCGAGATTGATTTGATGTGCACTTGAAGGAGTATCTCCTGCCAGTGTTTCTGAGCCATTAGGCCAAATAGAATTTATCTCAATATTCGTTAATTCTATCTGCTCTGTGATGACCAATTTATCACCACCAATCAGGTCAATATCTATCCAAAATTGGACTTCTCCTGAGACAGAGTAGCCATGTACTGCAACTGCATAAAGTCCATTTTCAACATCATTTAATTGGATATTTTCTGCTGAGCTACCGGTCCAAGAACGAGAAACTTCTTCACTAGAGGTGAATATACCATCTTCATTATCATCATAGAACAAGAATAGGTCAAGATCCGCAGAATCATATGCATCCATAGATATACTCAGTTCAGAAACTTCATCCACTGTGAAATTATGCCACCATGAAGAGGTCATTTTATCACTAGAAACGTCTTGATAAGCGGTTTCATTATCGAAATATATGGGTTGAGTCCAACCATAAGCAGATACCGATTCTACATCCATTGGCACTGTAGAAACTACATGAACTGCATCGACACCATTTCCTTCAGACCAATCACTAACTGACTGAGAAAAACCATCCGCTTCAGCAGCAACATAACCCACTGAAATGTTCAATGCATTATCATTCGTAGAAACACCATGAAGTGCAGTATGGAGTACCATTTGATGAGTTCCCGCTAACGCAGGAACTGTGAAAACTTCTCTGGACGTATCAGTATATGTCCCCCAATTATGCCTACCGCTTCCTGCATGATTATTTGCGGAGCGAGAAGTTATGCTGAATGTTGAATCACCGTATGAATCAGGATCATCCGCAGAGTAACCATGAGGGGTTTCATCTAGCCATAATATATCCACATCAGTATAGGGATTATCATCCCAATCTACATCTAGAATAACTGTGCCACCTGTGTCCCACTCAGATGGCCAATCTACGGTTAAGAAGCGCCAATCACCACTCTCAGCACGCCAATTCCACCTTGTCGCACCGCTAATCCATTCTTCGTCATAGAGAGTTTGATTAGATACGTTTCCATCTAATGGTTTAGGAGTTATTTCAAAAGGCCCTGACCAAGGTACATTAGTCACGACAGGTAATGTCCAATTACGATGAGAAATTGATGACGAAGTGAGATTTGTATAATCATATGACTCAATTAGAACACCATGTTGGTGAAGACCGGATTCTGCATCAATAGGAACTTGAATATTCATAGTCACAGTGGAACTACTGTTAGCGTTGACCACTGTACTAGATGGCAATGATAGCCAATCTTCATCTACACTCCCAAATGCAGTCCAATCAACTTCTATTCGGACAGGATCATCTGATAAATCACCATTATAATTCCAAACCCCGAGGAAAATTCCATCTCTAGCATCCTCGAAAGGGTTACCTACTCTAACTTCAGCATTTGGACCATTTGAACCCCAATAAGTTACTTCTTCTAATTCACTTGATTCAGTCCAATCCTCTGAATCGACCATCGAATCATTATCAAAATCTTCAACATAAATCCCGTCACCATCATTGTCACTCCACCTATAAATTTGTAAAATTACCCTTTCTTCACTATTTTTATCCATATTACCGTCGAAGGCAGAATATTCGATAGTTGCCCGAGCACGAAGTTGTCTAGTATCTTCAGGAAGTGAATGTATACTATCTGGTATGTGAAGAGGGATCAGTAAATCGGGTCTATCTCCCTGATGCCCATCCCAAGTATCATTGATTCCTGATTCACTACCATTTCCAGTACTGTTCCAGACAATTACTTCATGTAGAAGCGGATCAAATACAGTTGAAGTGTACCTCAATAGAAGGTCTGTATCGCCATGGTTAGTGAACTCTAAATCGACAGATTGAGACTCACCAGGGAACATATAATTGATATTAGCGTCTCTATGTTTTCCTTGGAATGTACCACTATTCCATTGAGCCGGACTTAACCACCAACTCCCATTGTCGCCTTCCAAAGTAGAAACTGCACGTGAGGCATTAAACCAGCCACCGCCTTGAATAAATGATTCATACCCTCTATCATCAGAAGTTGATAAAACAAAATCTCGTAAAGTTTGAGAATCAGGATATTCACCTTGATTTTCTTGCCATGCTTCTGCTACTAGAGCTAGTAAACCTGCAGCAATTGGTGTCGCCAAACTAGTACCACCCCATGTAGTAACGGCTGAATTAGCATTGTTTCTGAGATTTAAGGGTAAATCACCGGTTGCACCCCAACCTACTGCAACTATGTCTGGGTCCATTCGACCTACTACATTGGGTCCTCTATTAGACCAAGGAGCACTTTGGCCCCAAGAGTCGCTAGAACGAGAGCTGAATGCACCTACTGAGAAAATCCCATGAGCAGCTCCTGGGACTTTAGTGGTACCAAAACCATGGCCCCCATTACCTATTGCTACAGAATATGACGCCTCATCATTATACACTCTTGTTAGCCAGTCTAGATATAGAGAATAACCGTCAGCACCAGACTCATCTATACTCGAGTAACCAAAAGAAAATGAACCGATATTAGCTTGATCATACTTGGTGTCAGATTTACCATCATTTCCTTCAGCAATCCACCTCCAAGCATCAAGTGAGTGCCCACCTGAGTAATGGTTCCCTATAGATGCTATAGTTGCATTAGGCGCCATTCCTAGGACACTACCATCATCAACTACACCTTGAGCAGAAATCGCACTGGCGCATAAAGTTCCATGATTACCAGAATCTAACATAAACAATGTCAAATTACCAGGTCCTGATATTCGATTTTGGTAACCATGCCTAATAGAATATGTTTCACCGTAAGGCACACCATTGATTCCATCGGAAATCCAATATACCAATCCACCTGAAACATCCCATAAACCATCTCCATCAGTATCCAAACCGGTAGTTTCAGCACCAGGACGAATTGCTTTTTCGCCACTAAAATCTCCATCGACATTCATGTCAACATATGCTGTTTCATAAACTCCAGATAGATCTTCATCAATAACTATTATTGGAACATCAGTACCCATTTTCGAACGGAGTGTAGAGTCAGGGTGCTCTCCTAAATGGTAGATACCAGAGAGAGATACAGAAATGCCAGAAATATTGTAACCAGATATATCCAGTAAGCCATCTGAATTATTATCATAATCCAAAGTTGAAGTATCTGCATACCAAGTATTAGAGCTAGGATATGATTGACCATTTACTAAGTATGAATACATACTATTGTGATCAAACATCATTGGCCAGCCGGACCAATTAGAACGAATATCGTCAACTCTTGCTTGTGTCCCGTCTAAATCAGGATGAGCGAAATCGACACCTGTGTCAGCAACTGCGACAATCATGCCTTCTCCTGTATAGCCTCTATCCCAAGCATCATTTGCACCATGTATTTCCCCAGACCTTACTGTTTCTGGCTCAAAATCAGGCATTTCGAATGGTATTGTATCATATGGTTCAGGGTTATTCTGAGCATCTAATATTGATATTATTCCAGGGACACTGGGTAATTTGTGAAAAATATCTGATGACATCCAAAAGGTTCTATGATCAATCTCACCTGAGGTGGGATCGAAACTCTGGAATGTTTCACCATTTTTGGCCCCTGCTTGCTCGTCTAAGGCATCATTCAGTAATTGCCAATGATTTAATTCAGCAAGAGACCAAGTTATCACAGTCACTCTAATTTTTTCTTCGCCTAAACTCACTCTAGAAAAAATAGATTCTTCAATCCAAGGATTACCAGGGGAAGGAAATGAAGGGATTTTTTCTTCAGCTGAACTGGTGAATATTTTATCTTCAGAAATATCGATATTGGAAGGCACCTCATTAACTAATACTAAAGATAACGACGAAGTCATCATTAGAATGGCTAAAACCACTGCACGACCCTTAAGCATACCCTTTGCGTAATTGCTACTGACTTGTATTTACCGGCCACGTGTCCCGTCATAATCAAAGAGGATGAGTCTTTCGAAGAGTCCACTAGTCCCGTAGTGTAGTGGTCCATCATGTCGGGTTTTGGTCCCGGCGACCCTGGTTCGAATCCGGGCGGGACTACCAAAAAAGTAACTATTCGTCTATTTTTTCGGGCATTTTAGCTAAATCTCTTGTGATGTTCTTCTGATGACTTTCTAAAGTGCCACCGCCTATCTCGAGAAGTTTAGAATCTCGCCAAAGTCTCTCAACCACATATTCGCCAACATAACCATATCCACCCATAACTTGAATCGCTCTATCTGCGATATTTTTGGCTGCAGTAGTCGCGTATAGTTTTACTCCATCGGTATCCAACCTATTTCCTGATTTAGACAAGTCAGTATTACGAGCAGTGTCATAAACATAAGATCTCATGGCACGATATTCCGCCCAAGACTCACCAATATGACGCTGTATTTGACCAAAATCTCTAATCTCCGAGCCGAATGCTTCTCTTTCAGATGCATAACGATTCATTGCTGAAAGACTTCTTCTGGCGATTCCTAGCGACATTGCTGCAAGACCTATTCTTTCGATTTCCAAATTTCTCATCATATGAATCATGGATTCACCGGGATTACCCACTACATTTTCGGGAGGAACTATGCAATTGTCAAATACTAGTTCAGCAGTGTTCGATGCACGCATCCCTGTTTTATCATAAATTTTCTGCCCTACTGAAAATCCAGGCGTTCCTTTCTCAACTAAGAATGTTGTAATTTCGGCACGTCCTTTGGAGTCTGTACCAGTTCTTGCATAAAGCCAACAAATATCTGCAGGAGTACTATTTTCATCGATTGAACCATTAGTAATCCACATTTTCCGACCATTTATCACCCAGTTGTCGTTTTCGTCCTGCTCTGCAACTGTTTGCATACCCAATACATCTGTACCATATCCTGGCTCACTCATAGCCATACAACCAATCCATTCACCGCTGCATACTTTATGTAAAATTCTAGATTTTTGATCATCACTACCATTGTGAGCTAGATTGTTTACCATTAATTGAGCATGAGCTAGATATGCCAAACAAAAACCTGGATCAGAATAAGACAATTCTTCATTTACAATTGCAACAGCAGTGGCATCCATGCCTGAACCCCCATAATTTTCTGGGACACTGATTCCTAGCAAACCATAATCGCCTAATTTGCGGAATAAATCTTGATTGAATTTCTCATGCTTATCATGTTCTAACGCTTGAGGTTCAACTTCTTCCAAAACAAAATCGCGAATCATCTGCCTAAGCATTCTGTGTTCTTCAGTAGGGTTGGCTAAATCTATGCTCTGCCAGTCACTGTCCATGCACCTTCGAGCAATGTTTCTCGTATATGGCATTCGATGTGTGATTCGTGTAATTTTAGTTATGAAAAACTAATAATTTAGTAAAAATCAGGGTGTGACTCTTCGACTATCTCTAGGGAATGGAATTACTTCTCTAATATGATCTGCACCTGAAAGCCAAGTACATACTCTATCTACACCTAAACCAAATCCACCATGAGGTACACCACCATATCGGCGAGTATCAATATAGAATTCATATGGTTCCTTAGGTGTTCCTTCTTCATCAAGACGCTCGAGAATTTCTTTTTCTGACCATGTCCTTTCACCACCACCAATAATTTCTCCATATCCCTCTGGAGCCAATAAATCATGGCAAAGCACATACTTTGGATCATCTGGATCTTGTCTGTGATAGAAAGGTTTAGCAATTTTTGGATAGTGAGTTAGGAAATGAGGTACTTCAAAATCAGCAGTCAATATTTTTTCCTTAGTGAAATCTAAATCTTCGCCCCATTCAACATCTACATCTTTCGATTGTAATATCTCTATCGCCTCATCATAACGCATAATTGGATACGGATTATCAGCATATCGAGATACTAATTCTAGATCTCTTCCTAAAGATAATAATTCGTCAGATCTTTCATCTAATAATGTGCTAGCAATATGTCTAACTACTCCTTCACCGTGTTTCATAACTTCATTATTAGTCGCCCATGCTATCTCCATTTCTGCATGCCAGAATTCAGTTAAGTGACGACGGGTACGAGATTTCTCCGCTCTAAAGGATGGTGCCATAGTGTACAATCTTTCGAGAGCGGGCATTGCTGCTTCTGCATAAAGTTGCCATGATTGAGTTAAGTACACATCTTTGCGACCAAAATATGGTACTTCGAAAAGAGTACTGCCACCCTCGACTGCACCAGATACGAAGTTAGGCGCTTGATATTCAATAAAATCTCGATTACGGAAATAAGAATGAACTGCTCCAAATACAGAAGATCGGAGTTTCAACATAGTAGTCATTCTGCTAGTCCGGAGATATAAGTGCCGATTATCTAATAGAAATTCAGTTTCTCCGCCATCTGCCTCAGCCATTGCTGATTCAGTAATTGGAAATGGCCTCTCAGGATTGACTGAACCAACTATCACTCCGCTTGTAATCTGAACTTCATGTCCATGTTCTCTATCTGTGGATTTAACTATCCCTTTCAAAATAACACTTGACTCGATCAAAGAACCTTTTAGTTCATCGAAGAACTCATCTCCCAATGGCTCTCTTTTAGCAACACATTGGATGTGCCCAGTAGAATCTCTAATTACGATAAAACGAATCTTATTCGAACCTCTTGAACGATGAATCCAACCCTTTAATTCTACTTCTTGGTCATCATATTGTCCAGAAAGAATATCGTCAATCCATATTTCCTTAACCATGTGTGTCGAAACTCCGTGTTTGTGCGTTGGGCTACTAGGATATCAAATCCTCCCTACTAACTAATTGGAATGCCCGGGGATAAGCCATACAAATCACCAAAAAAATGGTGATGAGCATGGCGGGTCTGACGGGGTTCGAACCCGCGACCCCCGGGTTAAAAGCCCGGTGCTCTACCTGACTAAGCTACAGACCCAGCCTCGCGACAAAGCACCCCTCTATAATTACAACGGGTAAGCAAATACATTGCTTTCGCCTAGCTAATTGTTGGCGGGTCTGACGGGGTTCGAACCCGCGGCCTTCCGGTTAAGAGCCGGACGCTCTACCTGACTAAGCTACAGACCCAGCCTCGCGACTTAGCACTTATCTATAATTACAACGGCTAGATAAATTATTGATTCAGACGCCCTGATTGATTGATTAAAGTCAAAACGCCGCCATTTGAAGCCAAGACTACTGCGTCACAAATGCCGACAAAAAGTCCTACTTCTACCACTCCTGCAATACTTAACAAGTCCTGTTCTAGAGATATCGGATCAGATATCGAGGGACCAAAATTGCAATCGAGAATATAGCATCCGTTATCTGTAACGAAAGGTTCAGAATCAACTCTTAAAGATACAGAACCAGGGCATAGTAAAGATATACGGTCCCTAGTACGTTTCCATTCAAATGGTAATACTTCTACTGGCAAATCAAATTCTCCAAGAATTTCAACCTGCTTTCTGTCGTCAGCTACTACAATCATTGATTCAGAAGATTGTGCAACTATTTTTTCTCTAGTTAGTGCACCACCACCACCTTTAATCAAGGAAAATTCACTATTGAATTCGTCAGCACCGTCAATTACTAAATCAAGGCCTCCTGAATCAGCTAATGTAATCATAGGGATACCTACTTCTTCTGCCAATTCCCTAGTGGCTTCACTTGTAGGTACGCCTACAACATTAAGTCCTTCTTCAGAGATTCTTCTTCCAATCTCAATGACTGTGTAACGAACTGTTGAACCGGTACCAAGGCCTAATTTCATACCATCCTTAATGAAATCACAAGCGGCAATACCTGCCTCACACTTGAGTCTCTCGACACTATCCATGACGTTTTCGAAAAGGAGTCACGCAATGATGTTTTCCAATAGAAAATGTCCGAATTAGATGAAATTGAAGAACCGAGGGGTTCATTCGAAGAAAGCGTTTGGGAGTAATGAGGGAGCAGGAGGGTCACTGACAGTGTACGACACTGAGGAAAGTCCCCTCTCCAAGATGCAAGCGGTCCGATTAACGTCGGAGATCTGGGAAGGTCGGCTCTGTAATAGAAACGAACTACATCAGGCGTGTACGATGAATCCGCAAGGAAGAGATTGCCTGATTGTAGATGGAACGAACAACCCCGCTGGAGCAAGTCCAAGCAGTCCTGTATGGCATCAACAGGGACAGGTAGGATGCTAAGTTGAATGTGACCAGCTGAAAAGTGAACAGAAAGGGGCTTACTCCCTGCACCCTCACAAAACCATAATAGTAGATACTATCAAATAATTAATCTTCGCTGAAGATAACTGCATCTAGTACCGATGTAGATTCCAAAGACCCACTGTCCTCAAAATCAAGCCAAGGTCCATTGCCCATTATACGTGAAGTAAACTCTTTTTGGAATACTATTATCGAAGGCAAAAGAATAGAACTTGCCAATAAAGCAAGTATTAGTAATACCATCATTAGGACGAAGAAGTTCTGTAGACCAGGAATAGAAACGAATAACCCAGCTGAGAGACCAGCACATGTAGTTGCAGTTGTTTCGAATATTGTTTGTCCTGTTTTGGCTACAGATTTAACGATACCTGCAGGTGTCTGTCCTTCGTCTTTTATTCGATCAACAATATGAATAGAGTCATCAACGCCAATACCGAAAACTATTGTTCCAATCATTGCAGTAAATACGTTAACGCCAACATTACCAAATCTCATTAGCAGAGGTTGCCATAGCACTACTACTGCTACTGCAGACATTGTAAAAATAGCTAACTTTGGGGAACGGAATAAGAAAGCCATCGTGATCAATAAAATGAACATAGTCCAAATAGTAGTCGAACTCTGAGCTTTGTGTATCCCAGCATTGATATCTATGGAAACAGGTAAACCCCCTGTTAGAAGAGAATTGTAAGTATTATCTACATCAATTGCTGTACACTTGAGGACTGTTATGCATTCATCTTCTCCTTGAAGTATATCGTCAATTGAATTACGAAGAAGAGTTGCATCTGCAAGATTAATGTAAGGTTGATTCGCATAAACTAAAGTTTTAGTCTCTCCATTACCCTCATCTGCATTCATTAGCATAGAACGGATTTCTGGAGAAAGTGTATCAAATGCAATATTCACCATATCTTCTCTGCTAGAAACTGAATATGCCCAACATTGAGGGCTAAGAGGATTTTCTACAGGATTTGATTTATCCCAACATTCATCATGTAAAATATCCCAAAGGCTCTCATCATAAATTTCTAAACCAGATAAATTAACATCTACGTGTATGGCTTTGAGAATATTTACTAAACTGATTGTATCTGTTTCAGGCACATTATCTACAAGAACTTGTAATTTTTCGATAGAGTCCAATATTGGTATGTCCCTTATAGCAGCAGTCCCATTTACTGAACCTCTTTCTTCTGCATTCACAATGAACATATTTACTTGACCCCCTTCAAAGACCGCGCTATATTCTCTTAAAGTCTCGTAAGATTCAAGATTTGGAGGTACTTCATCGGGGCCTGCACTGATTTGTTGCCCCATTGTTTGCGCAAATATTGAAACTCCCGCAATAGTGAAGCCGATTGCAACTATTAGGACCAAAAGAGTAGAACGGACTGGAATCAGACCAATCTTATTCCAGAGAGCATCGAACATCTTACTAGGTCCTTTTCTGTACCTTAATAATTCAACTAAAGCAGGAACCATAATCATTGAAAAGAAAAAAGTAACAAATATTCCAAGAAGAAGAGTTGTTCCAACTGTCCGCATAGGTTGTATAGGGACTAAATATGTCCAAGTCAAGACACTAAAACCAATAATTGTAGTCAATGCTGAAAGGAAAATTGCATTACCTGTAGTCAAAGCAGCCTTAACTGTGGCAGTAAGACTAATCATTGGGTCCCAAGGGTCAATATCTTCAATTTGTAAACTATCTCGATTAGCAGCCCACGCTTTTTCCAAACGTTCTTCAATTATTTCTACACGATTTTCTTCTATTCGATTAGTTAAGTGTAATGAATAATCGACACCTAATCCAACAAGTATGGGACCTGCTGATATTATCATAGGGGTTAACATGATATCTCTAATCATAATTATACCAAATGTTACAGCTAAACTCATCGCAATAGGTAAACCGCCCACAATTATCACCTTTGGATTTCTGTGAAGAAATAACATTGTAAGGCAGACAAGAATCCCACTTATTGGTAACATAGTATCTACTAATTCATCATAAATAGAATCTGAAACATCATGAAGAACTGGCGTCAAACCTGTGATAGTTACGGCTTTTCTATCGGGAATATCGTCTAGCCTATCTCTATCCATTGTGGTTGTTGGATTCTCATAGGTGCGGGCACAAAGTTCACAATTAGACTCTGATTTTTCATAAATTAGTGTATTTGCATATTCGATAAAGGCCTTATGATCTTTGATAAGACCATTTTTTGCGTCTGTTCTAGGGGGGATATCGGTATTCTCCATTTCGAATAATATCCCCATTACTATTACGCCAGTATCCCAAATGCCGTCATTATTTGTGTCTCTAACAAATGATTCTAATAATGAACCAGTTTGATCCACTAAATTGTCAATTCTTTCTTGTTCATCGGGTATAGAATATCCTTCATTCGGATTCGTACTAGATGCTGCACATTCGTCATTTTGTCCTGTAGGTAGACCATATTTTTCTACTGCACAATTAAACCGATAACTTGAAGAATTTGCCTCTTTAATGATTTGAGAGGGTGAAAGAATCCATATTACGCCATCAATTTCCCCTCTATCGTCTTTATATGGATCTAGTCCAGACTGGTAACCCCCCTTCCCACTATTTTTATCGTCACCTTCTAACCAAGATAATTGTTGAAGAACTGCTGCATCCGTGATATTTTCATTACCATGTTCATTATTCCCAGTTGCTGCATTATTCGTTTGGATGTAAAGTATGAAAATATCGGTAGCCCAAGGGGCTTCTCTAACGTCCAAAAGTAGTTCAGTAGAATCTGCACCATCTGGAAGATATATTTCTACATCGCCATTTATCTGTTGTTCGAAATCCATAGCATCTTTACCAATCAATGCTGTAGACAAAAGAAGTAAGGCAATTATGAATCCAGGACTCCTCAAAACAGCAGAATAAGTTAGTTCTGCTAAACGTACTGCGGCACCAGAGAAGAAATTCAAAGTCTTATCAGTAACTTCAGACCCTTTATCATATACTTGTCCCATAGGACCAGACATTACTGAATCCCTAAGGTTGAATGAAGCATCTCTTAGGGGTGCTAAACCTGCAAAGAAACGTTCCCAAAACACAACCTCATCATCTGCACCAATACTTGAGTTAAGCGACCCGGCCGGGTCGTCAGGTACATCGTTCACGAACTAGTGCCCTAAGTATGACCAAATGAAATAATCGCATATCCATTATGCAAAGACTCTCAATTAAGCATAATTTGAAATTTTCTAAATTATGAGAAAAATACATCAAATTGAAAAATATTAATGTACATGACCAGAACAAGTGTACGAATTGCTGAAATTAAATGAGTGCCTCGGAGGATTGATAATATGGCGAGACGCAGGAAATCCTTGGCACCTAAAGGAAGAGACGATGATGTCAGAATGATTGCTGGATTTGCGATAGGATCTATCCTTACAGCAATAATGATACTAGTTGTAATCATTGCACCACCTGCGACTATAGGTCCAAGTGAAGGTGAGCTTGCTCCTGATTTTAGTTCGGATGCTTATAGTGGAGCAAGTTGGGAGAATTTCAGGTTATCAGATACTTTTGATTATGAATGGGATGAAGGAGAACAAGGCGAATGGATATTAATTCAATTCATCGATACAGATTGTCCTTACTGTTGGAATGAGGGAGAAACAATGAGTAACCTCTATGCACAATGGTCTAGTGATGTAGAATTCATTACAGTAGCAGTAGAACTTTCTATTAGTGGCCACGATAGTAATCGCATGGAAATAGAAGCTTTCCGTGATAAAACTAATTATGGAACGGGAGAGAATGATGGAGACGGTTGTAATTCAGGAAGAAATAATTGTATTGATCGGCCCGGAACTGTTCATGAATGGGATTATGTTGAAGCTACAAGTGGAATGATGAAAGATTGGGAAATTAGCGGTACTCCTTTCCTAGCAATCCTAAAACCAGATGGTTATGTTGCTTGGAATCAATATGAAAATAATGGAGAATCCATTGAAGATGCTATGCAGAGAGTAGTTGGTGGTTCTCAATGAATGAAGCATTAACTGACCCTATATTGTTAGCCTTTATCGGAGGGCTTTTGATGAGTACTTATTTCATGTTCACAGGACCTCTCAATACCACTAAACTTCTAATTTCATCATTAGGATTTGCTGGTGTTGGAATAATTTCCTCAACTTATACATATATCATCCATAATAAAATGGTTGTTCAAGGAACTACTTCATTTTGCTCATCAGAAGGAATAGTACAGTGTGGTTCAGTAATTGGAGATCCGAATTGGAATAATTTATTTGGAATACCATGGGGCATATTTGGCATCGCTTCCTTCTCATTATTAATTTTCTTAAGCCTATCATTGTACCTAGATAGACACGCCAAGTGGGCAGAAAATTACCTGAATTATTCGTGGTTTGCATCACTAGCAGGTTTGCCTTTTGTAATGCTGTTAGTCGGTATTGAATTGACTCAAGTTGAAGGGGCGCCTCACATTTGTCCATTCTGTACAGTAGCACATATATCGCTAATCGGATACGTGATAGCCATATATTATCTGAAAAAGAATAAAGATACAGGAAAATGGATAGATCAGGAGTGATATGAATGGAATTAGTTACAGGAGGAGCGGGTTTCATTGGGTCGCATTTAGTAGATTCTTTAGTTTCAAAAGGTCTGAAAGTTCGAGTATTAGATAATTTTAGT
Organism: Euryarchaeota archaeon UBA556; assembly: GCA_002494975.1. Classification (GTDB taxonomy): domain Archaea; phylum Thermoplasmatota; class Poseidoniia; order Poseidoniales; family Thalassarchaeaceae; genus MGIIb-O2. The sequence goes on from DADI01000013.1 coordinate 17,343, forward strand.
AGTGGAAGAAAAGAATTTCTAGAACATCATTCAGAGACAAATAATGTAGAAATTATAATAGCAGATTTACTTGATTTAGATGCTGTAAAAAGTGCTATGAATGGAATAGAAACAGTACATCACTTGGCTGCAAATCCAGATATTAGATTAGGGACTGAGATAACAGATACTGACCTACAACAAGGAACTATTGCAACATATAATGTCTTGGAAGCAATGCGCCATAATGGCGTGAAAAGAATCTCATTCGCATCATCAAGTGCCATATACGGCGAAGCTAGTGTCATGCCAACACCAGAAACTTATGGTCCAGTTTTGCCAATTTCATTATATGGCGCATCTAAGTTAGCTTCAGAGGCGTTAATTAGCTCATGGTGTGGGACTTTTGGTGGTGAGGCGTGGATAAATCGTTTTGCAAATATTGTAGGACCTAGAGGCACGCATGGCGTGATTTTTGATTTCATCCATAAACTCAAAAAGGACCCAAATAGATTAGAAGTTTTAGGCAATGGTTTACAGGAAAAATCGTATATGTCGGCAGAAGATTGTGTAAGAGCCATGGTACACTTAATCGATAATGCTGAGGGAAAAGTCAGGCTTTACAATTTAGGCACTGGAGATACATGCTCAGTTAGAAGAATTGCAGAAATTGTTGTAGAAGAAAGTGGATTAGAAAATGTATCTATCGAATATACAGGTGGAGATAGAGGTTGGGCAGGAGATGTTCCAAAAACTTCTCTAGATGTAGAATATTTATTCTCAACCAATTTCAAACCGAAAATGCAGTCAGAAGATGCGATAAGGCATACAGTAAAAGAATTAATCAAAGAAATCGGTCTTTAAATAAAATCAGAGCAGAAACAATTGTAATAGTGATAAAAGGTATGAAGATACTAATCCCATCATTATTTGATGGCTGCCCCAATAGAAGAGATGCAGCACCTAATGTAGATCTTTGACCATCATCAGTATACTCATGCGCTGCAGCGATAGAAATATCATTAATATCTTCATCAGATAAAATATAATCTAAATTAACTGTATATCCATCAGATGTTCTGACTATAGAAATATTAGAAAAACCTGAGTTAAAATTAGAATCGGTTAATATGTCGCCATTAGAGTGATTCTCTAGAATATCTATATTTACATAACCTTTGGTTACATCCTCATGCCAAGTAATACCATTAGTGGCTAATGACTTGTCAATACTTGTATCTTCTAACAGAAAAATACTTGCTTGTGAATCACTGATATTATCTTCCGAAAAGAAATCTACTACTAATTTGAGTGAGTTATTTATTTCATCTTTAGACACTAGAATAGAAATCGAAGTGTCTGAATCGCGATTACTCTCTGAATTCAAAAGAGCTCTGTCTAAATCTACTGGTGCAACTAGACCTTTTATCTGGTTATCACTATCAAACCAGAAAGATGGAGCTAAGTCTTGACCATCCGGGAAATTAGAAAGTCTCTCCGATGTAATAGAATCGCCTAGAGGGTCATTCACTGGATCATGTAAAGCAATCCTAATCAAACGCGAGCCACGATCATCTACAAAATTACTAATCCATGGATCAATTTTTGCACATACGTCGCACCATGTTGCAGTATAGTGTTCCATTAATACCGAATTTCCGCCTTCTACGTACCAATCATTGGTTTCATCTTCAGCGATTGAAATTGGGGAACTAAGAATCATAAAAAATAGAAAAAATGAAATGTAGAACGTTGATTTTTCTCTCATCTGAACTATCCTAAACGGTCCCACTTCATAACTAAGAGGCTAGACGATACTCACAGATGAGTAAGCGCTGGTATCAAGAAAACCGCCGCGACCCTTGGCGAAGACAGGCTAAATCAAAGGGCTATAGAGCTCGTTCAGCTTACAAATTAAAGCAAATTCAAGAGAAGTTTGAAGTCATAAGAAAAGGAGATTATGTTCTCGATATTGGGTGCCATCCAGGTGGGTGGACACAAGTTGCGGTAGAAGAAGTAGGCGATGATGGCTATGTGATAGGAGTAGATTTACTTTCAACGTCCCCCGTAGAAGGTTCTACAATCTTAATAGGCGATATAACAAATCCTAAAACAATAGAACAAATTGATAAAGAATTAGAAGGACATTTCCTCAACTGTGTGATTAGCGACATTTCTCCAAGACTAACTGGGAGATATGATACAGATCAGGCAATATCGCTTGAACTCTCTACAATGGTCTTAGATGCGGCGATGCCAATACTAACTCCAGGAGGTTCTTTTGTAACAAAAATATTCCAAGGAGTAGGAATTGAAGGATTAATAAATGCGGCGAAAATGAGGTTTTCTAGTGTACAAAGATATGCACCGACAGCATCTAGAAGTTCATCATCAGAAACATATTTAGTATGCAGAAATAAGTTGCCAAAGGTAAGAAAAGAAGCAAAGGGAAGGACTGCATATGAGCAACTAAAAGATCATCTAAAGGACTTAGATATAGTCATAGAAGAAGAGGATGAGAATCAAATAGTCTCAAAAATTGGCTTTAGGAAATATACAAAATCAGAATAATTCATTGCGCCTCAATCCGGCACAAATTATATATCTAAATAACAACATATTATATACCTCTCACTTATTGGTAGTGATTAGGAGAATCTAATCAATGAATGTAAGACGATTATCTAATATAAGCCGAAGAACGAATGCCATGGTAGTTGGAGCCACTATGCTTGCACTAATGCTAGTGCAAACAGTAAGCGCAGGAACAATAGACCCTGCTGATCCATTTGGTGACGGTGTAACAGAATACTCTAGTCTACAGATGTTAACATTTTTCACATTCTTCGTGGGTTACATTGCAATGGGTGCTGCTTTTGTTTTCTTCATAGTTGAAAGAAACAATGTTGCTCCACAGTTTAGAACAACTATGACAATCTCTGCATTGATTGTAGGTATTGCTGCTATGCACTACTACTACATGAGAGGAGTTTACATCGAACACAATGTTGTAAGTATTCATTACAGATACATGGACTGGATTATTACAGTTCCACTCATGGCATTAAAGTTCCCAAGTCTAGTAGGTAAAGGTGCAATCACTGATTCAAAGGTTGCAGGCTTAGGATTCACTGGAATTTGTTTCCTAGGTGCTCTAATAATGATTGGTTTCGGATATGCTGGAGAAGCTGGCTTGATGAACGGATATCTTGCATTAGCTCTTGGAGGAATGGGATGGGCTATGATTATCATAGCAACTGGAACACCATGGACAACAGGTAAGGGAGTAGATAATAGTAAAATAGCACCTGAGTTAATGTGGTCTACAAACGCTCTAAGATGGTTTATTGTAGTAGGATGGATTATTTATCCAATAGGCTACTTATTCAGCCCAGAGGTTGGAATCTTAGAGAATGTAAATCAAGAGCAAATGGCTGTTCTTTACAACATTGCAGACATGATTAACAAGATCGGTTTCGGTGTTGTAGCATGGATGGGTGCTAAGAAAGCAACCGAAATGATGGCTTAAATTTAGAAATAAATTAAACTATCAGAAATACGTAAAGGAAAGGCTGGGGAATTAAAACCTCAGCCTTTCCCTAAATTTTAAATTAATATTATTCAGAGTTTCTATCGTAAGGCACTATGTTCTGCCATTCTGAAGCATCAGATCTAGAAACTATAGCTTCAACCCAATCGGTATCTGAGCAATTGAATACCTCGTGAGGTAGTCCTGGCTCGATGTAGAACATATCTCCTGCACTGTGGACTACGGAATTACGACAACCAGGACCGAACTCATGTCTAACGCTTCCTTTGAGTAAAAATACCATGACATCAAAATCTACATGAATATGCGCCTTAGCTATACCACCAGGAGGAATGAATGCTTTATTCATTGAAAGCTTAGTAGATGGTGTATTTTTAGCGGAAAGCCCCGCGCCATATTGGATATTATTCCAACCTCTAACTTTGTGGACTTCCCTTAAACCGTGAATACCACCCGCATCTTCTACATATTTTTTCAAGTCGGTCTGCTCACCCTCCAAGGTCAATTCTTCTTCGCCCATTATACCACTGAACTCTGCAACAAGGAATTACTTACAAAATGACCTGTCTGAGACCTAAAACAGCATACTGAGTAGTATTTTCTATTCGGTCTCTTCAATCAAGCCTAAAAAGGGGTGGTGGCTCGCCGGCTTCATCCGAGGAAATAATATGGCAAGTAGAGCAGAAGTATGTACTTCATCAGGAGTACCTCTAGTGGACAATAAAAGCACTGCATTCCCATGCCCTGATTGTGGAGAGTCAATCGGTAGAAGCGCTCAATGTCGTACACAGGCTGTTCCTTACATTTGCCCTAATTGTGGATTCCAAGGACCTTGAAACTGGTGTTAATTATGGGTCACGTCGTTGTAAAATATAAAGTAACTATCAATAATCCTGAAGATGGATCTCCTGATTATCAGTCGATGGCTGATATGATTGATTCTTTTGAGGAAGTTCAAGCAGTAGAAATCAAACCTCTAGCCTTTGGTATGATGTTCATCGAAGTTCAAGTAGTTCTTGGTGAAGGAGAAGGCATTGTAGATGAATTCGAACAAAGAGTTAGATCAGTAAATCCACTAGTTGGACAAATAGAAGCATTAGAAATGGGACGACTTTAGTTCATTTCAAAAGTTGCTTAAGCCTTAGTCAATAATGGTCTAAAGGTGAACGCATTAATTCACGCATTAGAACTGTCGCATACGTCCCAGGAGGTAGTATGAATTTGACTCTAAGATTAGCACCCTCATAATCCCATAAATCATTATTTTTAGGCCCAGCCTCCCAGCGTTTTGATACAGAGGATTCTGGAATTTCAGGTACTTCTTCTATAGAAAAATCACGAAACATCACAGATAATGGCCTACGTGTGCCACTAGTTGTTAAACGAGGTATTGCTGAAACTCTCCATTTTATTGAATCTAAATTCGTATCTACTAAAGCCTTCTTCTCAACATCTCCTGGCTTACCACTAGCCATTATTACATCATTACCTGGCAGAATCCCAGTTACAGCTAATCGGCCTAGATGGCAGTTCCTCCTACATCTTTCTAAATTTGTTTCACTAACTTCAGATAATTTGCCGACATCAATTCTACCACTAGCTAAAATAGGTGCGACTAAATCACCAATAACAGGTTCAACTAAACTAATATCTGATTTAAGTCGGCCAGCAAGAGCATGATTAAATGCTAAAGATTGTAAAGAATGTACAGTTAACAATTGTAATGATGCCGGCATCGTTTTGTACGCCTTAACCCAATTATCTGGTTGATTTTGCAAGCTTTCTAACATACTTCTTTCGTAACCTAGATGCTTTGGAATGATTTCAAGACACTTTTCAGGATCTTTTGTTTCGCGCCACATAGTTCTGACTTTATCGGTTTCCTCACCATCATTTAGACCCTCCATTCCAAGATACAAATTTACTGCTTCTTCGAAATCGTCGGATACAACTGCGCGCCCTACCTCTGGTGTCACAGGCCTAGTAGAACCGAAACGCTGAGGGCCTATCCAATTAGGAAATATATTTTCACCTAATTTATCTGACATTTTAGATACTAAATCTAATACTCTCCGCATTGCCTCTTTTCCTTCCAGAGGTGTACCATCTGAATCACAACACCCCCTTACAGTTATTGCGAAACGATTCCCGTCGTGATCAGACATTCCGATCTTTTGGTGAGTTCTACCTAAAATTTCTAATGTCGTATCTGGGATACTTACTTCCTCTACTCTTTTCTGAGGAGCATCTATCACTAGTAACTGAGTAGTAATTGCACGTTTATCTTTCAATCCAGAAGAAAATATACGATTCCGATTTATCCCACACGCTCTGGCCAGCCTCTTAAGATATCTATTTGTTTCCCAATTGACTAATGTTGCTCTGACTACAGTAAATCTTCCTTTAGGATCTAGTGCAGGGATTGATGATACTTCTTCTACTCTAAAGTCTTCTACACGTACTTTCAAAATTCCGCCAATACCATGGCCTTCAACAGCACCTGAACCAAAGCCAAGATATTCTTCAATGGACTGATTATCCATATTACAACAACGCTTAGAGTTTGAGGTTGGAGTATTCTTTGTTAATTCCTGCACAAAGGTCACGGAATACTTTCTCTGCTTTTTTACCTTTAACACAACGAACGTACAGTTCAGGTTCATCCAAATCTGGATGCTTTTGGAAATAATTTGAGTATTCTACATCCTTACTCTCGTTCAATCTTGAACGGAACAATTGCAGGGTTGAATGGTTCTCTCCGATAATTCTGAGACGAAGTTCGGTTCCTTCGTTTTTTAGCACCTTGATTGGCATAAGACAACCGCTCGACTCGACACTCCTTTTTGAGGGCTTGCCTCTGAATGCAGGACCCTTCTGGTCCATGTAGCGGTCTAAGTTTAACACCGACATTGATTCGGGCAAGCAATGGTGGGGGCGGATTCAAGTGAAGAAAGGCTCGCTGAAATTTTCAGTAGATTGGCACCAGCAATCCTTTTTGTGAGTTTATTATTAACTGTAATAACCGCTTCCGCACTTCTTCCACTACCTGAATTCACAACCGATCTTTCTTCATTTGCGCCGGAAAATGATGCAAAAGAAGCGGAAGAACGTATGGACTTAGTTATGACAAGTACACCAAATAGAATATATGTTCAAGTAAATCCTAGTGAGGAAGGAGCTAATGTCCTTGAGATAGGTGCTTTACAGCAAATGGCTAATGATTTGGAAAATATTAATTTGATATTTGGAGAAAATATCGTATCTCACATAAATGTTGCAAATATTCTGGATAATATTCTCAAAGAAAGAGATAACCAGAGTAGAACCATACAAAATTTTCAAGAATGGGATGATTTACTCACTGCAATAATTAATGAAAATGAGAAGTGTACTGATGTAATAGGAAATGACCAAGCAATAGCATCTGCAACATTTGCTAGAGACGCTCTACTCAACAAAGATTTTGATTACATTGGAGTTTGTGATTGGATAGAGGGGCAGGGTGGATCATCTACCCCTATAGCATCAAGCGCAATGTGGGTAATAGAAGTCGATGGAGGTCTTGATTCTAAAGAGAGGCAAGATTTGTCTAAAGGAATAAGAGAATATCTGAGTGAAAACATCAGTAGTGATGAAAATTCGGTAATAAATTATGGAGTGATTTCTGATGACCTAATTAGTAATGACATAAATGATACTACTTTAGATAATTTCATTTGGTTACTGTTGTTAGCAATTATAGTAGTAGTATTTGTTCTCTCAATAGTTTTCCGATCATTTTTGATGATTGCTGCACCATTGCTAGGACTTTCTGCTGCTCTGATATGGACTTATGGGACTATAACCATCCTAGGTAGACCATTTTCAATACTCGAAGTGGCAGTAGCGCCGGTCGTATTTGGATTAGGGATAGATTACGCCATACATCTACAGAGAGGTTATGAAGAAGCAAAAGAAAATACTTCTTCTGCAGCTCATGCATGGATTAAGTCATTCTCAATTATCAGAGTGGCGTTGACATTAGCAGTAATCACTACTGTTTCTGCTTTCTTAGCTAGTTCACTATCACCACTACCCCCACTACGAACTTTTGGCATAACTTTAGCATTAGGGGTAGTTTGCGCATTTATTGCCAGTACCGTTACAGTCGGTGCATTACATGTAGTAGTAGAAAAGACTACAGGGATTAAGAAAAGAAGATCTATTAATGTTTCAGAATTTGCTAATATAGCAACTCGAATACAACAAAGAAATACTGCTCGTATACTATTAGTAGTCGTTTTATTAACCACTAGTTCAGTGTTCCTAGCAGGGACAAAGTTAGACACCAGTTTCGAATTAACAGACTTCTTGTCTGAAGATGATATGCCGATTATGGAAGTCAGATCTGACATTTATGATTCATATGATGCTGCTGCATGGAAATCTGTGACTATACTAATAGAGCCGAATCAAGGCGAGGACTCATTAAGTGGTGAAAGAGATATACTTAGAGGGTTAGAATTCTTAGACATAAGAATATCAGCTATACCTGATGTAGTGACGCCGATAAATACGAACTCACAAAGACCCTCATACGATGGTTTGTACCCGATATTGAGAGATGCAGTTGAAATGGATTCAACATTTGGAGATTCTTATCACCTAGGTATTTTTGATGGAGAATTGGACGTTAGTGATGGCTTTGAAGAGGGAGACATTTCATTAGCAATTCATTCATTACTTCTTAATGATTCAATCGGCGAACCTCTACGAGGTCAAACGTGGGCAGAAAGAACTTCAATGCATGTTGCACTGACCGAAGATAATTCTTCATTGAAATATCTGAAAATTAGAGTAGACGTCATAGCAGAGACAAGTGAACAGACTTCTAATTTAGCTGAAGAGTTTGAGAAACAAGCAAAACAACTCGAAAATGATGGATATATTGATGCAGAAGTACATATCGGCGGTGAAGTAATGATGATACATAGTATATTTTCAGGATTAGTTGTCTCACAGGTTGAATCTACAGGAGTAAGTTTGTTAGTATCTATATTTGTATTATTTGTATTGACTAGAAGATTGGGGCAATCATTAGTTGTAATTCTACCAGTCGGAATAGCAGGTTCATGGGTGGTTGGATCTATGGCAATTCTAGGACTGAATTGGAATGTTTTGACTATTATGATTACTGCATTGACAGTAGGATTAGGAATCGATTATTCCATACATGTATGGAGAAGTTTTGAGGCTAATCGAAATTCAGGATTGGGAATATGGGATTCTATGAGAAATATGTATGCGACAACAGGTACAGCTTTGATTATGTCAGCAGGTACAACTATATGTGGATTTTTAGTACTGAAATTATCGCCAATTCCAGTCATACAAGACTTTGGAATTGTTAGTTCAATTTCAGTAGCCTTCTCACTGATATTGGCATTATTTGTTTTACCGGGGTTATTAGCTGCAGAGGTTAAAACATCAAATCTTGAGAATTAAACTGTTTCAATAACAGAAACAATCTCAACCATATCTAATCCTTGTTCTCTGGCAACTAATGCTAAAGCCATCCAGAGAGTAACCGGCCCTAAGGAGCGTCTTTTTCTCTGTGCCCTCCTAACTACTTCCCTATTCTCAAGCCTGGATTGATGAGAAATTAGCTTTATCAATTGGGGGATATTACCCTCTGATCGGTCAGGTGGCCTGTCAATCACCTGTGTCGATTGAGGATTTGATTGAATGACATTAACAACTATCTGAGATTCTACTGTTTCTTCAGTTTTTGAAATAATATTATCATCAGAAACAAAAATCGGCGGATTTGAAATTAGCCGATATATCGGCCTCCAACCTAATTTAGGTTGGATTTCTTCGACACCTTCAGCAGATTTAAGAAGATTATTGTCGTTTATCAGCCATCCAGATTCAGATAATTTATCGATTGCTATTTTAGCATCATTGGGTCCCATCCATTGTAATTCGAGAGACCAAAAACGAATCATGTCTGAAATTTCAACTTGGTTTGATTCTGAAAAACTCACGAAAAGCAAACGAGAAATTTCATCAATTGAGCCATCAGACATATTTACAAAATCCCAGACTATGTGATATGACTTGATTGTTTCTAAATAATTTGTAAACATTAATACCGTCACTTGAATAATGAGTGCCCCATCCGGACTTACGATTGTTTATGGCAAATGAGTACGTTGCAAGAGATCCACGTACTGGTAAAGTAATCGAAAGTAGAGAGAGAACAGTAGAACTAGACATCAGGTCGCTTCAACCAATAGATGGTGCATGGCAAAGAATTCCAGTTTATGAAATCCTAAAATTAGCATCTGGAGATATTGAACAATTACAATTATCACTTACTAATGGGGGGGGCTTCGTAAGAAGAATTGACGGAATAAGGGCATTAAGTAGGGTTTATGAGAATTTGATACCGAAGGCTCATGAAACTTTACTAGAGGCATTAGATGATGATGATCCTGGAATAAGAATCGCAGGGCTGGAAGTAATGCCGGGGTTCTCACTAAAGTTGCATACTGATTTGATGATTTATCTATCCGATAGATTACAAGATAATGATTTGGATGTCAGATTAACTTCCATGCAGACACTTCAGAAAATGTCCCCTATATTTCCGTCCGGGTGCGAAGATATTCTAAGAAGAGAGTTAAGACACAAAGACAAAATTCATAGAAAAAGTGCTTTTGAAGCATTAAGATTAACCAGCATTGCATGGCCTGAAAGCGGTTGTTTACATTTAGATGAATTAATCCGAGAAGAGGAAGTTGATTTGAGGAGGAGAGGGTCAAAAATCCTACGTAATATTGCAGCTAAGGGGGGTTCTACAGGATGGGATTTAATCGGATGGTCTCTAGAAGATGAAGATGCACAAGTTAGAAGGAATGCATCACAATGCCTAGTCACTCTCGCAAACTCAGAACCAAGAATCGCATTAATACTAGTAGAAAATGCACTAAATGATGAAGATACAAAAGTTCGTAATTCAGTCATCCGGGCTATGAAAAAGTTAGACATGCAGAGCCCGAGAGTTACTGATATGATACTAAGAGGAGCAAGGTCAAAAGACTTGAATCTCAGAAAGGCTTGCATTGATCAGCTTTCAATCATATTAACTGGTGATCGTTTAAGAGAAAGTGCGGCCGAACTGCTTCGTCAAGAAACAGACCCTGCACTCAGAAAACGCCTTGCTGCTCTATCTATAGATCTAGAGTTAGATGGCACGGAAACAGAGAAAAACAGATTTTTAGCGCCAGTCGAAAAAGTCGATGATGAAGACATACAGGAATTTACAATGCCTATTAAGCCGGACAAGCCGAAGGGTGAACATGATAAACAGAAGGCAAGTCGGCCAAAACCAGAGGACTTACGATGAGTGAACAGTTTGATGAGAAACTCGAACAATTTGAGCGCCTATGGGAGGGCGTTACACCGAATGGAATCAATAGACAAAAGTCTCTAAAATTTCAACAATACATGCGTCAGCATGTTCTACAAAAATTCCACAAAAAGACAAATGATCAATTTGCATCGGCAGATAAGGGCCACTTCAACCATAACTTTTCTTCAAAAGAACAATACCTAACAAAAGAGAACTGTAAAAAGTACTGGATGGGAGAACTTCAGAAGGAAATCAGCGAATCCGAATCCTTCTGAGGCGATTAAATGTCAATCTTTGAAAAATGGAATTTAGAATCAACAATTTTAGATGCAATTAAATCTCGAGGATGGACCTCACCTACTGAGATTCAAGCAGATGCAATTCCATTCGCGAGAAAAGGAAGAGATATTGTAGGGCAAGCAAAAACTGGGTCAGGTAAAACAGCAGCATTCGGGATACCAATTCTCGAGAAATGTGAAAAAAAAGGAATACCTCAATCCCTCATTCTTTGTCCGACAAGAGAACTTGCAGTACAAGTCACGGAAGAAATGAATTTACTGCAAGGTAAAAAAGGCTTACAAATAATTTCAGTCTATGGAGGAACTGATATTGAAAAACAGGCGAAAAAACTATCAGATGGCTGCGATATTGTCGTAGGGACTCCAGGAAGAGTCATTGATATGAGTAAGAAAGGCCATCTTAAATTACAAGATATTTCTATATTTTGTTTGGATGAAGCAGATAGAATGTTAGATATGGGATTTTTTCCAGACATCCTATGGGTTATTGAAAAAATGCCGAATCGTAGTCAAACTCTACTTTTCAGTGCAACATTCCCTGAAGAAGTACTGAATGTTGCTGAGGAGTTCATGGTTAACGCAGAACATGTAATGAGTGATGACTTAGAAGTAGATATTCCAGAAATTGATCTGTATGCCGTGAGAATTGGTAGAGCTAACAAACTCTGGGTATTAGGACGTATTATTGCTAATATGACAGAAGATGGGCAGATGTTAATCTTCAGCAACACTAAGAGAATGGTAGATGTGATAGTTGAAAGATTAGGGAAATTTCAGATGAAAGCTGTAGGAATACATGGAGACATGCCACAAAACAAGAGAGAAAGACTCCTGAACGACTTTCGATCAGGTAAAGAGAAAATTGTGGTAGCTACTGATGTAGCCGCAAGAGGACTAGATGTAGATGGAATTACAGTTGTAGTCAACTATGATTTACCAGATGATACGGAATCATTTGTTCATCGAATTGGTAGAACTGGAAGGATGGGGCGGAAAGGAGAAGCTTGGAGCCTGGTATCAAAGGAAGACAGGGGTAGTGTAGAGAAAATCTGCTCAACCTGGGGTTTAACTATACCTTTTGTTGAAGCACCATCTCTTCCAGAAGGAATAGACAGAGATCTAGTTAGGAAAAGAGAAGATTGGGATGAAGTAGCTGATCCATTTGGTATGGTTAGAATTAATCTTGACATAGGTCAAAACGATTTAACGAAAAGAGCTTTGGCAGATTGGATAGTAAAATTAGCAAAAATCTCAGAGATAGTTGTTGGAGAAATAACTCAATCAGACGAACAATCACAAGTTGAGATTCATGTTGCAAAAGTCGCGTATGTAATTGACGTGATAAAAGCCCGTGACTATAATGGCCGTAAAGTTAAGCCAGTAATAGTTGAATCCTGAGGGGAAGAAATGTCTGAATCGATTTCAGAAGATAAAGAAATTATTCTTGACTTGATAGGTTTCTTTTGTCCCGTCCCCATACATGAAACACGGAAATTATTAGATACGTTAGATTCAGGGGTTATTATTCAAGTATTATGTGATGACCCTGAAACTAAACATGACATGCCAGCGTTATGTGACAGATTAGGTGTAAAATTGATTAGCCTGGATGAAAATTCAGGAGAATTTATTTATAAAATTAGAAAATAGCAGGGAGAGGATATTTATGGAGTCTGGAAATAAGATTGAAATTCAAGAAAAAATAGACGTCCCCGCAGATGCACGTTTACCTACAAAGTATGGAGAATTCCGGATAAGAATATTTCATGAAAGTTCAACGGGTTTAGATCACGTTGCTTTAACTCTTGGAGACATGTCTGGACCTGACCCCGTATTAGTCAGAGTACACTCAGAATGTATCACTGGTGATTCTTTTGCAAGTACCAGATGTGATTGCGGGTCACAGCTAGAATATACTTTAGAAGAGATACAAAGGAAAGGTTGGGGCTGTTTAGTGTACCTTAGACAAGAGGGAAGAGGGATTGGCTTACATGCAAAAATACAGGCATATAATCTACAAGACAAAGGCGCAGATACATTAGATGCTAATCTGATGCTTGGTTTACCTGGTGACGCTAGAGATTATTCCATAGCATCAATAATATTTGATAACCTTGGAATTAAACATGTCTCACTATTAACAAATAATCCAGATAAAGTTGAGAAACTAGAAAATTTAGGAATTAAGGTCTTTGAAAGAGTTCCATTAATTGTAGGAGTAGGATCTGAAAATATACATTATCTAAAGACAAAAGGAATTAAAATGGGGCACCATATTTCCTCTAGCGATTTAGAAGATAATACGAATGATGAAGTGTGATATCCCAAGATGGGGCCGTGACCGGGAATTGAACCCGGGCCGGCGGGACCACAACCCACCGTGCTAACCTCTACACCATCACAGCCATCTTGGTAATCACTCGAGAGTAGAGATGTATTTCAAGCGTTCCAATCAGCGCATATGAGAATCACAACACCAACGCATTCAAGCGGTGGTCTAGTTCGTACACTAAATAATGACGAAGGTGGGCGGTCTCGCAGTATTTCTCGTTACAATCTTTATGATTGCTCCAATAATACCAATCATCCAAGCAGATACAGTAATTGCATCTGAATCTATTGATCTATTACCTGCAGGGAATTTTGAGAATTCTGACCAATGGGAAATTACTAGCACCTCTGGATTTACTAACAATCCTGCAGATTATACCATTGGCATGGTTGCAGATAGTGAATTGTCTTTCACTCACGAGAGGCCAGATAATTTCGGAACACATACATCTTGGGCGAGCAGTAGCCCTACTGGTTCAAATTATAGTTTAGGTGAACCTGACTCATACTATAGTTGGTCTAAAGGCCCAGAAATAACAGTAGGTGGTTTCGATTACACAGGGTTGTATGACAAAGAAATTGAAAATGTTTCCCTATTGTTGCATTTTGAGATACCAAATGCATTGTATCAAGATACTGTCAGAATAATTCTAGAAAATAATGGACCGGATAAGTTAGTCAGAGAATTTGCACATACCTCATCAGGAGTATTCAGAATGAATAATCCCCTTGTTATTGAGATGGATGATATTCTTGATTGGGACTGGAATAAAATTGTCAATTCACAATTCACTATCGATTATGTATCACAAGGCACGAATGATGATTCAGAAGTAAGATTAGATGCTTTGGGAGTTCGAGTTAAGTATCACATGCCATGGTACTCTTTTGAAAATATTAAAGCAAATCATGAACTGAATATCGAAAAACCACCAGTTATTGACATCTCACCATATGATGGTGAAATTCAAGGATTAACAATTAATTCTTGTGGGCTAACTCCTGACGGCTCTGATGATTCTTACTGGACTTTCGATGTAGAGGCACCTTATGGACAGGAATTAGGGAGAATTCATATTTATGCAACTGGTAATTATACTATAGGTGTGCTACCAGACAATATAGATGGTGATTATTCGCCAAAACAGTCAGGAGATTTGTTGGACAACCCCACGGAAAAGCAACATATCAGGATAGATATACAAGATGGATGTATTGAATATGCAAGAGTTGATGTAAATAACCCAGAACTAACTGTGAATGGGAGGATTACTGGATCAGTTAACGGACTTTCTAGTGCAAGTGTGTTGAAGTTCGCGGTCGGAGAATATCTAGTAGAAACTATCCCAATAGACATTGGTTATTTCTCATTTAGTGTACCAATTGGGCACGCATTTCCATTAGACAATAGTGAAACTGTAATCGGTATCGCATCGAGGTTTCAATGGTCATCAGATGGGAATACAGAAACTACGATAACCCATATTGATTCAATGTCAATAAGTGGAGGTTTTGAATTAGAATATGATTACTCACCAAGTTGTCAAAATATCGCTAACCTACAGATGACTGAAGATGAAGGAGGATTTCTTATGTCCCTACCTTGTCAAGACGATATGACTGAAAGACGTGACTTAACCGTAATAGCGACAAGTTCGGATGAATCAATAGTCTCGGTAAGTTCAATGTATAGCCTAGAACAGAATCTGAATTTTATCGAATTACAAACTATTCCTGATGCGTCAGGAGAAAGTAGAATTACGGTCAATGTTTATGATAATAGTGGAAGTCAAGATAACGTATGGACTGGAATATTTACCGTGACTGTAAGTTCCGTTTCAGATATGCCAGTTATAGAAGGGCTTCCAATTATTGTCTACATTGATTTAGGAGACACACTAATAATCCCTATTGATATTTATGACCCAGATTCAGATAACTTTGTAATTACTACAAGTAAATCATGGGCAACATTAGATGAACAAAATAATTTAGTTTTAAAGCCTATAGATTCTGGTTTACACACGATTAGTATTGTAGTAAACGACACTATGAATGAAATTACTGAGAGTATTATGGTTGATGTTTCAGCAAAACCTGATCTATTGATAGAATCAGTAACCATTAAGAGAAATGGAGCAGATATTTCCGATGCAAGAGATGGAGATATTGTTGAAATTTATGCCTATATTAGAAATGAAGGAAGAGGTAGTGCTAATGAAATTGATGTAAGATGCTATGTTAACGAAGTACTAGTCGATACTAAGAAAATTGACACATTACAGCCCGGTGCTCTCGTCAGCGCAATTTGTGACACTGCCTTATCTGGAAATGATCAAGACAATGTAATTAGAATTGTCGTCGATAGCACTCTTTCCATTGAAGAATCTAATGAAGATAATAATCTGAAGGAGATGATGATATTTATTTCACTACCGGATATAGATTCATCAGATGATTCATTAAACTTAGATAAAGAACCCATAGTAATTATTCTATCCATAGTAGTGATACTAGTTTCGATAGCTGTATTACAATTAAGTCCGAGTAAGATAAAAAAACCATACAATAAAAGAAAGTAAAGCCAAAATAAGGATGCATTCGGCTGATAATGTAAAAAACTCAGGTAATAGTTATACCACAAATAATCTCGAAAGAAGAATACCGCGCGCAGTTTCTTGATGGAACTGAACCGGTGGTGTGTGTTAGATTATGATGAAACTAAAAATTCGTTTAGAAACAGAAGAATGGGTTTATGAAGAACATGAAATGGTTTAGTTAGCTCTGTTTTGACCAATTTTGTGGATAAATTCCCGTGGGCATTAGTACACTTTTAGCAACTGCTACTTGTCCTTTCTTCATATCAGAAACATCATCTATATCGATATTTATTTCGGCTACTGCAACTGCCTCTCCTTTCATACTATTGATTACAACTAGCGAACCTGAAGTAATTTTAGAAGAAGCGTTTACTACGCCAGGTCGGGCTAACGGAGCTCCATGAGTCATGGCAGCAACAGCACCATCTTTGATGGTAATACTAGGTATTTTAGTTAATATTGATTCCACTGGTGTTAGTAATTTTCTCAAACTTCTTTCATCATTATGTTCTTTCCAGAGAAAGATTGCATCAACCAACTGATGCATATTACAAGCCATACTTTCATCGAATATACTAGTTTTATCTCGATGTAGTTCTAACATCTCACAGGATGTATTCAACAACAACCCGATGTCTCTAGTTAATGTCCGAATATAGGTTCCGGCAACACAAGATATCTCTATTGCTGCGATTCGAGATTCTGAATCAAAATCAAGAAGACGTAGAGAACTTATAGTTCTTGTACGAACCTGAACTTTAACTGCAGATTCTTTAGGAGGAACATTATATATTTCGCCAACAAGACTCGCTAAAAGTGATTCTAATTCTAAAGAGTCAATGTTTCTGCCAAAACGAATCACAGAGATGTAGCGTTTATCTCCCTTGAGTATTATGTCAGTAAGTCTTGTAGCTCGACCACACAATATTGTCAGTAATCCTGTAGCCATAGGATCTAGAGTTCCGCCATGACCTATTTTCTTTATACCCAAGACATTTCTTATCCAAGCAGTCAATTGATGACTAGTCGGCCCTCTAGGTTTCTTAACTAGTAAAATTCCTGAACCTAAAAGTTCGTCTAGAGACCTGTCCAATGGAATGCTACCAAACTTAGGATTAGTCGTCGCATTATCATCAAAAATTACTCTGTTCATACTAATCTCCTCTTAAACGTGCATCTACAAGAGAATACACTTCATCTGCATCTATGTTATCAGCATCTATGATGAGGCTATAAGGACTCATGTCATCTAAATCTATATCGTAAAGAATTCGATACCTTTCTTTATCGTCCATCTGTCTTTGCTGGGATAACTTAAGTTGAGTCAGGAAATCACCACCCTCTCTCTTCTGGATTCTTCTAGCGCATTCTTCTGGACTAACATTTACCCATATTCGAAGGCACTCAATATCCATTAAATGGGCCCACCAACCTGACAAGCGACTTTCGATGATATCCGAACCTTGAGGATTCTTAATCTCTTTTTTAAGAATCGCGTCTAAAGAACGGTCCACATCTAGATCTTTTTTGCAAAGATCGCTAAATTCCCCTACAGTTAGCCCTCTAATGGCTGCTTCTGAACGAAATATATCGCCACCATTGAGTGAATTCCAAGATTGATTATTAGCAATTCTCTTTACTAATGTAGAAGTTCCACTCCCCGGTGGTCCACTAACTGTGACTTTGACCAAAGAATCATCTCCATTCTGTTCTACAAATATCACAGCGCAATAATCCTCTTGTATTTCTATTTACTAAATCAGAATTACAAGAAGGACATTTCGTACCTTTTTGAGGTGGGGCCACATGTAGATTACCGCTGCCCCTCCTTGATAATTCAGGAGATTGGATACCTGTTTTTCTTGGTCCTGCTCTCTTCCTTTGACTACGGCGAGTACGGTTATTAGAACTTGACTTGGATTTATCATCTTCAAGAAGATATAGTAATGGCTCGGGAATTAATTCTCCGGAAAGCACTACTGGATGAGTTTTATACCTCAATAGTTTAAGATGCCTGTCTACAATTCTTCCAAGAGGGGCACTCATCGTAATATATGTTGCAATCCAAGCAGGGAAAACCCACATGATTTTGTTTTCAAAGCCCCACATAGGTTGCCAAGGTAAACTAACGTAATCAACTCTGAAGTCAAGAACAGTATCTGCCATCCAACTAAATATCCCAATAATAAAGATCATAGTAAACATCATTGGTTTCATCATGGCACCTTGCATCGCCATTTGTTCGGGCATCATTTCCATTTGTAATTTCTGCATTTTATCTATTTGAGCTGTGTCTCGAGACATTCTTGCCTCACGCATTTGCTGACTAATTTGTTTACTTCTATGGCTGTGGTGCGCCTGTTTCAGAGGATCCATGAAGAAAGAACGGATTATAGTATTAACAATCATTATGCTTGAACCAAGAATAAAAACTGTTGGCACGAAAAATTCTTCGAGGCCGAATGTTCC